>DASSGR010000094.1:0-24560 GCA_035693425.1 Solirubrobacteraceae bacterium
CGACGCGAACCCATGGGATAAGACGGCGTGGCAGATCTGGCGCAACGACCGCTGGGCGCCGGCGTGCCGCGCGGCGGGGCTCCACGAGGTTCCGCGTCCGTATGACCTCCGGCACAGCTTCGCATCACTACTGCTCGCCGAAGGGCGCCAGCCGGTGTACGTGGCCAAGCAGCTCGGCCACTCGCTGGCAGTGCTGCTCTCCACCTACGCACACCTGATCGCCGAGTACGAGGACGCCGAGCGAATCGACGCCGAAGCCGAGATCCGGAAGGCCCGCGGAAAAGTCGGTTCGGATCTGGTTCGGACGACGGCCGTCTGAGCCGGTTTCGAGGCCCTTTCGAGTGCCGGTTCCGACACAAAAAACCCCGCGATTGCGGGGCTTTCACTACCGATACCGCTACCGGGATTCGAACCCGGGTTTCCGCCGTGAGAGGGCGGCGTCCTAGTCCCCTAGACGATAGCGGCGAGGGCCGGTGATGGAGGGTAGCGGGTCTGATCCGGAAAGCCGCCTCCTTGATAGGGTCATAAGCCCGCGGCTGTGGCGGAATTGGTAGACGCGCAGGCTTCAGGTGCCTGTGCCCTTAGGGGCGTGGAGGTTCGAGTCCTCTCAGCCGCATCGCACTGCAGGGTGAGCTTCTAGGGCGCGCTCACCGCACCCTCTCCAGACGAGCTGTGACCCCGCCTTCCGGGGCGAACGGGCGGCAAGATCGGGCGCCTCAAACCCTCGGGATTGCTCGTATTTCCTACTTGACAGTGCGTAGACGTATGAATAGCGTGGCTTCGCTTCATCGGCCACCGCGCCACTCCCACGGAATGACCTCAGGGCTTACATCCAGCTCGTCTGCAAGCGCGAATGGCCATTCCGCGAGCCCCAGTGGCCACCCGGACGGCAACGGGCGCCAGCGCCCCCTTTCCGATCGCGACCGGGAGATGTTCGAACTCAGAGCGGCGGGCTGGACGCTTCGCCAGATCGGCGAGCACTACGGGATCTCGCGCCAGCGCGTCGACGAGATCGTGCGCGACCGCGGCGGCCCCGAGCTTCCCGATGTGATCGCGGCGCGGCGCGCGCGCGAGGCCGAGATCATGCAGCAGCGGTCGGAGGAGATCCGCCAATGGTGGCGCGCCGGCTTGCCGGTCGCGACGATCGCGGCCCGGCTCGGCCTTCCCGCCGCGCGGGTGCAACGCTCGATCGACATCGTTCTGACGCCGATGGACCGGGCCTACCGCAACCGATCGATCGTGATGCGCACGCGCACGCCCCGCTACACCGACCAGCAGCTGATCGACGGCATTCGGGACGTAGCCGCCCGGATCGGGCACACGCCGACCCAGGAGGAGTACCGCGCACAGGCCCATGATCTGGGCCTCGCCAGCATCCTTACGCTGGGCAAGCGATTCGACGGCTGGCAGGCCGCGGTGGTGGCCGCCGGCCTGGAGCCCCTGCAGCATGGCCGCGGACGCGGCTCTCGCCGGGTCTGGGACACGGAGGCGTGCTGGCGAGCGCTCGAGAGGGTCGCCGACCAGCTCGGAAACCCGCCGCGATTTCAGTCCTACGTGGTGCTCTCAACCGGCCGCCCCGACCTGCCCTCGGGACCGACCGTGCGCAATCAGCTCGGCCGCTGGATCGACATCGTGATCGAGCTGTCAGCACGCCGCAACGGCGGTTCCGGCCTCGCGCCGGCGGACTGATCGCCAGAGCCCGCCTGCCCCGCGACGGCTTTCAGAGCCAGCCCTTCTCCTCGGCGAACTTCAGAGCCTCCGCGCGATTTCGCGCGTCGAGCTTCTGCATCACCGACGACAGGTGGTTGCGCACCGTGCCCGGCGACAGGTAAAGGGCGCCGGCGATGTCCGCGACGGTCGCGTAGTTCCTCGAGGCGGCGAGCACCTCGTGCTCGCGGGCGGTCAGCGGGCTCTCGCCCTCGCTGAGCGCGGCCGCCGCCAGGCCGGGATCCACCACGCGCTCCCCGGCGACCGCACGGCGGATCGCCGACGCGAGCTCCTGGGCGGGCGCGTCCTTGAGCAGGAAGCCCGACGCACCGGTCTCCATCGCGCGGCGCAGGTAGCCCGGGCGCCCGAACGTAGTCAGGATCAGGATCCGGCAGCCGGGTAGGGCCCCGCGGAGCTCCGCCAGCGCCTCGAGCCCGGTCGCACCCGGCATCTCGATGTCGAGCAAGGCGACGTCGGGGTCGACCGACCGCGCCGCCGCGAGGACCTCGTCACCACGGGCAACCTGCGCGACCACGTCGATGTCCGGCTCCAGGCCGAGCAGGCTCGCCAGCGCGCCGCGCACCATGCCCTGATCCTCGGCCAGTAGGACGCGGATCACGGCGTCGGCACCGGGACCCGGACGGCGAGCCTGTACCCACCAGTGGCAGCGGCACCCGCTTCAATCTGCCCCTGCAACCGAACGACGCGTTCGCGCAGTCCCTCGAGCCCGTGACCGTCGTGGCCGTTGGCGATGGCATCCTCGCACCCCGGACCGTCGTCCACGACCTCCACCCCGGCTTCGGCAAGCCCGGCCGTCACCTTCACCGAGCAATGGCCGGCGCCACTGTGGCGGATGACGTTGGTCGCTCCCTCGCGCACCGTCCATGCCAGCACCGCCTCGATCGCGGGATCGAACGTCACCGCCGGGCGCTCGATCCGCGCCTCGATGCCAGCTGCGGAAAGCGCCATCTTCGCGCCGGCGATCTCGTCATCGAGCGTCGGCTGGCGGTAGCCGCTGACAGCCTCGCGCACCTCGGTCAACGCACCGCGGGCCACCTGCTCGATCTCGGACACGTGTCCCGCCGCTTCGGTCGGCTTCTCACGCATCAGCCGGCCGGCGAGTTCGGCCTTCAAAGCGATCACCGAAAGGCTGTGGCCGAGCAGGTCGTGCAGGTCGCGCGCGAAGCGAGCGCGTTCGTCGGCGACCGCGAGGCGCGCGAGCTCGGCGCGCGCCGCGTGCAGCTCGCGGTTGCGCGTGCGCAGATCCGCGACCACGAGCATCAGCATCCCGACGCCCAGTGTCGAACTCGCGAACCCGAAGATCGCCCCCGCCGCCGCATCGATGGCCAACAGCGAGCCGACGCACAGGGCCGTGCATAGCAACACGCCATAAAAATTGAGTGGCGACCGGACGCACATCGCGATCGCCACCACCGTGAAGATGAAGAGCGTCCCCCAGCCCTGCCGGTCGAGCGCGGTGAGCGCCACGGAGATCACCAGCAAGGTGCCCACCGAGCGCAGCGCTTGCCCGTCCGGCAGTGGCTTGTCTTGCCTCACGGCGACTGCCACGAACACGGCCACGAACGCGATCGCCGCGACGACCGTCACGGCCTTGGCCACCCCACCGTTGTGGCTCGAGACCGCGTCGACGAGCGGGATCGCGATGAACACCAGCCAGATGAACATCCGCATCCGACCCACGACGGTTCGGGGCGGATCCCCGAGGCGCGCGTCGGTCAGGCGGCTGACGATCGTGTCGGCAGAGCGATCGCGAGCGGGTGAACGCTCGCGATCGCTCTTCGTGCCGGCAACCTCGCTCACGCGGCCTCGCCCAGCGGACGCCGCAGGAACCGCACCATCAAGAACACTCCGGCGACCGTCCAGATCGCAAGCGTCCTCAAGTCCTGCGCGTTGAAGCCGGCGCCCACCGTCCTTGGATCGAACACGGTCTGCAGGCCGTCGGCCAAAGCCCGGATCGGGAACACCTTCGCGATCTGGACCAGCGCGTTGGGCATGTTGTCGGTCGGGAACCAGATGCTCGAGATGAACGACAACGGAAGGACGATCAGGTTGATGATCACGGGTGCGGCTTCGGAGTTGGGGATGAACCTGGTGACCCCGATCCCGAGCGTGGTAAACGCCGCGGTTCCGAGGGCAAGCGTAACGATCAGCGCCGGGAACGTCGACGCGGGGATGTCGACGCCGTAGGCAAGTACCCCGATGCCAAGCGTCACGACCGTGATCCCACCGACGATCACGATCGTCGAGCCGATCCGCGCCGCGACATACGCCCAGCGCGGGAGCGGCGTGCCCTGCATCCGCTTGAGGATCCCCTCGTCGCGCAGGATCGCCGTGCTGATCGCCATGTTCACGAACGTCGTGGCGATCACGCCGTAGGCGAGGATCCCGGGCACGAAGAAGTCGTCGTACGGGATGCCGCCCCGGGACGACAGCGTCTGGCCCTTGTCCAGCGCGCCGAAGATCACCAGGAACATCAGCGGGAACACGAACGTGAAGATCCCGCGCCCGCGGTTGCGCCAGTAGGCCCGCTGCTCGTAGCGCATCTGCCATCCCACCAGCCCCAGGTCGCGCTTGAGCGCCGGGCTCAGCAACGCACTCATCGAACTACCTCCTGATTGGTCATTTGATGTTGGTCGGCGGAGCCGGTGAGCTCCAGGTAGATGTCCTCGAGCGTCGGCTGGGTCACCGAGAAGTGAGCGAGCTCGACGTCGTGGTACAGCGCCCAGGTCGTGATCTCGTGGGCCGCGATCACGGGCTCACGGGTGAACACGGTCACGCGGTCGGCCTGGATCTCCCGCCCCACCGCCGGCACGTCGGGAATGTCCCCCAGCGACCAGTCGGGCGGAAGCGCGAAACGGATCTCGGCCGGGCGAAGGTCGCGGCCGCCGATCTCGTCGGGCTTGCCCGTGGCGATGATCTCGCCGCCGCGCATCACCGCGACGCGGTCGGCGAGCGCCTGCGCCTCGTCCATGAAGTGCGTGGTCAGGATGATCGTCTTCCCGAGCTCGCACAGCGACTTGATCGTCGACCAGGCCTGGCGCCGCGCCGCCGGATCAAACCCGGTGGTGGGCTCGTCGAGGAAGATCAGCTCCGGGTCTCCCACCAGCGCCAGCGCCAGGTCCAGCCGCCGCCGCTGCCCGCCGGACAGGTTCTTGGCGCGGACGTTGCGCTTCTCGCTCAGCTCGACCAGCGCGATCACCTCGTCGACCGGACGGCTGCGCCCGTGGTAGCGCCCGTACATCTCGACGAGCTCGCGAACGGTGAGGTCGGTCTGGACTCCACACTGCTGGAGCACGATTCCGACCGCCTCGCGCAGCTCGCGCTCGCCCGCGGCCGGGTCGCGTCCAAGCACCCGCACTTCTCCGCCGCTGCGCAGGCGGTAGCCCTCGAGGATCTCGACCGTGGTGGTCTTGCCCGCGCCGTTGGGCCCGAGCAGGCAGAAGACCTCGCCCCGCGCGACCTCGAAGCTGACGCCGCGGACGGCCTCCAACTCGCCGTAGGCCTTGCGCAGACCGCTTACTGTGATTGCCGGTCCGTGTGTCTGTGAATGAGTAGATGTCATGGCTGGAACCGTAGGTTTTGCCCGCCTTCTGCGTAAGTGGCGGGCGGCCCAAATCAGCCATGACAGATGTCATGACGTGGCAGCGTTGAGAGGAGCGCACGAACGCGGAAAACGACCCGTTCGCGCCCTCGTCCAGCTGGCTTGGTCTTTTCCATCGGTGGGCGACGGCTAAGACCCACTCGACCGTCGAAGCGGGCGCGTTGGTCGTTTTCGCGCCCGGTCGGCGTGCCCCTCAGGGCGTGACGTTCCAGCTCAGGATCGCCTGCGTCTCGCGCTCGTACCCGAGCGTGCAGATCGTCCCTGGCGAGAGCACCAGCCTGGCGCCCGCGCTCACGTCCATCTCGATCCACCGCGCCGCGAGCACCCGCAGGATGTGCCCATGCGCAAACGCGATCGCGTCGCCGTCCGCTCCCTTCAAGCGCGCTATCGCACGGTCGGCCCGCACCGCGACGTCGGAGGGCGACTCTCCACCCGGGTTGCCGTCCGTCCACAGATTCCAGTCCGGCCTTTTTTCGCGGATCTGCGGCGTGGTCAGGCCTTCGTACTCGCCGTAGTCCCACTCGTGCAGGTCGGAGTCGATCTCGGCACGGTCGCCGAAGCCGGCCAGCTCGCACGTCTCCCGAGCCCGGCGCAGCGGACTGCAGAGCACGAGCGCAAACGACCGCCCCGCCAGCGCCTCGCGCAAAGGCCCCGCCTTACGACGCCCATTCTCGGTCAGCGGCAGGTCGGTGTGGCTGGTGTGCTGTCCGGACAGGCTCCACTCAGTCTCGCCGTGGCGCACCAGCAGGATCTCAGGCATCTTCGGTCCCGACATCACTCACTCCCCCATTAAGCCCCCGGCGTCAGCTGTCGCTGGCGTCGTATGCCTCGTTGGCGATCATTTCGCGGGTCGCGGCCTCGTCGAACTCCACCGATGGATGCTCGGCCTCCATGTGCGCACGCACCCGTCGAAGCAGCTCGTCGTCGGTCGTTCCCGACAGCGTCTCTCCACAGATGTTGCATTCGACCACGCGCATGCTCATGACTGGCTCCTTTCGTCGCCTCCGGTCCGCTCGATCTCGAGGACCTTCGCGCGCCGGCGCACGTGGCGCTCCTCGTCGGAGATCTCCGCCCGCAGGAACGCCTCGACGATCTCGGCAGCCAGCGCGGCGCCGATGATGCGAGCGCCCATACACAGCACGTTCATGCCGTCGTGCTCGACACCTTGATGGGCGGTGTAGGTGTCGTGGATAGTGGACGCGTACACGCCCTTGATCTTGCCCGCGGCGACCGAGACGCCGGCGCCGGAGCCGCACACCAGGATCCCGCGGTCCGCCTTGCCGGAGACGACCGCGCGGCCGACCTCGAGCGCCTTGTCCGGGTAGTCGACCGGGTCGGTCGTATCAGTCCCGAGGTCGAGCACCTCGTGACCGGCCTCGGCGACCACGGCGAGCAGCCGCTCGCGCAACGGCACCCCGGCATGGTCGAACCCACAGGCGACGATCATCGGTGTCTCGCTCTCTCGAGAAGCGTCACGACTGTACCTCCGTGGTTGATGGGATGCCAGGGCCTTCGAGCTCGTGGGCGGCGAGCAGCGCGGCGCCCAGCACGCCCGCACGAATGCCGTGCGACGCCAGGCGGATCCGGGTCTTGCCGCCGAGCCCTGGAACCACGTAGGCAAGCGCGACGCGGCGTGCCGGCTCGAGCAGCAGATCGCCGGCCTGGGCCCCGCCGCCTCCGATCACGACCTCGTCGGGATCAAACGTGTTGATCGCGTTGGCGATCCCGATGCCGATGCGCTCGCCCCACAACTCCACGATTCGCACGGCGACCGGATCTCCATCGCGTGCGGCCTCCACCGTCTCGGGACCGAGGATCGGCTTGCCATCGGCCCGCAACAGCCCGAGCGTCGATTCGGGGTGCTCCTGCGCCGCCTCGGCCGCCAAGCGGTCGAGCGCCAGCCCGGATGCAACCGACTCGAGCGACCCCTGAACGGGGAAGCGCCCCGGCGACGGGATCGGGCGGTCCATGTCCAGGTCGACGATGGTGTGGCCGAACTCGCCCGCGCCTCCCGTCGCGCCCCGGTAGATCCGTCCGCCGAGCACGATGCCGCCGCCCACCCCTGTGCCGATTGTCAGCATCACGAGGTTGTGCGCGACCAGCAACAGGCGGTCGTCGTGGGCCTCGGCGAGCGCGGCGACGGTGGCGTCGTTGTCGACGAACACGGGCACGCCCAGCCGATCGCCGAGCACCTGGCGCAGCGGCACGTCGACCAGCGGGATGTTGACCGAGGAGACGACCCTTCCGGTCTCGAATTCGACCACGGACGGGACGCCGACGCCGACCCCGTCGATCCTGCCCTCCCCCGCGGTCTCGATCATCTCCACCAGCTGATCGATCAGGGCGTCGCCGCCGGAGCGGTTGGTCGGCTTGACGAGCGCATCGCCGAGATTGATCCCGCGCAGGGCGGCGACCGCGACCTTCGTCCCGCCCAGGTCCACCCCGATCACGTTCGAAGTGCCCGAGAACGACTGGCTACGCGTCCGCGCGTCGTCGCCCGCCCCCCACGGTGACCGGTTCACAAGCGCCCTGCCGCGGCCGGGTCGGTCAAGATGAGCAGCTCCTGCGCCACTTCGGGCAGGTACGACGACGGCACGTGAGGATCGGGCCGCGCGCCCCGGCCAAACGCGGCCGCGACCGCGTCGGCCTTGGACTCGCCGGACACCAGCACCACTACCCGACGCGCCCTGGCGATCGCCTCAAACGTGAAGCTGACCCGCGGGACGAACGGCTCCAGCCCCGACATCTCGACGCCGACCACCAGCCGCGAGCGATCGGAGACCGTGGGCTGATCCGGGAACAGAGATGCGGTGTGACCGTCGGGACCCACGCCGAGCAGGAGTAAGTCGAACCTCGGAGGCCCGGCCTCCGTCAGCTCGCGCTCGTAGTCGTCGGCTCCCTGGTCCGGGCCCAGCTCGCCCTTGATCCGCTTGAACGTCGGCTCCGTCACGCCGGCCAGCGGGGCCAGCAGCGACTCCTCGATCATCCGGGAGTTGGCGCGGTCATCGCCGGGCGGCACACAGCGCTCGTCCCCGAGCCAGTAGGTCGTGTCGCTGAGATCCAGGCCGACGCTCTTGACCGCCGCGACGAGCTCTCCGTACGCCGCCCGCGGAGTTGACCCACCGGTCAGAACGACGTGCCCGCCTCCGAGCGACGCGCCGACGAGCATGGCACCGCATGCCCGTGCCGGGTCCTCCACGACCTCGATCTCGACCGTCACGAAGACAGCCCCCGGGCCGCCCCCAGCGCCGGGCCGTACGTCGGGTCGCGCAGCAGCGCCTGGCGAACGCCCTCGCCGAGGATCCCTCCCTCGCCGCGGGATGCCCCGAGCACCTGCCACTCGCGCTCGTCGCCGTTGACGCGCTCGCGGGCGCGTAGTCCGCCACGCCCCCGATCGAGTGACAGCGAGTACCGCGACCCGCACGATGCGGTCACACCCGCGAGGCCGGGAGCCTCCTGCTCGAGCGGATCGAGCTCGATCTGCACGGGTCCCTTCGGTCCGCGTGCCGCGGCGTGTGGAGGACTTCCGTTGTCCGAGCGCAGGGGCGCGACCTCCCAGCCCAGGCGGGACGCCAACCATCCCGCGAGCAGGACGGCGCTCGCGCCCGAGTTCGGCTGGTGGCGGATCGACAGCGAGTCGAGCTCTGGGAGCATCGCCAGCTGCTCTGGGAGATCGAAGCTCGCCGCCAGCCGTTCGCGCCACGGCGTCGTGCGCAACCAGGCCAGATCCACGACATATGCGGAGCTCAGCAGATCGGCGGCGCGTGCCAGTGCGGCCGCCGGATCGGCGAGGTCGTCGGAATCGAGCAGGATCACGTCGACCATGTGCCGCAGGGCCTCCAGGGCCTCGTCGTGCCCGTGCGGACACCAGATCATCGTCGGGAGGTCGGAGACGACGATCGGGTCGACGATCGTATCAAGGCCGGGAAGTTGCTCCGGGCCTATGTCGATCTCCACCTGCTCGTGCATCACTCCCACCAGGCCGGGCGAGGGCTCGTCGTAGTTCATGATCGCGACCGCGTCGAGCCCCTTGTGGCCTTCCTCCACCGCGCACAGGATCGTGCGCGAGGCGTGGTAGCGGCCCACGCGCTCAAGGCGGTTGGCGATCTCGCCCTTCCACGAGCGGTCGACGATCACCACCAGGTTGAGCACCCGCGCTGGCGCCAGCGCCTGATTGGCGGCGTGGCGCTCGCGCAGCATCTCGCGCAGCGCCGCCTCGATGGCATCGGGCGTCGTGCCCTGCGCTGACCAGACGTCCTGGGTCACGCCCTCACAACCGCCGCCAGCGCTGCCCCTCGGCCAGCAGCATGTTGGCCTCCTCGGGCCCAGCTGACCCGGACGGGTATTGCGGGACCGGCGAGGAGGTGTCCTCGTGCCATGCCGTGAGGATCGGGTCGATGATCCCCCACAGTGCCTCGATCTCGTCGTTACGCGTGAACAGCGTCGCGTCGCCGCGCATCGCGTCGAGGATCAGCCGCTCGTAGGCCTCGGGGGACTCCGACATGAATGAGGTTCCGTAGCGGAACTCCATGTTGACGGGGCGGATTCGCAGCCGCGAGCCGGGGATCTTCGCCCCCAGCGACACCGACACGCCCTCGTCGGGCTGGACCGTGAGCACTATCTGGTTGGCCTGCACTCCGACGGACCCGGTGCTCTGGAACGCCAGGTGCGGGACCGGCTTGAGCGTGACGGCGATCTCGGTCACCTTGCGAGCCAGCCGCTTGCCGGTGCGCAAGTAAAACGGCACTCCGGCCCAGCGCCAGTTGGACACGTGCAAGCGCAGCGCTGCGTATGTCTCGGTGCGCGAGTCGGGTGCAACGCCCGGCTCCTCGCGGTAGCCCGGCACCTGTGTGCCACCCACGACCCCGGGGCCGTACTGCGCGCGGACCGCCATCGACGGCACCTGCTCGACGGTCGGTGGCACGATCGCTTCGAGCACCTTGAGCTTCTCGTCGCGCAGCCGGTTTGCCTCAAACGACGCCGGTGGCTCCATCGCCAGCAGCGCCAGCAGCTGCATCATGTGGTTCTGCACCAGGTCTCGCAGCGCCCCCGCGCCCTCGTAGTAGCCGGCCCGGCTGCCGATCCCGATGTCCTCGGCGGCGGTGATCTGGACGCTGTCGATGAAGTTGCGGTTCCACACCGGCTCGAACAGCGCATTGGCGAAGCGCAGCGCAAAGAGGTTCTGGACTGTCTCCTTGCCCAGATAGTGGTCGATCCGGAACACCTGGGTCTCGTCGAACTCGTCGAGGACCTCGACGTTGAGCTGACGGGCCGATGCGAGGTCGTACCCGAACGGCTTCTCGATCACGATCCTGACCTGCGCCTTCTCGGACTCGTTCAGGCCCGCGGCTCCGAGCTTGCCGGCGATCACCGGGAAGAACTCCGGCGCTGTGGACAGGTAAAAGACCCGGTCCAGCCGCTGTCCGGCCTGCTGGTCAAACTCAGACAGCGCCTGCTCGAGCTCCGAATACACCTGGTCGTCGTCGAACGATCCCGGCACGTAGCGGGCGTTGGCGAGCAGGCCATCGAGCACGTTGGGATCGGGCTTGCGTCTGGAGAACTTCTCGATCGATTCACGCGCGTCAGCGCGAAAGTCCGAGTCTGGCCGGTCGCGCCGCGACACCCCCACCAGCTCGAACCGCTCCGGCAGCGCACCCTCGTGCGCGAGGTTGTAGAGCGCCGGCAGCAGCTTGCGGTGCGCCAAGTCCCCGGTGGCGCCGAAGATCACAAGCGCGGTCGGGTGAACGGGCAGTCGCTCGAGACCCTCGACCAGAGGGTTCTCGTCGCCGGTCTGGTGTGCGACGGCGGTGCTCATCGGTTCCTCCCGTCCGCGATCACTTTGGCACTAACCCCCTTGCAGTAGCCCGGCGATTCTCTTGGTGAGCTCCGTGACGGCCGCCACGGGGTCGCCGTCGAGCCTGACGCGCTCGGCCGGCAGGCCGTGCGCGCGCAACGTCTCCAGGTCGCCCGCCGCCTGTGCGGCGATCAGCGTCCCGAACGAGTAGTCGGCGTCGGGGACGTCGACGTCGCGCTGTGGATCGTTGACGAGCTGCAGGAACCGGCCGGTCGCCGCGCCGCCCTTGTGCAGCTGTCCGGTCGAGTGCAGGAAACGCGGGCCGTAGCCGAACGTGGTGGCCGCCCCGGTGGCTGCGCGGATCGCTGCTCGCAGCTCGGCGACGGCGGCGTCGAACTCGTCCGACGGCGGCACGTAGCCCATGATCGCCACGTAGTGAGGCGGGTTTGCGTCGCCGAGTAATGCGCGCAACTGCTCGTCGCCGGCCGCCTCGAGCTCGGGGATCGATCCGGAATCGAGCACCCGCTTGGTGTTGTCCTTGGCCTCCTGCACGTTGGGCTGGTCGAACGGGTTGATCTCGAGCGCCCAGCCCGCCACCGCGACGGCGAACTCGGTCAAGAAGAAGATCCGGCCGAGGTCGGCGGCCCCGTGGGCCGGAAGCGTGAACGTGGGATGCCCGGCCGCCGCGACCTTCTCGATGAAGGCATCCAGGCGCTCCTCGGGCTCGTCGAAGTTGCGCCGGTACAGGAACACCCTGTCGTTGCCGTAGGCGTCGGCCGAGTCGCTCAGCGGCTCGTCGCAGACTGGCACGATCCCGCGGCCCTGTTTGCCAGTCGACTCGGCGACGAGCTGCTCGGCCCACAGACCGAAGCTCTCGATCGGGTGCGAGACGACGAACGTGAGCTTGTCGCGACCGTGACGCGCCAGCTCGCCCAACGCGGCTCCCTCCCACAGGCCGGAGTTCGACTCGCTGGAGTCGTAATGGGCGCACATCTGCTCGGCGACCTGGCAGCGGTGAAGCAGGGCCCTGATGTTCACGCCCATCAGCGCCGCCGGAACCAGGCCGAAGTACGAGAGCACCGAGTAACGTCCGCCGATGTCGGGCGGGTTGGCGAACGTGCGCCGCAGGCCGTCGTCGCGAGCGATCGCCTCGAGCGGACTTCCCGGGTCGGTGACCACGACGAACTGGTGGGGTCCGGCCATCGTCTTGAAGTGCCGATAGTGCGACAGCGTCTCGATCGTCCCGCCGGACTTGGACGAGACGATGAAGATCGTCTTCTCGACGTCGATCGACTCCTGCACGGCGAGCACGGCGTCGGGATGGGTCGAGTCGAGCACCTGCAGGCGCAGCCCGTCGGGGAGGTCGCCGTAGGAGCGGCGGATCACCTCTGGGCCGAGCGAGGAGCCGCCCATCCCCAGCAGGACGGCGTCGGTGAACCCCTCGTCGCGGACTTCGCGGACGAACTCGTCGATGAACGGCGCCTGCTCGAGCATCGCCTCCGACACGGTCAGCCAGCCGAGCCGATCTTCGATCTCGGGTACGCCGGGCCCTCCCCACAGCGACGGGTCGCGCTGCCAGACGCGCTTGGCGACCGAGTCGCCGACGGCCTTCTTGACACGCTCGGCGACCGGCTTCTCGAGGTCCGACGGCAGGCTGGACTGGATCCTCGGGGGTCGGCCGGTCGCGACCGCGGCGCGGCGCTCCTCGATCCCGGCCAGCAACTCGTTCATCGCGTCCTCGAACTGCTTGACGCCGTCGATCAACAGCTCGTCGGTGACCTGCTTCATGTCGATCCCCGCCCCGGCTAGCGCATCGAGCGCTTCGGTGGGGTCCTGCGCGCCGGTCGGCCCGGTCACCTCGGAGTGGTCCGCGACGGCCAGCAACGTGGCCATTGGCATCGTGTTGACCGTGTGCGGCGCGACCAGCCCGTCGACGTACATGGTGTCCGAATATTGCGGGTTCTTGGTTCCGGTCGAGGCCCACAGCGGTCGCTGTACCGCGGCGCCCCCGTCGCGCAGGCCCTCCCAGCGGGGACCCGAGAAGAGCTCCTGGAAGCGGCGATAGGCGGCTTGGGCGTTAGCGACGGCCGCGGTTCCGGCGAGATCGGTGCGCCCGAGCTCCTCGAGCTTGCGATCGACGTTGGTGTCCACGCGCGAAACGAAGAACGACGCGACCGAGTTGACGTCGAGCGACAGGCCCTCTTCCTGGCGGCGCTCCAAGCCGCGGATGTAGGCGTTCGCCACCTCTTCGTAGGCCTCGACGGAGAACAGCAGCGTGACGTTGACGTTGATGCCCTCGTAGATCGCCTGCTCGATCGCCCCGATGCCTTCCGAGGTCCCCGGGATCTTGATCATCACGTTGGGTCGGCCCAGCGCCTTCCAGTACGTGCGCGCCGCCTCGATCGTCCGCTCCTGGTCGTGGGCGAGATCCGGGGCTACCTCGAGCGACACGAAGCCGTCGCGCTCGTTGGACTGTCGGTGCACGTCGAGCAACACGTCGGCGGCCAGCTGCACGTCGCGGACCGCAATCCGGTCATAGATCTCGACCGAGTCGAGCTGTTCGCGTGCGTACTGCACGAGCTCGTCGTCGTAGTCCTTGGAGCCGAGGATCGCCTTGGCAAAGATCGAGGGGTTGGACGTCACGCCGCGAAGCGAGTCCTCCAAAACCAGCCGCTCGAGCTCGCCGCTCTCGATCAAGGAGCGTCGGATCTGGTCGAGCCACACGCTGACGCCGGCCTCGGTGAGTCGCTTCAGTCGCGGATTGACCTCGGTCGCGGTGCTCATGTTGCCCCTCCGTTTACGTTTTTGCTCGCTTCGCAACCGCGCGAGCCGCCTCTGCGACGCGCTCGGGCGTGAAGCCGAAGTGCTTGTACAGCGCACCCGCGGGCGCCGATGCACCGAACGTCTCCATCCCGATCGCCTCGCCCAGGTCGCCGATCCAGCGGTGCCAGCCGAACGTGGCGGCCGCCTCCACGGACACCCGGGCACGGCAGGACGGCGGCAGCACCTCGTCGCGGTAGGCCTCGTCCTGGGCAGCGAAGTGCTCCATGCACGGCATGCTCACGACGCGCGTGGCGACGCCCTCGGACTCGAGGATGTCGGCGGCGCGCGTGCAGATGTGCACCTCAGTGCCCGTCGAGATCAGGATCGCGTCGGGCTCGGGCTCCTTGTAGGAGAAGCGCAGGACGTAGGCCCCGCGCTCGATGGCGTCGGCGGGGATGGCCGACGGGTTCCAGGTCGGGACGCCCTGACGCGACAGGACCAGCGCGGTCGGGTTGTCGGTGGTGGCGATCGCATAGCGCCATGCCAGCGCGGTCTCGTTGGCGCCCGCGGGACGGACGACCGACAGATTCGGCATCGCCCGCAGACCCGCGAGGTGCTCGATCGGCTGGTGGGTAGGGCCGTCCTCCCCCAATCCGATCGAGTCGTGCGTGTAGACGAAGATCGACCCCAGGTGCATCAGCGCGGCGAGCCTGACCGAGCCGCGCATGTAGTCGCTGAACGTGAAGAACGTCGCCCCGAACGCACGCAGATAGTGCAAGTTCAGCCCGTTGACGATCGCGCCCATGGCGTGCTCACGGATCCCGAAGTGCAGGTTGCGCCCGCCGTAGTCGCCGGGCTCGACGCTGTCAGCACCGTCGATCAACGTCAGCGTGGATGGTGCGAGGTCGGCGGATCCGCCGACCAGTTCCGGGACCTGCGCCGCGGCCCACTGGATCACGGTCTGCGAGGACTTGCGCGTGGCGGTCATCGAGCCCGACGCGTGGAAGCGGGGAACCTCGGCGTCCCAGCCCGGTGGCAGCTCGCCGCGCAGCAGCCGGTTGAACTCCTCGGCCAGCTCCGGATGCGCCTCGGTGTAGGCGTCAAAGCGCTTGTTCCACTCGGCCTCGAACTCGGCGCCGCGCTCGACGGTCCTGCGGAAGTGCTTGAGCGCATCCTCGGGCACGAAGAACGGCTCCTGCGACGGCCAGCCCATGGCCTCCTTGGTGAGCTTGATCTCCTCTTCACCCAGGGGCGAGCCGTGGGCGCCGGCGGTGTCGTGCTTGTTCGGGCTGCCCTGGGCGATGTGGGTGCGAACGATGATCAGGGAAGGCCGATCCTCCACCGCCATCGCGTCGCGCAGCGCCAGCTCGAGGCGGTCCAGCGCGATGTCCTCCTTCAGGTCCTGGACGTGCCAGCCGTAACCCTCGTAGCGCTTGCCGACGTCCTCTGAGAACGCCAGCGCGGTGTCGCCCTCGATCGAGATGTGGTTCTGGTCGTAGAACGAGATCAGCCGCCCCAGCTGCAGGTGGCCGGCCAGCGACGACGCCTCGCCGGAGATGCCCTCCTCGAGATCGCCGTCGGAGGCGATCACGAACGTGTGGTGATCGACGACGTCATGACCGTCGCGGTTGAAGCGCGCGGCGAGCATGCGCTCGGCCAAAGCCAGCCCGACGGAGTGCGAGATTCCCTGTCCCAACGGGCCGGTGGTGACCTCGATTCCGGGGAGGTCGTGGTACTCGGGGTGCCCCGCGGCCCGCGAGCCGAGCTGCCGGAACTGCTCGATGTCGTCCTCGAGGCTGACCTCGTACCCGCTCAGGTACAGGGTCGAGTACAGCAGCATCGACGCATGCCCGGCCGACAGCACGAACCGGTCGCGGTCGGGCCAGTCGGGGCCACGCGGGTTGTGGCGCATCACGCGCGTGTACAGCACATACGCGAGCGGAGCCAGCGCCATCGGCGTCCCCGGATGACCGGAGTTCGCCTTTTGAACGGCGTCCATCGACAGCGTGCGGATCGTGTCCACGCACAGGTTGTCCAACGCGGTAGAGGTATCGGTCGCGGTCATCGTGAGCGCAGCATAGTCATATCCGGCGGGCCGGAAGGGGCGTTAATCGACTGGTTATCGGTTCGCTGACCTGCGCTACCCAAACAAGACTCCGTAGCGCTCGTACTCCTCGACGGGCACCGTGCGCAGCTGCTTGACGGCCTCGGCCAGCGGGACCAGCTCGATCTCAGTCGCCCGCAGTGCGGCCATCTTTCCCCACCCGTCGTTGTGTGCCGCGTCAATCGCAGCCAAGCCGAACCTGGTGGCCAGCACCCGGTCAAACGGCGTCGGCGTGCCGCCTCGCTGGGTGTGGCCGAGCACTGTGGCGCGAGTCTCATAGCCGGTGCGCTCCTCGATCTCCTGCTCGAGCCTGACGCCGATCCCACCGAGACGGGGGTGGCCGAACTCGTCGACCTCCCCGGTCGACAGGGACATCGTGCCCTCAATGGGAACCGCCCCTTCGGCGGCGACCACGATCGAGAAGTACCGGCCGCGGGCGTGGCGGCGTCGGATCAGCCCGCACACCTCGTCGATGTCGAATGGGATCTCAGGGATCAGGATCACATCCGCGCCGCCCGCGATCCCGGAGTGCAGCGCGATCCATCCGGCGTGCCGGCCCATCACCTCGACGACCAGGATGCGGTTGTGGCTCTCGGCGGTGGTATGGAGGCGATCGATCGCCTCTGTGGCGACGTACAGTGCGGTGTCGAAGCCGAACGTCACGTCGGTCGCGCCGAGATCGTTGTCGATCGTCTTCGGCACGCCGATCACGTGCAGGCCGTCGTCGTTGAGGCGCTTGGCAACGCCGAGCGTGTCCTCCCCGCCGATCGCGATCAGCCCATCGAGCCGGTGGCGCGCGAACGTCTCGCGAGCCAGCTCGGGACCGTCCTCGCGCGCGTACACGTTCGTGCGCGAGCTTCCGAGGATCGTTCCGCCGCGCGGCAGGATCCCGCGGGTGGACTCGATCGTCAATTCGTCGTAGGAGTCCTCGAGCACCCCGCGCCAGCCGTCGCGAAAGCCGATCACCCGGTCGTCGTAGTGGTCGATCGCCTTGCGCACGATCGCGCGTATGACCGCGTTCAGCCCCGGGCAGTCTCCACCTCCGGTCAGGACTCCGATTCGCATCCTGGACGGATGCTTATCACAGGGGCGGCCTGACACCGGCTACGGACTTGTAGCCTTTGCCGCCGGATGCGGGAGCTCCCCAACCGCTGGATCTGGCCCGGAGCAGGCGCGGCCGCGTTGGCCACCGCGGGCGTCGGTGGCGCGATGCTCCAGCGTCGCCACAGGCGCCGCATCGAAACTGACCCGGAGAGCGATGCGCTCCGGGATCCTCCCTCCGGTCGGCCGCTCGGGATTCGCTCGGCCGACGGCACGACGCTGCACGCCGAGGTCTTCGGGCCCGACGACGGCACCACTGTGGTGCTCGCCCACGGCTGGACCGAGATGCTCGACTACTGGACCTACGTGATCCGCGACCTCACTGGGAAGGGATTCCGCGTGGTCGCATACGACCTACGCGGCCACGGCGACAGCGATCCAGCGGCCGACGGCGACTACGCGATCGAGCGCTTCGGCGAGGATCTCGAGGCGGTGCTGCAGGGCTGTGTCCCCGAGGGCCGCCGCGCCGCCGTCGCGGGCCACTCGCTGGGCGCGATGTCGATCGCCGCCTGGGCCGAGCAGCACGACGTCGCGCAGCGGGTGTTCGCGGTCGCGATGATCAACACTGGCGTCGGCGACCTGATCGCGGAGTCGCTGCTGTTCCCGCTCCCGACGGTGGCCCAGGCGGTCAACAAGGCGCTTGCCGTACACGGCTTTCTGGGTGCCCGGGCCCCGCTTCCGCACACGTCGACGCCCGCCAGCCACGCCGCGATCCGCTACATCGCGTTCGGGCCGGAGGCCACACCGGCGCAGATCGCCTTCTATGAGCGGATGCTGATCGCCTGCCCGCCAGATGCTCGCGCCAGCATCGGGATCGCGATGTCAGAGCTCGAGCTGCATCACGCACTCGAGCGCATCACGGTGCCGACGCTCGTGATCGGCGGCGAGAACGACCGGCTGACACCGCCGTCGCACGCACGTCGGATCGCCGACACGCTTCCCAACCTTGACCGGCTGATCGTCCTGCCCGAGACCGGGCACATGGCGCCGCTCGAGCGTCCCGCCGAGATCAGCCGCGCACTCGCGAAACTGGTGGCCCGGGCCGCGGACTCCAGCGAGCAGGTCGCCGGCAAAGCGAGCGAAGCCTGACCTGAGCTAACACTCCGGGCCCCAGTGCACATAGATCCCTACATCGTCCTCGGAAGCGCAATCGTCGGACTGCTGGTCGGCATGACCGGCGCGGGTGGCGGCGCGCTGATGACGCCGATGCTGATCCTGCTGTTCGGCGTCAAGCCGTCGGCTGCGATCTCCTCCGACCTCGTCGCGGCCGTGGTGATGCGGCCGATCGGAGCGGGGGTGCACCTGCGTGCGGGGACGGTCAACCTGCGCCTGGTGCGGTGGCTGGTGTTCGGCTCGGTGCCGGCGGCCTTCCTCGGAGCCTACGTCCTGCGGCTGATGGGCAACTCGAAGTCCGCAACGCACAACATCGAGGTCGCGCTCGGCACGGCGTTGCTGATCGGCGCCGGCGCGATGGCGCTCAGATTCCTGCTCGACCGCCGCAGCGGCCAGCATCGCAGCGCGTTCGTCACCGACGTCGAGCCACGCCCAGCGCTGCTCGTGGGTCTGGGCATCGTCGGCGGGATCATCGTCGGCATGACCTCGGTCGGGTCGGGCTCGCTGATGATCGTCGGGCTGCTGTTCATCTACCCCACGATCGGGGCCAACCAGCTCGTCGGGACCGACCTCACCCAGGCGGTGCCGCTGACGCTGGCCGCCGCGCTCGGCGCGCTCGTCTTCGGCCACGTCCAGTTCGGCCTGACGGCGTCACTGATCCTCGGCAGCGTCCCGGCCGTGTTCGTCGGTTCGCTGCTGTCCTCGACGGTGCCCGACCGCTACGTGCGCCCGGCGATCGCGTTCGTGATCTTCGCCTCGGGCCTGAAGTACGTGGGCCTGAACACAACCGCGCTGGGCTGGACGCTGTGCGCGGTGCTGCTGGCGGCGGCCGTCGGCTGGCTGGTGTTCGCGCGGCCGTGGAGCGCGGCGCAGGCCGCCGTCGAACCGCTTCACGAGGTCGGATCGCCCGACCGCGAGCAGCCAGCGCTCCTGACCGAGCCCCGCCGCTGATTCCACTTTGAGCCGACGTCCCCCGCGGGGGGTGTCGAGAGGCTGTCGCGTACAGCTGGCGGGCAATGCGATCTGTTTGTGGCCGGGTCACAACGCGGGCATCTCCGGAACGGACGTTGGCTGAGAAACGTCGCTCATACCGACGTTTCTCAGCCAACCCCGCTCGAAAAGCCCTCGGCACCGGATCGACCCGGCCGTGAGTTGTGCCCTCCACACAAATTGTCGCGTTTGCGCAACAGCTCCCTACGGTGGTCCACGCGTCACGCTCGCGCGTTGACCGACCGATTCACGCGCAGTCCCCCCCGCCGAGCCGCCGACGAGCAAGCATCCCCACCCAGGAGTCGACCATCGCTAGGGTTGCGCCCATGTCCACGGGGGCGAACACCGGGGGGCAGTCGTCCCCCGCCAACCTCGGCGTACTCGAGGCCGCCGAGCAGCTTCGCAACGGGGAGCTGAGCGCGCTCGAGCTGACCGAGGCTTGCCTGCAGCGAATCGAGGAGCGCAACGGCGGCCCGCCCAGCTACGACGGCGCCCCCGACGCGATCAACGCCTGGGTTCGGCTGTACCCGGAGATCGCCGGCGAGCAGGCTCGGGCCGCGGACGAGCGGCGCGCGCGTGACGGTGAGGCGACGCCGCTGCTGTGCGGGATCCCGCTCGCGGTGAAGGACCTCTACGGCGTCGCGGGGCTGCCGCTCACCGCCTCGAGCCGGGTGCTGGACGGCAACGTCGCCGACCGTGACGCGGTTGCGTACAAGCGCCTGCGCGACCAGGGCATGGTCTTGCTGGGCCACACGCACACGCACGAGTTCGCGGCCGGCGGGACCACCGACCAGGTCGGCAACCCGTTTGCACTGGACCGCGTCGTGGGCGGGTCAAGCGGTGGCAGCGCGGCGGCGCTGGCGGCGCGGATGACCCCCGCCGCGCTCGGCAGCGACACGTGCGGGTCGCTGCGGATCCCCTCGGCGTGCTGCGGGACCAGCGCGATCAAGCCGACCCACGGGCGGATCCCGCTGGACGGAGTGATCCCGTTGGCGAGCTCGCTGGACCACCCCGGGCCGATGGCGCGGACGATCGCCGACTGCGCGGCCGTGCTGCAGGCGATGGCGGACGGCGGCGCCGAATCGCTGCCCGTGATGCCTCCCCCGCAGCAGCTGCCGGAGCTGCCCCTGACGCGCCGGCCGGGGCCGCGCCCGTTCGAGGGGATGACGATCGCCCTGACCGACAGGCCGGACAACACCCCGATGGAGCCGCACGTCGCGATCAGCCTTGAGGAGGCCACGCGTGCGTGCGAGCGACTGGGCGCACGCGTGATCGAGTTCGCGGCGCCGTGGACGTTCGACTGGGACGACCTCAGCATCATCCTGCTCACCGAGGTCTGGTCCTACCACCGCCATCACTCAGAGCTCCACGAGCTGTATCGCGACGCGATCGCCGAGTTCGTGGAGGCGGCGCGCAACTTCACTGAGGCTCCTCCCTACCTCGACGCCCAGCAGCGCCGGGCCCAAGGCACCGCCGCGTGGGAGCAGTGGTTTCGCGACAACGGGGTTGACCTGGTGCTCGAGCCGACGCTCCCGATCGTCCCGTACGAGCGTGGGCCGGGATACGACCGTGGCCACGCCGGCGGCCCTGGGGATCCGATGATCGCGTTGACCGCGCTGTGGGACATGACCGGGATGCCGGTCGCGTCGCTCCCGGTCAGCTGGGAGATCGGCGTCTCCCTGATCGCCCCGCGCGGGCACGAAGCGCCGCTTGTGCAGGCCGCGATCGACCTTCAGGAATCCCGGCTCGGCGTCCCGGACTGGCCCTAACGGGGGCCGACCGCCCCCGATCAGGCGGCTTGCCCCTTCTTCCTGTAGCGCTGCGCCTCGCGCGCGAGCCGCTCCTGGGTGTCTCGCGCGATCGCTCCGGCATCGTCGCCGCGTTCGCGCGCCGTCTCGGCCTCTGAGCGCTCGGGGTCGGCGAGCGTTTCGGCACGGTCGAGCACGGCATGGTCGACGTAGATGGGCGCGGCGAGCTGCACGGCGAGCGTGAGCGCATCGCTTGGACGCGCGTCGACCTCCGCGCCGTCGCTCAGGATGATCTGCGCGTAGAAGATCGAGTCGGTCAGCTCGACGATCCGCACCTCGCGCACCCTGCCACCGGCGGCCTGTAAGAGGTTCGCCGTCAGCTGATGCGTCCAGGGGCGCGGCAGCTCCACCTCCTCGAGGGCCACCGCCAGCGCGATTGCCTCGGCCTGGCCGATCCAGATCGGAAGGCGGCGTGAGCCCACGTCATCTTCCAGGTACACGATGTTGCGGATCGAGTCGGGGTCACTGCCGACGGTCCTGCGCAGGTCCGCGATGTGCATCGGCAAGAGGGTCGGGGTTTCGGTGGGCATGGCGTACGCCTCCTTCCACAGTTCGTTCAGTGACGCACGCAGCGATCGGCGTGCCTTGTGCAGCCTCGTCTTGATCGCGCCGGGCGCCGTGCCGAGCCGCTCGGCGATCTCGGCCTGGGTCAGGCCGGCGAGGTAGAACAGCGCCACGGCTTCCTGCTGGCCGCGCGGCAGGCTGGCGATCGCCGCGCGCACGCGGCCCTCGACTTCGGCGATCTCGGCGGCCAGGGCCGGGTCGGCTTCGGCTGTCGGCGGGTCGTCGTCCGCGAGGGCCTCGATCACACCGGGTCGATCGACTCGGCGGCGGAGCATCGTCCGGCACACGTTGAGGCCGATCCCGATTAGCCACGAGCCGAAGCGCTCGTCGTCGCGCAGCCGCTCGAGGCCGAGCATCGCCGTCAGCGTCGCCTGCTGGGCCGCGTCGCCGGCCAGGTCGCCGTCTCCCAGCGCCCGCCGGCAGGTGCTGCGCAGCGCCGGGTAGTGGCGCTCGATCAGCCTCGCGAACGCGGCGCGGTCGCCCTGTCGCGCCAAGCGCACAAGCGACGCGTCATTCGGATCGGAACCCATCTGCACCTGTTAGTGCGCGAGGGGCCTGCGTGGGTTACCCGCGGCTGCACGGCGGATGCCATCCGTTTTCGGGCGCTCATCGCGGGTATGGCATCTCACCAGTTCGCGTTCCAATGGGAGGTGCACCATGGCCAAGGATCATGGCTCCAGCGTCAAGAACGACAAGCAGTACGAAGGCCTTCGCAAGAAGGGCATGAGCAAGTCGCGCGCGGCGGCGATTGCCAACTCGGAGGGCTCGTCGAGCCGCGGCGGCAAGCAGAGCAGCAGCGGGAAGAGCAGCAGCCGCAGCCGCAAGTCGAGCGGCTCCGGCAGCGGCGGCAACCGCGCCCAGAAGCAGGCCGCGGGGCGCAAGGGCGGCAAGGCAGCCGCCAAGAGCTAGCCGGCAGCTCTCAGAGCGAGCGCAGGGCCGGGAGCCGATCGGGCCGGGACTGCTCGGTCATCATCGAGTAGCCGAAGCGCGTCACGAGCTGCTTGTGGCGCCGGCCGACGCAACCTCATGCTTGCCCTCGGCGAACTCCTCGACGATCTTGTCGCAGAACGCCGGCAGGTCGTCAGGCTTGCGCGAGGTGACGAGGCCGTGGTCGACGACGACCTCCTCGTCGACCCAGTCGCCGCCGGCGTTGCGGATGTCGGTCTGCAGGCTCGGCCACGACGTCAATGTGCGCTGCCGCACGAGGTCGGCCTCGACCAGCGTCCACGGGCCGTGGCAGATCACGCCGGCGGGCTTGCCGTCCTTGAAGATCTTCTGGACGAACGAGACGACGTCGTCGCTCATCCGCAGCTTGTCGGCGTTGACCGTGCCGCCGGGCAGGATCAAGCCGTCGTAGTCGTCGGGTGACGCGTCCGTGATCGCCTTGTCGACGTCGAACTTGTCGGCGGGGTTGATGTCGCTGTTCATCGCCTGGATCTGGCCGGTCTCGAGCGACAGCAGCTCGGTCTTGCCGCCGGCCTGCTCCACGGCCTCGCGCGGCTTGACGAGCTCCACCTGCTCGACCCCGTCGGTGGCGATGATCGCGATCTTCTTGGAGTTCAGATTGTCGGGCATGACGTCTCCAATTTCGGTTACTCAGGTCTCAATTTGCCTACCCGGGCGCGGCGTCGGAACACATGAGTTGCGGCCGGCGAGGCCCGCGGTCTTGGGGTTCCTGGGCGTGGGACCGGGTAGTCAGCATTGGTGATCGCGCTGACGTTCGACGACGGCCCGGACCCGGTCTGGACCCCTCGCTTGCTCGACCTGCTCGCAAGCATCCGCGCGCGCGCGACGTTCTTCGTGATCGCACCTAGCGCCACTCGGCGGCCGGATTTGATCGCGCGGATGACCGAAGAAGGACACGCGGTCGGCCTGCATTGCGGCGAGCACGTTCGGCACCCGTCGCGCGACATCGCGTGGGGACGCAATGACACGTCACAGGCACTCGCGCGCCTCCGCGAGCTGGGCGTGAGCCCGAGCCTGTGGCGAACGCCGTGGGGCGAGCTCGCCTGGTGGTCGGGCGGGGTGGCACGGGAGCAGCACCTCAGGCTTGTCCACTGGACGGTCGACACCCACGATTGGCGAGGTGACAACGCCTGCCAGATGTTCGAGACCACCCGCGACCGGCTCGACGACGGGGCCATCGTGCTGGCGCACGACGGCATCGGACCGGGCGCGCGCCGCACCGACGCCGAAGCGACGCTCGGCTTCGTTGAGCTCGCCGCGGCCCAGGCCCGCGCCGACGGCCACGAGTTGGGGGCGCTGGCATGAGCATCGGCTTCGGAACCTCGCCCGAGATCGCCGGCCATCTCGGCGATGCGCTCGAACTGATCGCCGCCACGGCACAGGAGCGCGATCAAGCTCCCGCCGCGCGCTTTCCGGAGCGAGAGATCGCCGCGCTGGAGCGTGCGGGCGCGCTCTCCTGGAACGCCCAGCCCAAGAGCGTCCGTCCGCCGGCGGCCGCCGAGCTCGAGTTGGTGCGCCAGGTGGCGCACGCAGACGGGTCGGTCGGACGCATCTTCGACGGACATCTCAACGCTGTCGAGCGGCTGCTGGTCCAGGCCCCGGCCGAGCTTCGCGACCACGAGCTCACCACGATCCACGCCGGCGCTCTGCGCGCAGGGGTGTGGGGCGGAGATCCCCGCCCCGGCGAGGGACCGCCGGCGGCCGTTGTGAAGGTGGCCGGCGGCGAGGCGCTGCGCGGCGTCAAGACGTTCTGCTCGGGCGCGGGCGGCCTGGATCGAGCGCTCGTGCTGGCCCGGGATCCCGACGGCGGTGCGCCGCTGGCGGTGTGGATCGACCTCGGTGACGAGGACCGCGTGGAGGTCGACGAGAGCTGGTATCTCGGGCACGGATTGCGCGCGTCCGTGTCGCACCGAGTGGTGTTCCACGACGCGCCGGTCGTGGCCCGGTTCGGCGGGCCGGGCGCGCTGACCGAGCAGCCGTGGTTCTCGCGCGATGCCCTGCGCACCGCCGCGACGTGGGCGGGTATGG
>DASSGR010000095.1:0-9574 GCA_035693425.1 Solirubrobacteraceae bacterium
CCGCACATCTACGATGGCCCCTTCCGGAGCGTTCTACATGACGAGCATCGCCGACCGCCCGCATCTGGTCAACCCGCGCGCCGGAATGCTCGTCGACACCGAGGATGCCGAGCGCGACGACGGCCAGCGGCCCAACCGTCAGGTGCGAGCGATCGGTGAAGCCGAGGCCTTCCGCGACAGCGGCGGGCTCTGGACGTCGCGGATCACCGAGAAATACGTCCGCGGCCCCGGCGCTGCGGCGAGCATCGCGTCGCGCGCGGCAGACCAGCGCGTGGTGGTCCGGCTGCGACCCGCCCGGGTTGTGGCGGTCGCCAGCGTGTGAGGACCCGACGGAAGCTCGCGAAGTTTGGGGCCGTGAGGCCGTTGGTCTTTAGTAATGGTGTCGGAACCGCCTCAAGACTCAGAGGGCAGCACCGCCGTGCTGGTCCGGGACGAACGCCTGGCGCAGTCGGTTACCGACGGGGACCAGGCGGCGTTCGCCGAGCTCTACGAGCACTATCAGCAGCCGCTTCTGCGGTACTGTCGGTCGATACTCGGAGGGGACGCGGATTCTCAGGACGCGGTGCAGTCCGCGTTCCTGCGTGCACTGGCCGCGTTGCAGCGCGACAGCCGCAACGCGCCGGTGCGGCCCTGGCTCTACCGGATCGCCCACAACGAGGCGATGTCGGTGCTGCGGCGACGTGGCGCCCGCGCGAAGCTGCGCGAGCAGCTCGAGCACCAGTCGCCCGTCACAGCTGAGTGGTCGGGCGATCGGGAGCGGCTGGAACTGCTCATCGAGGACCTTTGGGAACTGCCGGAGCGCCAGCGCCGCGCGCTCGTGGCGCGCGAGCTGAGCGGGCTCTCACATCAGGAGATTGCAGCGCGGCTCGGAATGTCGGTCAGCAGCGCCAAGCAAGCGATCTTCGAGGCGCGCCGCGCATTGACGGAGTTCGCGGAGGGCCGGGCGGCCGGTTGCGAGGAGATTCGCGCCGCGATCGACGGTCAGGATCCGCGGACCCTGCGCTCGCGCCGGATTCGGGCACACCTTCGCGAGTGCGTCGAATGCGCCGCCCTGGCGGCGACCGACAGCCGCCGCAGGAAGCGACTTGGGGCGCTGGCGCCGGTGCTGTTGCCGTTTGGGCTCAGGCGTGCGTTTCACCGCATCGTGCGCGCAACCGCACCGGCCGACGGCGGCGGCGGCGCCGGACTCTCCCAGGCAGCCGGGGCGCTCGGTGGGTCAGCCGGCGCGACGGTTGCGGTCAAAGCACTCACTGTTGTGGCGCTGGTCGGGGCTACTGCGGCCGCCGGTGCGGCAGTGACTTCGCCGGGCAATGGGCCCCGGTCGGGCACGACCGCGCTGGTTTCGGCGCAACCGGGGGTTCCGGCGGGAGCATTCACGGCCTCGCCTCTGGCGAGCGTGCCGTTCCAGCGCTCCGGCCCGTCGGCCAGCGCAAACGGCACGGCGGCCCCGGGCTCGTCACGCGCGCCACAGGCGCTTGGACCCGTCGGCTTACCCAGCGCGCAGCCGACCGGCGTCGACCCGCTTCAGGCCGGTGCGGGCATCCAGCCGGTGGGTGGAGGCTTGCACGGGTCGTCTCAGGGAGTCCAGGCACCGTCCGGGCAAGTGGCCTCGCCGTTCGCGCCCTCGCAGCTCGGCGGGTCGCCCGACCAGGGAGCTGCCGCGACGACGGGCACTGGCACCGGGAGTGGCTCATCCGCCCCGGGGACCAAGAGCAACGGAAACCCGTCGCCTGGGACGCCCGGCGGCAACGGCCCGGACGGCACGGGACCTCCTGGCGCTGCACGCGGAAACGGGCAGGGTCAGGGTCTCGCGCTGGGCCATACCGGTGGTAACGGCCAGGGGCTTGCCCTTGGCCACACCAAGGGGCAGGGCAACGGCAACGGTCAGGGCAACGGCAACGGCAACGGTCAGGGCAGCGCCGACGGTCAGGGCAAGGCCAACGGCCAGGGCAACGGAACTGGCAATGGCAAGGGCCAGGCCACCGCCCCCGGCCAGGCGACGGCGCCGGGTCAGGCCACCGCGCCCGGCCAGGCGAGCGCGCCGGGCCAGGCCACTGCGCCAGGTCAAACCACTGCGCCGGGTCAAACCAGTGCGCCCGGCCAGGCCACCGCGCCCGGCCAGGCCACCGCGCCGGGCCAAAGCCAGGCCAGCGGGCAGGGCCAGTCCAACGGACACGGCCAGGGGCTCGCCAATGGCAACGGCAATGCCAACGGCAACGGGAACGGGAACGGGAACGGCAAGGGGAATGGCCGCGCGGTCGGGTCCTCGAGCAGCTCCGCGACCGACCCGTCAGACACCCCGTCCACCGCCGTCTCCAGCTAGCGTCCGCCCAGCCCTCTCGACCGCCGCAGCCGGCGCTCGCCGCTCGCATCCGGCACGCGTCGCGCGATTCCCAGCCCGGGGCGCCGTCCGTTTTTGCTACCTCCCGGACACAGACTCTCGTTGCTTGGCTGCGTCTTAGCTTTGACAAGGAGATGCGTCTGCGGGGCACGTGCGGGCGCATCGATGGCCCCCAAGAAACCAAACGGAATTCTCTTGCGAGACGACTCTTACGAATCCCACCTTCCCGAGGACCTGCAGTCCATGGCCGATGAGCTGCGCACCAACCGCAGCACGGCCGACGGGCATCTCCTCGAGCGGGTCGAGAAGCGCGTTCACGAACGGCGTTCGCGGCGGCGCGGTCGGCGACTGTTGACTCGGCGCACGGCCGCGACGGTGACTTTTGCGCTGGCGGCCGTCCTCGGCGCCAGGCTGACCCACGTCAACGTGGCACAGGCGTTCGACAGCGTGGTCTCGAACATCAGCAACCCGTCCTCGACCCAGAACAACGGCACACCGGCGGGCGCCACCTACTGCGGCCCGGGCTCCGGCTCGGGGTCTACCGGCTGGGCGCCGACGTTCCGCTGGCATTTCGGCGGTCCGGGCGACCCCAACGGCTGGAGCCCGTCCGTGCAGCCGAGCTGCCCGAGCGGCGCCCTGTCGATCCGGTTCACCGGCAGCAGTGTGACCGTCAGCCCCGGAAGCACGCTCCTGCTCGGATACGACTTCCATCAGGCCGACAAGCCGGCGTTCACGTTGATGGCGTTCAACCCGTCGATCACGTTCACGTACAAGTGCGGAAACGGTCCGACGCAGACGTTCGTTCCGTCTGCGACGAACCCCGAGACTTGGACCGGGGGCACCTACCACGCGCCGGCCAACAACCCTGATTGGATTCCGACGCAAGACAAGGACGATCCTTCTGGATTCCAGGGATCGCTCACAGTGCCCGCCCTCTGCGGCGCCGGGAACCCGGTGACCTTCACGGGCGGGACGTTCTCAGCGGTCATCAAGATCACCTGAGGTAGGTCCGTACCGCGGGGCCCCATCCACATGTGGGGCCCCCGGTGCGGAGGCGACGTGTGCGAGCCTTTGCCGATGACCCCATCCTCAGTTCAGGTGAGTTGGGTCTATCTCAACCGGTACGCGTATCTGGGCGTTCGCGATCGGCACGTCGTCGCGGTCGCGTATTGGACGCCCCAGACGCTCGGCGAGGAGTTGAACGTCGAGGACCCAGACGGGCTGAGCGAGCCCGTCATCGTCGAAGCCGGCTACTTCCTCGTGAGAGTCGACGATGGCCAGGGGACCGGTTTCGCGACCGGACCCGAGCCACCCGGCGAGTGGTCCGACGGGCTGCTCGAGGAGGCGGAGCGCACGCTCCTCGAATGGGAGCCGTGATCACGCCCCGTCTTCCTCTAGCGCGCCCGGCAGGATTTGAACCTGCGACCTTTCGCTCCGGAGGCGAACGCTCTATCCCCTGAGCTACGGGCGCGTGGCGTTCCGTCTCCATCCGGAACGACCCGGTCAGCTTAGAGCGTCTCGGTGGACATCGCAGTCATCTCAGACACCCACATGCCCAAGGGCGGCCGCCGGCTCCCCGACGCGTGCGTGACAAGGTTGCAAGCCGCCGACCTGATCATCCACGCAGGCGACCTCATCGAGCTCGAAGTCCTCAACGACCTGCGCCGGTACGCGCCCGTCAAAGCCGTCCACGGCAACGTCGACGATGCCGCGGTCCAAGCAGCGCTGCCGGCGACCGCGACGGTGCGCGCGGAGGGGGTTCGGATCGCGATCGTGCATGACTCCGGTCCTGCACACGGCCGGCTCGCCCGGCTGCGATCCCGGTTTCGCGACGCCGACGCCGTGATCTTCGGGCACTCGCACATGCCGCTTCACGAGCGCGGGCAGGACGGGTTTCAGATCTTCAACCCGGGGAGTCCGACGGAGCGACGGCGAGCCCCTGCTCACACGATGGGCATCGCCCGAGCGCGCGCCGGCAAGCTGACGTTCGAGCTTGTCACGCTCGGCTGACAGACTGAGGCCGTGGACCTCTCGGTGTTCTTCGTCGGCACGGCCGGCTCGATTCCCACGCCCCGGCGCGGGCTGCCCGCTGTGCTCGTGCGCCGCGGCGGCGACCGGATCCTGTTCGACTGCGGCGAGGGCACGCAACGCCAGCTTGTGAAGTCGGTGGGGCTGGCCGAGCTCACGGAGGTGTTCATCACACACTTCCACGCCGACCACTGGCTCGGCCTGCCGGGCCTGCTCAAGACGTTCGACCTGCGCGCACGCGAGCGGCCGCTTGCGGTGCACGGTCCTCCCGGGATCCGCGAGCTGGTGACGGTGGCGCTGCGCATCGCCGGCAGGGTCCGCTTTCCGCTCGAGCTGATTGAGCTCGAGCCCGGCGCCGAGCTCGAGCGCGACGGCTACAAGATCGCTCCGGTGCCCGTCGCGCACCGCACCCCCGCGTTCGGCTACGTCCTCTACGAGGACGAGCGCCCAGGGCAGTTCGAGCCGGCCACGGCCCAGCGGCTCGGCATCGAGCCCGGCCCCGAGTTCGGACGCCTGCAGCGCGGCGAGACCGTCAGGGGAGTGGCGCCCGACCAGGTGATGGGACCGCCGCGGCCGGGCCGCAAGCTCGTGATTTCGGGCGACACGCGCCCATGCGAGGTGCTCGCGATCGCGGCCCACGGCGCCGACCTCCTGATCCATGAGGCCACGTTCGCCGAGGAGGAGCGCGATCGCGCCGCTGAGACCGGCCACTCGACCGCCTCGCAAGCCGCCGCGCTGGCTGCGCAGGCCGAGGTTACGATGCTCGCGCTGACGCACTTCTCGACGCGGTACTCACCGGCGGTGCTGCGTGACGAGGCTCGCGCGATCTTCAAGTCGACCGTGCTGCCGCGCGACTTCGACACGATCGAGATCCCGTTTGCCGAACGCGGCGAGCCCGAGCTGATCCGCTGGGATGAGCGACGCGTCCCTGAAGAGGACAACGCTCATGCGCTCGCGGACGCGCCGCAGTGAGCGACCCGGTGGGCGCGTTCGATCTCATCGAGACCGAACGTTTGATCGGCGAGCGTCCAAGCGCCGAGCAGGCCGACGAGCTGTGCGTGCTGATGCTGCATCCGGATGTGTTGCGCACCACGTGGTTTGGACCGGAGCCGCCCACCCGCTCGTACATCGTCGACAAGCTGGCCGGCGACATCGAGCATTGGGATCGCTACGGCTTTGGACCGTGGCTGCTGCGCGATCGCGCCAACGGGGAGATGGTCGGCCGGGGTGGGCTGAAGCACACGATGGCCACCGGGATCGACGAGGTCGAGATCGGATGGACCATCCATCCCGACCGTTGGGGGCAGGGCCTGGCGACCGAGCTCGCGCGGGCGTCGGTGCGGACCGCATTCGGCGAGCTCGGCCTCGATGAGGTAATCGCCTACACCGCGTCCGACAACGTCGCGTCGTGGCGCGTGATGGAGAAGGCGGGGATGGTGTTCGACCGCGAGATCATCGCCGTGGGCCTCCCACAGGTGCTCTACCGGGCGCGGCGGGACCATCGCTGATCCGCCGGGTCCACTGTTACCCTCCATCGAGTCGGCCCCTTTAACCCGGTCCCGTGAGGCCAGGAAGGAGCACGTAGCAATGAGCAGGGTGGTCCTCGACCACGACGACGTGCGCCGCACGCTGATGCGGATCGCACACGAGATCGTGGAGAAGAACCCGGACGGACGGGTTGCGATCGTCGGCATCCACCGGCGCGGCGCCGTGCTCGCCAAGCGTCTGCACACGCTCACCAGCGAGCTGCTCGACTGCGAGGTGCCGCTGGGCTCCGTCGATATCGCGTTCTACCGCGACGACCTGTCGATCCGCCCGAGCGCGCCGATCGTCCACGCGACCCAGCTCGACTTCCCGGTGCAGGGCCGGACGATCGTGATCGTCGACGACGTGCTCTACACGGGGCGCACCGTACGCGCGGCGATCGATGTGATCTTCGACTACGGCCGACCCGCGCGGGTACAGCTCGCCGTGCTCGTCGACCGCGGCCACCGCGAGCTTCCGATCCGCCCGGACTACATCGGCAAGAACATTCCGACCTCGGTGCAGGAGCGGGTGAACGTCCGCGTCGAGGAGGTCGACGGCGTCGACGAGGTGACGATCGGCCCGGCGCCCGAGCGCAAGAGGGAGGCCGGGCGAGAGCCCGGCCGGTTGAGCACGACTGGAGGTCGGGCGTATGCATCAAGACGCGGGGCTGGAGGCCCCGCGGAGGATTCTCCATGAGCCCGATCGGCAGGCACCTGATCTCGATCGACGACCTCGATCGTCAGGGGATGGAGCGAATCCTCGACCGGGCCGAGTCATTCGCGGAGGTGTCCGGGCGCGAGATCAAGAAGGTCCCGGCGCTGCGTGGGCGGACCGTCGTCAACCTCTTCTATGAGGCCAGCACGCGAACCAGCTCGTCATTCGAGCTCGCGGCCAAGCGCCTCAGCGCCGACGTGGTCAACATCCGCTCGGCCGGCTCGAGCGTCGACAAGGGCGAGTCGCTCAAGGACACCATCCAGACGCTGTCGGCGTACGACCCGGCGGCGATCGTGATCCGCTCGCCACACGCCGGGGCCGCGCAGCTCGTTGCCGGCTGGACCCCCGCGTCGGTGATCAACGCCGGCGACGGTAAGCACGAGCACCCGACCCAGGCTCTGCTCGACGTGTTCACGCTTCGCCGCCGGCTGGGGTCGCTCGACGGAACGCGGATCTGGATCGTCGGCGACGTGCTGCACTCGCGCGTGGCGCGCTCCAACATCCTGGCGCTCCAGCGGATGGGCGCCGACGTCACGGTATGCGGCCCGCCCACCCTGATTCCACGCGAGATCGAGGCGCTCGGTTGCGAGGCGGCGGTGACGCTGGACCGCCTGGAGGAGGCCGACGTGGTGTATGTCCTGAGGATGCAGAAGGAGCGGATGCACGAAGCGTTCGTGCCGTCGCTGCGCGAGTACGCGGCGCGCTACCAAATCAACGCCGCCAGACTCAGACCGGGCCAGCTGCTGATGCATCCCGGACCCGTCAACCGCGGCGTGGAGCTGTCGGCAGACGCGATCGACTCCCCGCAAGCGCTGATCGGCGAACAGGTGAAGGCGGGAGTGGCGGTGCGGATGGCCGTCTTATATGAGTTGCTCGTAGGGTCACCGGTGCTGGCGGCGGTGGCGTGATGGACGACTCGAGACTGTTCAGCATCGAGCGGCCGCCGGCACGGCTGCTGATCCGGGGCGCGCACGTCCTTGATCCCCGCACCGATCTCGACGAGCCGCAGGATCTCCTGATCCAGGACGGACGGATCGCCGAGCTCGGCGTGCCCGGCTCACTGCCGGCTCCCGATGACGGGGAGACGATCGAAGCCGCGGGTAAGCATCTGTTTCCCGCCTTCGTCGACCCGCACGTCCACCTGCGCACCCCCGGCCAGGAGTACAAGGAGGACCTCGACAGCGGCACCGCTGCGGCGGCTGCGGGTGGGTTCTGTGCGGTGATCGCGATGCCCAACACCGATCCGGTGGTGGACGACGCGCCGATCCTGCGGTCGCTGATCGAGTCCGCCCGCAGGCAGGCGCGCGTGCCCGTCGGCTTCCTCGCATCGATCACGCGCGGGCTGAAGGGCGAGGACCTGACCGAGATGGCGGACTTGCACGAGGTCGGCGCGCTGGGCTTCACCGACGACGGCAAGCCGGTGGTCTCGGCGGGCGTGCTTCGCAAGGCGCTTCAGTACCAGCGGCTGTGCGGCGGCGTGATCGCACTCCACGAGGAGGATCCGGCGCTGTCGCGCGACGGAGTGATGCATGAGGGCGCAGTCTCCGCGCGCCTCGGCATGGCCGGGATCCCGTCGGTATCGGAGTCGACGATGGTGGCTCGCGACGCGGCGCTCGCGGGCTACGAGAACGCTCGGGTGCACTTCCAGCACCTGTCTTGCGTCGAATCGGTGGAGGCCGTCGCGCTTGCCAAAGATGCAGGCATTCACGTCAGCACCGAGGTCACCCCGCACCACCTGACACTCACCGATGACGTCGTGCGCACGCTCGACAGCCGCATGAAGATGAATCCGCCGCTGCGCAGCGAGCGTGACCGCCGCGCGCTGGTGGAGGCGCTGCGGACCGGCGTGATCGACTGCGTCGCTACCGACCACGCCCCGCACGCGCTGCACGAAAAGGAGGTTCCGTTCGAGCAGGCGCCGATGGGGACGATCGGGCTGGAGACGGCGTTCCCGGCACTGTTCACCGAGCTGGTCCTGCCCGGTGAGCTCGAGCTCGGCATCGTGATCGAGCGCATGACCTCTGGCGGCGCTCTGTACGGGCTGCCCACGCCGCGGATCGCGACCGGCGAGCCCGCCAACGTCTGCCTCGTCGACCTCGACGCGAAGTTCGAGGTCGGCGCCGAGGGCTACGTGAGCCGCTCGCAGAACTGCTGCTTCTACGGACGCACGCTCCATGGTCGGGTGCTGGTCACGGTCGCGGCCGGGGCGGTCGCGTTCCGGGCGAGGCTGCTGACCGAGGCCGGCGCGGTCGCATCGTGACGGCCTACGTCCTGCTCGAGGACGGCGCCCGCTTCGACGGGCTCGCCTGCGGCGCCGACACGCCGGCGGTCGGCGAGGTCGTGTTCACGACCTCGATGTCCGGCTACCAGGAAGCGATGACCGATCCGAGCTACGCGGGGCAGCTGATCACGTTCACGTATCCCCACATCGGCAACTACGGCGTCTCCGACGAGGCCATGGAGTCAGACCGCGTCCACGCTCGCGCCGCGATCATGCGCGCGGCGGTCGACCGCGATGATGCTCCCGGGTCGTCTCAGGGCTGGTTGAGCTGGTTGACGGACAACGGAGTCGCGGCGATCACCGAGGTCGACACGCGCGCGCTGGTGCGCCACATCCGCGAGCTCGGTGCGATGCGCGGCGGCGTGTTCCCGGAGCGCGTGGCCGAGGACCAGGCGCGGGCGATGATCGAGGCCGAGCCATCGATGAGCGGCCGTGATCTTGCGCGCGACGTCACACCGTCCCAGACCGTGGTGCTGGGTGAGGGCGACGGGCCCCGGATCGCGATGATCGACACCGGCGTCAAGCACTCGATCGTCGGAAACCTGCGCCGGCGCGGAGCGACAGTTGAGCTGCATCCGTGCACCGCGACCACAACCGAGCTGTTCGAGCGCAATCCCGACGCGGTGTTCCTGGCCAACGGTCCCGGCGACCCCGCCGCGCTCGACCACATCGTCAGGACGGTT
>DASSGR010000096.1:0-14113 GCA_035693425.1 Solirubrobacteraceae bacterium
GTGCAACCAGGCGCTCAGCGGATCGCATCGCCCAGCTTCGTCGCCTACGGCCAGAACGCCTCGGGCGTCGAGACGGTCAGCCAAGGGCTGGACGACGTCGCGTTCCTGAACCCGGACGGGTCGAAGGTGCTCGTCGCCTACAACAACTCGCCCGCGCCAATCTCGTTCGACGTGAGCTCCGACGGGCGCAACTTCACGTACACGATCCCGGCGCGGGCGATGACGACTTTCACCTGGAGGTAGGTCAGGCCGGGATGCTGCCGTGCGCGATCCCGAGCTCGCGAAGCTCCTCCTCCGGCGGGAGCTGCGAGTCGCGACGCGTCGCGACGCCGACGATCAGCGGCTGGATGAACTTCGGCGCGTGCTTGAGCGTGTCGTGCTCGAGGCTGGTGACCTCGAACCCGGCGTCGCGGATGCTGTCCAGCGTGCGGCGGTTGGGATGGCAGCCGTGTGCCACGCGCACATTGATCGGCTGCATGCGATCCTGGCGCCGAGCGAGCGCCGGGTCGTCGGCACGGACGTGCTCGATGAACAGCAGCCTTCCGCCCGGGCGCAGCACCCGGTGCAGCTCGCGCACGGCGCGTGGCACGTCGTCGACCGTGCAAAGCACCAGCGTGGACACGACGACGTCGAAGCTCGCATCGTTGAACGGCAGGTCCTCGGCCGGCGCGCGCAACGCCTTGGCCTGCGAGGCGCGCTGCTCGATGTGGCGCTGCAGGCGCCGGAGCATCGGCTTCTCGGGCTCGACAATCGTCAGCGTCCGCACGCCGTCGCCGTAGTAGTCGAGATTCGCGCCGGTGCCGCCGCCGATCTCGAGCACGTCACCGCTTGCATCCGCGAGCAGCGCCTGTCGGTGGTCGCCCAGTCCCGCCCGCTCGGTCTTGCCAATCATGCGGTCGTACGTCGCCGCGAATACGTGGCCCCAAATGCTCATGTGATCGGCTCCTTAATACCGGTGATCGATGTGCTGCACGGTAGAGCCCGGTCGTCAGCACGGCATGAGGCGATCGCCCCATCTTCGCGCCAGCCGGCTCGCCTCACACCGTCACGACCGCCGTGATCTGCTCCTCGGGCAGCAGCCCGTGCTGCATCGCGAACAGGCCCGCCATCGCTCGGCTGGATGCGTCGATCTTCACGTAGATGTGCTCGACGTGGTTGGAGACCGTCTTTGGCGAGATCACGAGCTGCTCGGCGATCTGCTTGTTGGACAGGCCCCGCGCCAGCAGCCTCAGCACCTCGACCTCACGCTGGGTCAGTCCGGCCGGACCGGCGCGGCGACGGGACACGCGGTGACCGGCCGCGCCGAGGACCGCTTCGACCGGGTCGGCGTCCATGCGGCCGGCCCTGACCTCGGCGCGCAGTTGCGCGGCGGCATCCGGCGCCGCGAGGGCGCGCCGGTAGGGTCGCGGCTCGCGCATCGCCTGATACGCATCCGCCGCGCCCAGCACCCGCGCCGACTGCGGGATCGCGGACCCGGAAAGGCCCCGCGGGTACCCGGAGCCGTCGAGCCGCTCGCGGTGCTGGACGGCGATCGCCCCGAGCGGCGCTAGCACCTCGGACTGGTGGAGCATGCGCTCGGTGATGTAGGGGTGAAACCGCACTCGCTCCCATTCGCCGGCGCCGAGCGGCCCCGGCTTGTCCCAGATCGAGTTGGACACGCCGAGCCGCCCGAGATCGTGGACCAGACCGGCGCGCCGTAGGGTCCGGACCTCCGCCTCGGACAGGCCGAGCTGCGCCCCAGCGGACGCGGCCAGCTCGGAGACGGCCTGCGCGTGGCCCAGCGTGTATGGGGTCTTGAGGTCCACGAAGTTGGCGATCGCGCCGAGCGCGGCGTCGAACCGATCGCCCGACAGCACGATCGCGAGCGCCGGTTCGGCGCCGATCACCGCGTCCCAGGTCGCGATCGCGTCGAGCCCGGAGAGGATCTCGCCGGCATCGCGGTGCATCACCTCGGCGAACGCCGGGTCGAATTGCTTGCCGGCCCGTTTGCGGACAAGCTCCCTGGCCGCGTCGACGCCGCCGACGCGATGTGCCACCTCGACGTACTCGGCGAGCATCGCCAGCCGCGATGGCACGGGCACGTCCTCTCCCTTGAGCTTGCCCGGCCAGCCTCGTCCGTCCCACATCTCGTATGCGCCCGCGAGCGCGTCGAGCACATCGGTCGGCAGCTCGAGCTGCTCGCCCAGCGACCGCGCGATTGCGGCGTGGTGGGAGATCATGTCGTCGACCTCGCGATGGCCCGAGAGCGCGAATTCGAGGCCCACGCGGAAGCGATGCAACGGCGGATGGTTGGAGCCCAACAGCTTCATTCCCGCGGCCATCCCGCGCAGGCTCCGCAGCTCATGGTCGTACTTGCCGGACTTGAGCGCGATGTCGTCGCCGAACCACTTCGCCTGCTCGTGCGCGTCGGAGTGACAGCCGACGTTGACGAGCAGGGCCGTGTAGTAGACGACCGCGCGGGTCTGCTCGTCGAGTCCGACCCTCTCGGCCAGGCGCAACGCGATCAGGCACTGGCGCAGCACGTGCTCCATCGGCTGCCCGAAGCCGAGGTCGATCCCCAGCGACAGCGCCGCAACCAGTTCGGCGAGGCGAACGTGTGCGCGATCGACGTCAGTCACGGCGCGACACTACCGCGCGATCACGTGTCGTCGAGCACCTTGCGCATGAGATCGCGCAGCTGACGGTGCTCAGCCTGCGTCAGCCGCTCAAACCCCGCCGGGGGTTGCCCGACCCGATCCAGCATGCGGGCGCGCAGCTCGCGGCCTGCGTCGGTGAGCACGACGTGCTTGACGCGACGGTCGTGGGGACTCGGCTGTCGCGTCACCAGGCCTCTGGCCTCGAGCCGGTCGATCAGCCCGGTGACGTTTGAGTTGTCGCAAGCCAGCAGAGATGCCAGCTCGTTCATCGGCAACGGCGTCGCCAGCTGCAGCAGCGCGCCGGCCTGGGCCGGATGCAGATCGAGTTCGGAGGCTGCGATGAGAAACCGGCGCCGCTGTTGTCCAAACAGTGTGCGCAGAAGCGTCCACGCTTCGTCTGCCGGCGAGGCCGTCTTCGGGCGGTCGGCCGTCGTTGCCATTTGCACAACAGTCTATTGACAATGTCGATCGTTGACAACCTCAAGCTTTTGCTAGAGTGCGGCCAGTGAGCAGCGAGCCCGCCATCGAGGTCGAGAAGCTGGTCCGGGAGTTCAAGAAGGGACCGCGGGCTGTCGACGGGATCGATCTTGCCGTGTCCCCCGGCGAGATCTACGGCTTCCTCGGACCCAACGGCGCCGGCAAGTCGACGACGGTGCTGATGCTGACGACGCTGCTGCCGCCGACAAGCGGGCGCGCGAGCGTTGGCGGCTACGACATCGTGCGCCAGGGCTCCCAGGTCCGCGCGACGATCGGCGCGGCGCTCCAGGAGGCCGCGCTGGACGCGATCCTCACCGGGCGCGAGCACCTCATGCTCCAGGGAACGCTGCAAGGGCTGCCCTCCGCCGAGCGGCGGCGGCGCACCGACCTCCTGCTCCAGAGAGTCGGGCTTACCGAGGCGGCCGACCGCAGAGTCGGCGGTTACTCGGGCGGCATGAAGCGCCGACTCGACCTCGCGCTGGCGCTCGTGCACTCCCCGCGCATCCTGTTCCTCGACGAGCCCACCACGGGGCTTGACCCGCAGAGCCGCTCGGCGCTGTGGGAGGAGGTCGCGCGGCTCGCGCGCGACGAGGGCATGACCGTGTTCCTGACCACGCAGTACCTGGAGGAGGCCGACGTCCTGGCCGACCGCATCGGGATCATCGATCACGGCCACATCGTCGCCGAGGGCACGCCGGCCCGGCTGAAGGCGGAGATCGGCAGCCCGACCGTGGAGGTCACGCCGACCGAACCCGAGAGCGGCGACAGGCTGGCCGAGCTGCTCTCGGGCTTTGGCGACATGCGGCGCAACGGCAACGGCAGCGTCACCGTGCAGCTGCCCGGCGGCGAGGCCGAGCTGGCGGAGATCGTCCGCATCCTCGACCGCGCCGACCTGCATGTGCAGATGCTGCAGCTGCATCAGCCGTCGCTCGACGACGTGTTCCTGGCCAAGACGGGGCGCAAGCTCGAGGGCGCGGGAGACGACGCCAGCCCGGCCGCGGCCCCGGAGGCAGGCGGCGGTCCCGAGCGGAGGCGCCGTGGCCGTTGACGCGGCGGCCGGCGCCGCGAGCCTTCCGCGCTCCCGTCAGACCGCGAGCCTGCTCGAGCAGACGCTCGCCGTGGGGCGGCGGTCGGTGGTGCGCACCTCGCGCCAGCGCGCCCTGCTGATCTTCCCGATGGTGTTTCCATTGATCCTGTTCGCGATCAATGGGTCGGCGCTAAGCGCCGCCACCAAGATCCCCCGCTTTCCGACCGACAACTACCGTGACTTCCTGATTGCGGTTCCGTTCGTTCAGGGCGCCATGTTCGTGTCGATCACGGCGGGCGTCGACCTGGCGCGCGACATCGAGACCGGCTTCTTGAACCGGCTCGCGATGACGCCGCTGCGGGGTGAGGCGTTGCTGGTCGGCCAGCTCGGCGGGGCGCTTGTGCTAGGCGTGATCCAGGCGGTCGTGTACCTGCTGGTGGCGCTGGCCACCGGCGTGACGATCGTGAGCGGCGTCGGCGGCGCGCTGGTCCTGCTGATCCTCTCGGTCCTGATCTCGTTCGGGTTCGCGAGCTTGGGCGGGCTGCTTGCGCTGCGGTTCGGGACCGGCGAAGCGGTCCAGGGGATCTTCCCGTTGCTATTCGTGACGCTGTTTCTCAGCTCGTCGAGCCTTCCGCGCAACCTGATCAAGGCCGACTGGTTTCGCGAGGTGGCGACCTACAACCCGGTCTCGTATCTGCTCGAGTCGATCCGCAGCCTGGTGATCACCGGGTGGGACGCACAGGCCCTCATCCTGGGATTCGGCTTTGCGACCGTGCTGCTGGTGGTGTCGCTGGCGTTCTCACAGTCGGCGATGCGATCGAGGCTGGCGCGACGATGAGTCGCTTCTTCAACGTCGCCCGCGGCGTCGCGTGGCGCTCGATCCACAACACGCTCGTCAACCCGGCGATCCTCGTCCCCTCGATCGTCTTCCCTCTGTTCTTCCTGATCGCGTTTGCGGGCGGCCTGTCACGGATCTCAGACGTCCCGAACTTCCACTATCCGCCGGGCTACACGTCGTTCCAGTTCGTGTTCGTGTTCCTGCAATCGGCCGCGTTCGGAGGCGTCTTCACCGGCTTTGCGATCGCCCGTGACTTCGACTCCGGGTTCGCGCGCCGGCTCATGCTGAGCGCGCCGCGGCGCAGCGGGATCATCGCCGGCTACGCCATCGGCGCGCTGCTGCGGTGGGCCCTGACCGGGACCGTGGTGACCATCGCCGCGCTGATCGCGGGCATGAACGTCTACGGCAGCGCCTCCCAGCTGTTCGGGCTGTTGGGGCTGGGCATCGCGATGAACATGGTGGCCGTCCTGTGGGCCTGCGGCGTGGCGATGTTCCTGCGCACCGAGCAGGCCGGAGCGCTGATCCAGATGCCGGTGTTCGTCCTCCTGTTCCTGGCGCCGGTGTACGTGCCGATTACGCTGCTCGAAGGCTGGATCCACGACGTCGCCAGGCTCAACCCGGTGACGACGGTGCTCGAGGCCGGCCGCGGCCTGCTCGCCGGATCGCCGGTGAAGGTGGCGCTCGCGTTCGCCGGGCTGCTCGTCGCGGGCGCGATCATGGGGACGTTCGCGCGCCTGGGACTGGCGTCGGCCGAGAAGGCCGGCTGAGGTCCCGTTTCGAATCACGCGATGATTCGGGGCGATAGGGCAACCGAATAGGAGGCGCACCGTGAGCACCTGGGACGTGATCGTGATCGGGGCCGGCGCTGCCGGGGAGAACGCCGCGCAGTACGCCATTCAGAACAGCGAGCGGACCGCGGCGCTGGTGGAGCACGAGCTTGTGGGGGGCGAATGCTCGTATTGGGCGTGCATGCCGAGCAAGGTGCTGCTGCGACCCGTGGAGCTGCTTGATGGCGCCCGGGCGGTGCCCGGCGTGTCCCAGATGCTGTCGGGGTCGCTGGACCTCGAGGCCGTGTTCAGGCGGCGCGACTCCTTCACCCACAACCACGACGACTCAAGCCAGGTGAAGTGGGCCAGCGGGGCGGGGATCGACGTGGTGCGAGGCACGGCGCGGCTGGCGGGTGAGAAGACGGTCGAGTTGACGGAGGCCGATGGCTCGACTCGTTCGCTGCAGGCGCGTCACGCCGTGGTCGTCGCGACCGGGACCATCGCAGCAGTCCCGCCCGTGGACGGCCTGCGCGAAGCCATGCCGTGGACGTCTCGGGACGTCACCAACATGCGCGAGCTACCCGAGCGGGTGCTGGTCGTCGGCGGCGGGGTCGTGGCCTGCGAGTCGTCGACGTGGCTGAACGGGCTCGGTGCCAAGGAGGTCACCGTCGTCGAGATCGAGCCGTCCCTGCTGGGGGGACAGGAACCGTTCGTCGGCGAGACCATGGCCGAGCAGTTCGCCGAGCGAGGGATCAAGGTCGTCGTCGGCACCAAGGTTGAGTCAGTGGAGCGCCCCGACGTCAAGGACACCGGCGTAGGACGGATCCATGGCGGCCCGGCGACGATCACCGCGGGCGGATCGACGTTCGAGGTCGACGAGATCGTCGTCGCGGCCGGGCGAACCCCGGTCACCGACGACATCGGTCTGCAGCGAATCGGCCTCGACGTCAGCAAATCCGACGGCTATCTGACCACCGATGACCACATGGCCGTCGTCGGAGGCGGCGACTGGCTGTACGCGGTCGGCGACGTCAACGGGCGGGCGCTCCTCACACACATGGGCAAGTACCAGGGGCGGATCGCGGGCGACGTGATCGCGGCGCGTGCCGACGGTCGGTCGATCGAAGGCTTGCGCTTCCGCGACGTGGCTGACCACGACATCGTTCCTGCGGTGGTGTTCTCTGAGCCGCAGGTGGCGTCGGTGGGCATCACGGAGGCGACCGCCCGCGAGCGCGGCATCGACGTGCAGGCGCTCGAGTACGAGATCGGGAAGGTGGCGGGAGCGAGCGTGCTGCGTGACGGCTACACCGGCAAGGCAAGGCTCGTCGTCGACAGCGCCACCGACACGCTGGTGGGCGCAACTTTCCTTGGCCCGGATGTCGCCGAGCTCTTGCACGCCGCCACGATCGCGATCGTGGGCAAGGTCACGCTCGAGACGCTGTGGCACGCGGTGCCCTCGTATCCCACGGTCAGCGAGATCTGGCTGCGACTGCTCGAGGCTCGCAACTGACCCAGACGATCAGCGCTTGGCCTCCCACAGTGCGACCTCGCCCGCCCAGGGCGCAGCGACGACGCTGCGCCAGCCGGCGGGTCCCTCGCGCGGCTCGAGCAGGACCCGTGCGCCGAGCAGCCGGGCCCGCTCGGTGACCTCCCCGATCCCCTCGACGTTGACGTACGGCAGCCACAGCGGGTGGGGTATCGGGCACTGAACGATTCCGCCGCCGACCCTTTCGCCGAGATCGAGCGCCAGATACGAGCCGCAGCGAGTCCGAATCGGCTCCGGGCTCCACCCAAGCAGTTGCTCATAGAACGACCGCGCGTGCCGGAGGTCACCTGTATGCAGCTCCACGTGGACGACCGCGCTTGTCCGAGCTCCCCTCATGCGCTTCCTAGGACTCGCGAGTCCGCCCAGACTCATCGGGCGATGAGTTCGAGCGGTCGGCCCGGTCTAATCTCCGATGGGCATGACAAGCATTCGCACGGGCGCAACGCCCGACCCGGCGCTCGTGTCCGCGGCGAGCGCCGGGGACGAAGGTGCGTTCGCCCAGATTGTCGAGCCGTACCGGGGCCAGCTGCACGCGCATTGCTATCGCATGCTCGGCTCGGTCTACGACGCCGACGACGCGCTTCAGGAGACGCTGTTGCGCGCGTGGCGCGGCTTGTCGCGCTTCCACGGACGCAGCGCGCTGCGGTCATGGCTCTACACGATCGCGACCAACGTCTGCCTGACGCAGATCTCGCGTCGCCCCAAGCGAGTGCTGCCGATCGACTATGGGCCAGCCACCGACCCGCACGTGCAGCCAGGGCAGCCGGTCGTCGAGTCGGTCTGGCTGGAGCCCTATCCGGACGAGTCCCTGGGCACCGAAGACGGCTTTGCCGCGCCCGAGGCGAGCTACGAGCAGCGCGAGGCCGTGGAGCTGGCGTTCGTCGCTGCGCTTCAGCATCTGGCGGCCAACCAGCGCGCGGTGCTGATCCTTCGCGAGGTCCTCGGCTTCTCGGCCAAGGAGACCGCGCGGATGCTCGAGACCACGGTTGCGTCGGTCAACAGCGCGCTCCAGCGGGCGCGCGCGGCGGTGTCCGAGCGAGTCCCCGAACGCAGCCAGCAGGCCACGCTGCGGTCGCTCGGCGACGAGGAGATTCGCGAGCTGGTCGATCGCTACGTCGACGCGTGGGAGCGCTGCGACGTCGAGGCGTTCGCTGCGATGCTCGCGCAGGACGCGACGTTCGCGATGCCGCCGATGTCCACGTGGTACCGGACCCGGGAAGGCATCGCGATCTGGGCAGGCCTGTCGCCCCTGACGGGAGAGTGGCGTTGGAAAGCCGTCCTCACACAGGCCAACGGCCAGCCGTCGCTCGCCTTCTACCACTGGGATGACGCCTCGCAGGCGTATCTGCCGTTCGCGCTCAACGTGCTGAGCTTCCGGGGCCGGGAGATCATCAACGTGACCGCGTTCATCGTCCGCTCGACCGAATCGCCGGATCCGGAGGCCTACGAGCGCCATCCCGAGCAGCCGTTCGACGAGCGGCGGCTGGCCGGCTCGTTCTGGCGGTTCGGGCTGCCCGAGCGCCTCAGCTGAGGCGGGCTCCCTACTAGTGCTTACGCGTTGGCGCTTTAGCCAAGTGGCTTTGACCGGCGTGCAGCAGGATTGTCTTGTGCGTGGTGAAGTCGAGGACGCTGACTATGCCGCTCTGCACATGCGTCAGGGTGCCATCGCAGCGGTCGGCCATGGTCCAGCTGGTGCCACGGGATGTCGCGGCCGCCGACCGGCCCCTGGTGCGGAACTTTCCATGGTTGTCCTTGGCGTGGAGGAGCTGCAGCGTCCTAGCTGACAACGCCGCCTTGGCTCTGGCTCCGGTGCGACAGCTTGCGAGCGACGGCGCTCCGCGAAATACATCTTCCAGCAACGTCAGGGTCGTCAGGCCCTTCTGCGCGCCCGAGGCTGTCTGCGACACATCGAAGAGCGCTCCCGAGAACGTCGCCCTCTGGAGCTTGTGATGCACCCCTGTCGCGGACACGAGCCTGAGCGTTCCGCGCCTGGCGTCGATCTGGGATCCGGCCGGGATCTGCCGGACCTGCGTCAGCGGAATGAATCCCTTTCCCGTCTTGAGCTGCGCAGCCCGTCCTGCGAGGTGCAGCCCTTTCCCTCGCGGTGGCCTGATCAGTACGTGCCCGCCCGTGGGCGTGACGTTGACCGACCTCGCGATCACGGGATCCGGCGGCGGCGGCAACAGCTTGGTGGTGAAGGTCTTATCGATGCTCCGGGCGGTGCCGTCTGGGTTGGACGCAACGACCCGCACGTGGTAGATGGCGTTCGGAACCAGTCCGGTCACCGTTGCCGACACAGGGTGGGCCGCGAAGTCCGAGCCCACTGGGACCTCGTCGGTCGAGACGATGGGCGTCGGAGTAGCGCCGAAGTACTGCTGATCCAGGTTGTACTCGAAGTGGGCGCCGGTCGCGAGTCCGTCCGGCACGACCGACCCGGAGAACGTCGCGGTGGTCGCTGTGAACTGGACGTTTGTGAGGAACGCGGCGGGCCGAGTGGGCGCCTGGACGGTCAAGGTCGGTGTCGACCGGACGGGGTTGCTCGACCCGCCGGGGTTGACCGCTGCCTCGACAACAACGATTGTGTGACCGACGTCGGCGGCGCCCAGCGTGTATGCCTGAGAGTTCGCCCCGGGGATCGGTGCGCATGCGCTCCCGGAGGCGTCGCAGTCCTCCCACTGCAACGAGAACGACGTTGGAGCGTTGGTCCATCCGCCGTGCGACTCAGTGAGCGTCTTGCCCTCTGTTGGCTCTCCCACGATCGTCGGAGCCGACGTGTTGACTGGCACCGGGAACACTCCGGTCGCTCCCTGTCCCGTCGAGTCCACTGTGACACACGTGATTGCGGAGGAGCACGCGACGGAGTTGAGCGACCTCGCGGCGGTGATGGGCTCCACCGCCCACGCGGCGGCGCTCGTCGGATCGCCCTCGATCGCCCGGCCGCTGCGATCGGTTGCGAAGCAGTGGCTGGTCGAGGTGCACACGATGGCGTTCAGCGGCTGTCCGCCATCGATCGTTGCCTGAACGCGACCGGACGGCGAGCTCGGGTTGAACGTGATCTGCTGGCCGGCGTCGTCGACCGCGGTGCATTGACTCGCCGACGGGCACGTCACCGCCTGGAGAGCGTGACCTGAGTCGATCGAGACGGGTGCTTCGCCGCCCCCGAATGGGACGCCCGGGGCGAACGTGATCTCCTCGCCCGCAACGTCGACTGCGACGCATTCCGATGTCGAGACGCACGCGACGCCTGTCAATGGACTGCCCTGGCTGATCTGGTTGGCGAATGCGTTGCCGGGTGCCGACTGCGGGTTGAACGTCACCTCCTGGCCGACATCGTCGACAGCGGTGCACTGAAATGTCGCCGGACATGCCACAGCCTCCAGTGCGGGGCCGTCGTCGCTGATGGTGGTCGGGGTCGGCGTGCCCGGCGAGGTGGGATTAAAGGTCACCTCCAAGCCTGAGGCGTCCACGGCCGTGCACTGGTCGGCCGACGGGCAGGCGATGCCGTAGAGCGTGTCGGAGTCGACCGAGGAAGGCAGCTGACCACCGGCGGATCTTGGGTTGAATGTCACAGCTTGCCCTTGGGCGTCCACCGCCGTGCATTGCGTGGCCGTTGGGCACGCTACTCCGTTGATCACCGGCGTCAGGTCGATCGGCACGGCGCCGGTGGAAGCGGGCGGACTCGGCACGAACGTCGCTTCGCGGCCGTCACCGCTCACCGCGACGCAGCGGCCCACGGATGAGCAGTCGACGGCGTTGAGGACAGTGCCGCCCTCGAGCGTTGTGGACGTCGCATTGCTGGGGGCGCCCGGATCAAAGGTCACCTCCGTCCCCACGTCGTCCACCGCACTGCACTGCGCGTCGGACGGGCAGGCGACCCACTGGAGAGGATGGTTGGCATCGACCTGGTTCACCGATGCGTTCGCGGGCGGGGATGATGGGGGCGCGCCCGCGTCGAACGTCACCTCGTTGCCGGCGCTGTCGACCCCCACGCACCGGCCGGTCGATCGGCAAGCCAGCCCGAACAGAGCATGTCCGTTGTCGATCGTGACGCGCTGTGTGGCGAGAGGCTGCGCCCCGTAGAGGAACGTCATCGCGGCACCGGCGTCGTCGACCACCGTGCACTGTGTCGTGTCCTTGCACGCGATCCCGAAGATGGTGTTGGCCCCGTCGATCTGGGCCGGGAGGGCAGAGTCGCTCGGCGATGTGGGATCGAATGTCACGACCTCACCGCCGGGTCCCGCGGCGGCGCATTGTGTCGTCACCGGGCAGTCGATCACGAACAGCGGATTGCCGGGCGCCACGGCGACCGGTATCGGGACTCCCGGGGACGTCGGATTGAACGTCACCTCGCGGCCATCCCCATCAACCGCCACGCACTCCGCGGTCGAAGGACAAGACACGGCGTTGAGCGGTTCACCGCGTTCGAGGAGCGTTGGAGCCGGGGCTCCGGGCGACGCTGGGTTGAACGTCAGCGCCCTTCCCTCCACATCGATTGCGGTGCACTGGCTGTTTGAGGGGCACGACACATCGCGCAGTGACGAGCCCGCGGATTGGTCAACCGGTGACGCCCCGGACCACGAGAAATTGGCCCGCGCCGCAATCGGGAAAGCCAGTCCGGCGACTGACAGAATCGTGGCTACGAGTATGCGTGACAGCCATACCTTCCTTGACGCGATCGCGTCATTACGCACCTCGAGCAAGCAGCCCGCGACACGGCTCATGCCGACTCCCCCCAACTCCGTGTTTGTCATGCCGAGCGTGGCCCCAAACGCTCGTGCGCCCTCTTACGGCGCGATCATAACAGTAGTTGTCGTGGCCTTGTCAAACCTGATCTTCGCTGTCTACCTATGAGCATCACGATCGTTCGCTACTCGGACCACCCCGATCTGTGGGACGACACCGAGACGCTGTCGCGCGCCGTGTGGCCCGAGTACAACCTGCACGGGCCGGTGCTGGGGAGCTACTGGAACCGGTTGTTCGACGACTTCCCCGACTACCAGTTCGTCCTGCTCGACGACGAGCAGGACGAGGTCCTGGCCGAGGGGCACACGCTGCCATGTCCGTGGGATGGCACCACGGAGGGACTGGGCGACGGGATCGACGCGATGACCGTTGCGGCCTTCGAGGCGGCCGCGGCGGGTCGCGCGCCGACCGCGTTGTGCGCGATGGCCGCGGAGGTCAACCCTCGGTTTCAGGGGAGCGGCTTGGCGGATGAGGTCCTCGACGCGATGTCGCAGGTCGCGCGCGAGGCAGGCCTCGCGCATCTGATCGCACCGGTCCGGCCGAGCTTCAAGGAGCGATACCCGATCGCGCCGATCGAACGCTACGTGGCCTGGACGCGAGAGGACGGCGAGCCGTTCGATCCATGGATTCGCATCCATACGCGTCGCGGCGGCCGGATCGTCAAGCCGATCCCCCGATCGCTGCTGATCACGGGCACGGTCGGCGAATGGGAGCAGTGGACCGGCATGAAGTTCCCTGAGTCGGGCGACTACACGTTCCCGGCCGGGCTCGCGCCGGTCCACATCGACCGCGCGCAGGACGTCGGGACTTACTGGGAGCCGAACGTCTGGATCGTCCACCCCGTCGGGTGACGACTTAGCTGGCGGCCGTCGCCCAGTCGGCGCGCGGGTCCGGGAGCGGGGTGAGGATCTGCTCGATCTGGTCGCGGCGCGACTCGAGAAACGGCGGCAGGATCACCTTCGTGCCGAGCTCCTGCACCGACAGCCCGTCGACGAGGAAGCCGGGCTCCTCGGTTGCGAGCTCGTAAAGGACTCCGCCCGGCTCGCGGAAGTACAGCGAGTGGAAGTAATGGCGGTCGACGTAGCCCGAGTTGGGCACGCCGGCCTGCGCCACGAGCTCGATCCAACTCGGAAGGTCGGCGTCGTAGGTCCCCCACGCGACGTGGTGCACGACGCCCGCGCTCGGGCGCCCGCGCTCGGCGGGAGCGGGGTCAAACGCGATCCAGCCGCCGCGCCGCTGTCCGCGCAGCTCAAACCGCTCCTCGTCGCCGACGCGGCGGGCGCCCATCAGCAGCTCGAGCATCTGCGCCGAACCGGCGGGGTTTGCGCTGTAGGCGCGGACGCCCTCGAAGCCGCGGAGGGCAAGCTCGGCGGGGACTTCGGGGTGCACGGCGACCAGCGGCGCGTCGTCGCTGGGGTCGGCGATGAGCTCGTGGCCGAGGCCCTCGGGGTCAGCGAATCGAAGGCCCGCCTGATCGCGCTCGAACGCCACGCCCTGCTCGCCGAACCGGTTGGCCCAGAAGTCCAGCGCCTCGTCGGATGAAACTCGGTGGACGATGCGATGCACCATCCCGGCGCCGGGGCGTCCGGGTACCGCTCCCGGGTACTCGAAGAACGTCAGGTCTGCGCCGGGCCGGGCATGCTCGTCTCCGTAGAACAGGTGGTATACGGTCGGGTCGTCCTGGTTGACCGACTTGGCGGTCAGTCGCAGGCCGAGGACCCGGGTGTAGAAGTCGACGTTGCGGCGGGCGTCGCCGGTGATCGCGGTGATGTGGTGGATGCCTTCGAGTTCCATGGCGCTGCCTTTCTGGTGCGGCGGCGGGCGGGAGTCAAGTGATTGTGTACGCAACTATAGCGGCCGCACGAGCCCTCGTTGCCGCTCTCGCCAACGAGCCGCAACGGCGGTCGCGCGCCGGGGCTGGCGGAGAGCGGTCAACTTCTTCCAGGGGGGATTTCACGACAACTCGTCGCCCACAGCCGAGCTGATCCGTACCAGCCCCCTATGCGGTGGTCAATACGACACGCTTCGCCGCGCCGTGCGCGTTTGTCGTGAAACCTGGGTCTCGCGCGGGGTCAGGCG
>DASSGR010000097.1:0-30619 GCA_035693425.1 Solirubrobacteraceae bacterium
CGTACCTCCGGGTGCGCGGCCAGCTCCGCCATCCGCACGAGCGCGCCGATCCGCAGACCAGTCCCGTCGACTTCGATCGCGCTCAGACCGGGCAGACGGTTGATGTCGAGCACCCGGGCCGGTCGCACGATGCCGTCCTTCAGCCAGTTGACCAACTCAGTGCCGCCCGCCAGCAGCACCGCATTCGCGTCATCACGCAGCGCGCTGACAACCAATGCCGGAACGTTTAGCCGCTCGTAGGCGAAAACGTCCATCACAGGTCCTCAGTCGAGACTGCGACGGCTCGTATTGCGGCCACGATCTGTGGGTAGGCGCTGCAGCGGCAGATGTTGCCGCTCATGAACTCCCTGATCTCATCCTCCGACTCGGCGTGACCACCATCAATGCAGGCGACCGCCGACATGATCTGGCCTGGGGTGCAATAGCCGCACTGAAAGCCGTCGTGCTCGATGAACGCCCGCTGCAGCCCGTGCAGATCGCCGTCGGTCGCGAGACCCTCGATCGTCGTAATCTCCCGACCCTCGGCGGCGACCGCGAGCGTCATGCACGCCAGCGCGGCGCGGCCGTCGATATGCACGGTGCACACGCCGCACTCCCCCCTCTCGCAACACTTCTTCGTCCCCGTCAGGCCAAGTCGATCGCGGAGCACGTCCACAAGCATCGACCGCGGATCCACGTCGAGCTGCGTCTCAGCGCCGTTGACCACAAGCGTCACTGAAATCGGGGCGGGACCAGCGGTGCCTACGACCGCCTGCGCCTCTTGAGGAGGTACCGTCGTCTCCCTTCCACCGTTTGCTGACATCGGTCCGCTTCTTTCGCAGGCGCTGTAACTGGTAAATAGGTAGGCGTGAACGTCGGGCCGAGGAATCCCGGAGGCGCTACGCAGCCCCGCGTTGGGCGGCGTCGGCAGCCGTCGCCAGATTGGTCATGAACGTGAAGAACGCGGGCGACTGACCGATGAACAGACCCATCGCGGTGAGGAACTTGAGAGCTCCCATCGCGACCCCGTTGGTGTTCGTCGGACGGACGACAGAACACGGTGGCAGGCTGGCGTCGATGAATGGGCAAGGCTCCGGCATGATCAGGTTGGTCTGGAACATCTCCCTGACGGCACCGCCCGTTGCCCCGTTGTTGGGATCCACGCCGGAGTTGAGGTCGGGGAAGGTCAGGCCGGTGGTCGGATCAGTCAGCGGCGGCGCAAAGCCGGCCGTTTCTGACCAGGTTTGAAAGTGCATCAGCTCAATCGGTCCCATGCTGATTAGGAGACGAAGCACTTCGACGCTCGTGGCCCTCTGCGCCATGGCGAGGCGCAAACTGCCCCCGCCTTGCTCCACGGTCGGGATCTGGAATGCCGCCGTGTTGGCAATCGCCTGAATGTGCTTGCGGGGGTGCAAGTCGTCGTCCGTTGTCGGAATCGCCGTGAACTGACCACCGTGTAGATCCGGGACCGCCTGCTCGAACGTCGTCGGATTGACGTCGGGGTTATTCGTGCTGCTCCGATAGCGCGTCCACCAACTCGTGTCCACCGTGAGCTGCATCAGGTTGGTCAGCCGCAGCTTGCCGCTGGATCCCGCCGCTGTACTGCCCGGCAGCGTGCGGAACGGTTCCATGTCAACGACTTCGGCACCGTTCGCGACCAGGTATGCGTTCAGAAAGTTCCGATGGCTGATCTCGTCGTCGGCGGTGTCGTGAATGTGCTGAGCGAAATTCGGATCGATTCTCGTCAGGTAGCGGCTGTAGACCGGATTGCCGGTTCCCCCCGGAACCTCGCTGTCCTGGATTCCGCCGAGCTCGTTGTACTGGGTATAGAAGTCAGCCTCAATGGCCTCTCCAGCCGCTAGGAACCGAAGCATGGCGGCGTCGCCTGCCGTGAGACCGCCGGTTTGCGCAGACGCTGCGGTGGCGCGTGCGAGCAAGGCGGTCCCCACCGTTGCCGCCCCCGTCGTTGCCAATCCGGTTTTCAGAAAGCTGCGCCGATCGTGAGGACGGCTGATGAGATTTCCGTCATCCTGCATGTTGCTCCTCCACAAGGGTCTGAAGCGGATCACGAACTCCGGCTCCGCCGCCGGGGTGATCCGTGTGAGTTTCAGTTCGTCGAGCGGTGGCGGCTGTGTGCCTGCAGACGATCCCGGTTCGACCGGCCCGTCGCTTCTGTCGAGCTCCCTAGTCCAACTCCCCAGTCCGGACCCCGGACAGCCCTAGGAATGGAGCCAGGTCGCCGGGGCGCGCAGCGCGCGCCCCAGGTCCTTGCGAGAGTTGACGCCCAGCTTCGGGAACACCTTGCTCAGGTGGTACTCGACGGTGCGGGGGCTGAGGAACAGTCGCAACCCGATCTCAGGGTTCGAGAGTCCGGTGCTAGCCAACTGCGCGATCTGCCGCTCCTGGGCCGTCAGCTCATCACGCGTCGCGCCAGTTCGCTTGCGGACCTTCTCGCCGGTGGCCAGCAGCTCGCCGCGGGCGCGCTCGGCGAACGCTTCCATGCCAATCGAGGAGAGCTGGTCGTAAGCGATCCGCAGCTGTTCGCGCGCGTCGACGCGGCGATTCTCACGGCGCAGCCATTCGCCAAAGAGGAGGTGAGCTCGGGCAAGCTCAGGACGCAGAAGGCTGCGTCCGAGCCGCTCGATCGCCTCTTGATAGAAACGCTCAGCGGTCACGCCTTCGCTGACGAGTGCGCGAGAGCGGGCGAGGATTCCCTGTGCCGAGTCGGCGCGAGAGAAGGCCGTCGCCGAAATGATGCGCTCGAACGCGATGCCTGCGATCTCCGGATTGTCGCTCCTGGTTGCGGCTTCGAGGAGCTCCATCGCGGTCCAGGGTGAGACAAGCACCTCGTCCGGGCGGTCTTCGCCTGCGACGTTGGCGGCGGCGACCGCCTCGCGGTAGTGCCCAATGCCGTTGTAGAGAAGCGCGAGCAGCCACTCGGTGAGCTCGATGATGACGCCCAGGCCCGCAGCGGACGCTTCCTGTCGCACGGATTCGATCAAAGCCCATGCCTCCTCGCGTCCGCGAAAGGCAGCCAGCCTCATGGCACTGGCGGACACGATCGCGGTCCCGGTCGCGTTACTGAGCGCTTCGGCCTCCGCGATCGCCCCCTCGGCGCTGGCAAAGTCGCCACAACGCACTGCGAGCAAGTCGAACGTGGAAAGGTCGAGCGGAAGCCGGGCAAGCGCACCGGCGTCGCGGACGGAATCCAGTTGCCTCTCAAGGATTGCGTAAGCGCTCTTCTCATCCCAGAGCGCGGACGTAGGTGCCACGGTCAACCAGCCCCAACGGCGGCTCGCTTCCGTCGCGCCCTCGTCCTCGGTAAACGTCCGCGTTGCCTCCTCAAGCAGGGGTGCCGCCACCTCCCCGCCGTCGGTAATCAGGGTGGCCAAGCTGTCCAGCAGCAGATCGGATGGAAGCGGCGCGCCGTCGGGTCGTGGCGCGGATCTCGCGGCACGGGAGACCTCCAGCAAGCCGCCTCGGGTAGTCAGCCGCCCGGCGAGCATCGCCGCGCCCCACGCGTCCAGGTACGTGTCGCGCGCGATCCTTGCGTCGACCCGCTCGAGGTGTCGGGCAGCTGTCAGGAGGAGGGGCAGTGCGTCGCTCCCCAAGGTCGAGAACAGGGCGATTCGCCCGCGCAGCAACTCCACCCCTGCGCGTTGGACCTCGTCGAGCGCGCCCCTCTCCGCGGTCGACACCATTGAACGGGCCACGTCGAACTCACCCGCCTGCAGATTCGCCTCGCCGGCGGCGAGCGCTCTGTCGACCCTGCGCCGTCTGTCGCCGGTAAGCGCTACCGCGCGCTGCAAGAAAGCGGCCGCGGCGGCGAGCCCACCGCGCGCCTGCGCCCTGTCGGCGGAGCGCTCGAGCTCTACGGCGACCTGCTCGTCAGGTCCCGACGCCGCGGCAGCCAGATGCCACGCACGGCGGTCTGGATCGACGTCCCGGTCGGTCGCCTCCGCCAACGCCAGGTGGACCACCCGGCGCTCCCTTCTTGCCGCCGACCCGTAGACAGCCGAGCGGACCAGCGGATGACGGAATGTCACCCGGTCGCCGATCGCCAACAGCTCCTCTCCCTCCAACTCGTCAGCGGCCATCGGCCCAACCGCGAGCTGCTCAGCCGCCCTCCACAGCAGCAGCGGATCACCTATCGGCTCCGCCGCCGCAAGCAGCAACAGACGACGCGCGGAATCGGAGAGCACATTCAGCCGTCGAACGAAGCTTTCCTCGATCCGGCCCGAGAGCGACTGTGCGCCGAGCAGTCCGAAGCCGCTCGCCACCTGGGTCGCCGTCAACCCTCGAGGTAGCTCGAGCAACGCCAGCGGATTACCGCGCGTCTCGGCGATGATCTCATCACGCACCCGCTGATCCAGCCTGAACTGCACTGTCGAGTCCAAGAGCGCTCGGGCGTCGCCTTCGCGCAAGCCTTGCACGCGCATCTCGGGTACTTGCCGAAGCTCCTGTCCGGGCTCTCGCGCAGCAAACACTAGCCCGACCGGCTCGGCCAGCAGCCGACGTCCCACGAACGCCAGCGTGAGCGCGGAGGCTCGGTCGAGCCACTGCGCGTCATCGATGACGCACAACAATGGACGCTCCTGCGCCACCTCGGAGAGCAAACCCAGCACCGCCAAGCCGACGAGAAACCGATCCGGGGCTGCACCCCCACTTATGCCGAACACGATCTCGAGCGCCTGCCGCTGCGGATCCGGCAGCGTCACGATTCGATCAAGCATTGGCCCGCAAAGCTGATGCAAGCTGGCGTATGCCAGCTCCATCTCCGACTCCACCCCTACCGCCCAGGCGACCCTCACATCCGACGCCGACTCGACCAAATAGTCCAGCAACGCCGTCTTCCCGATCCCAGCCTCGCCGCGTAACACAAGCGACCGGCACTCACCACGGCGGATCGCTGAAAGCAGCTCTTTGAGCAGCGCGCACTCGCTCGACCGGCCAGTGAGGCTCGGGCACCGCCCCGGTCCGGCAGCGCAATTCGGCATCAGCGGCCACAGATGCTAGAAGGCCCAACAAGCCTGGTCTGGAGGAGTGGCCCTTTCCGCAAGAGCAACACTCTCGCTGCGCTTCAACAACTCGCCCCCTACGGGCTAGCAGCATCGAGCTCGACGACGCTCGTGACACCGCTGCATCCGCGGGGCAATTCGGAAGCCGACACGATCGGCCCGTGCGACCGCCGCCCCGCCGGAGTGCCGCTCGGCGAGGAAGCAGCAGCCGTTCTCCGACCGGGCCTGGGCGTCTAAGCAGCAGCGAACGAGTCACTGGGTGGAGTGCTGTTCTCGCGGCCAAGGACCCGTCCGGCGTCACCGGGCGACACCGCTCCTATCCATGCGGCTCGACTGCGGGACGACGGCCGCGCCGGTCGCACGGCGGGGCTGCTGCTTTCGCCTGAAGGGAGCAGCCGTGCGCGTGTGACTGCTTTAGGCGTCAAGCGGCAGCGCTCGGTCAATCGCGCTGGAAGCGAGTGAGCGGTTATGAGAGACCTGCTCTGGCGGCGCGACGAGCATCGCGGCCCTGACGCCGACTTCCTGCCTTGCGCGGCCAGCGGGCGGAGCGGGCCAGCGCTGACAGGACGGCCGGGACGGGAGCCATCGCGTACGCGAGATCCGCGCGCAAAGGAGGTTCGCCAACGCAGACGGGCAAGAGCATGTCGCGGAACGGAGCAGGGCTGTGCCGCGAGCGACCAGGTGCCGGTCGATGATCGATGCGACTGTCTTGGCGGGGGACGTGCAGTGTTTCGAGATCGTCTGGAGGGGCTTCGCTCGCCGGCGCGGTTACGACCCCGCGGAACTGATGCGGGCCTTGCTCGGCGTACTGGACCGCCAGGTGGCGGGATGCGGAACGGACGTTCGCGAAATCAGCCGTTCCGGCGCATTCGCGGTACGTGGACTCGGAGGCTAGACGCGGTCGAAGCGTCCTCGGGAGGTGAGCGGCGTGCTCTGGACTACCTCGGGTAGGTACTCGTCGAGGAACACCCGGGCGACGAGCTCCTGGCGCGAAGCGACGCCGACCTTGTTGTAGAGGCTCTTGGTGTGGTCCTCGACCGTGTGCGGAGAGAGGACCAGCGACTCGGCGATCTCGGAGCGCGACAGCCCGCGTGCGAGGAGCGTCGCGACCTCACGCTCGCGGGCGGTGGCGCCGAACGCCTCCAGGCGGACGGTTGCCGAGCGGGCCGCGCTGGCGCGCTCGATCACGATCGCCACGCGGCCGTCGGAAGCCAAACCCGGACGGGACGCGTGGAGGGTCACCCAGCCGTCATCGGCCGGCACTGTGACGACGTTCGCGCCGCCCTGGGCGGCGTGGGGGGCGCTGCGGACGAACCCTGCCAGGGAGAGAACCGCGGCGGGCATGTCGTCGTCGGTGTAGGGGATGTCGCTGGCGGCGATCGAGGCGAGCAGCTCGCGGGCCGGCGGGGTGATCATCTCCACCTCGTCGCCGGGGCCGAGGACAACAAGGCCGGGCGCCTCGAGCCCATTGATGCGCCGAGCCGCGTCGAAGCGCAGCGACGTGCGGATCCCACGCGCGACCGCGCCGGTGATCGCGGCGAGGGCGTCCGCGTCCTTCGGTTGGAACGGTCCGCTCGACGCGCGGCGGGCGATGTGGACGGCGCCCCAGACCCGCCCGCGGATCACGAATGCGGCACGGAGCTCGTGCGGGATGTCGAGCGGCAGGAGCAGATCACGGTAGCGCGGGCTGCTCTCGGGATTGCCGCGGCTGGCGTGGTCGAGGATCCCGACGGGCACCCGCTTGGCGGCGAGCCCGGCGAACGTGTTGACGTCGTCGATCATGTACTCGCTGCGGATGATCAGCTCGCCGGCACCGGGGGCCTGTTCCGGGGTGAAGATCCCGCGGCCGATCAGCTCCGCGGGATCGTCGCTGGTCAGCAGACGCGTGTGCGGGTCCAGCGTGTGCCAGCAGCTCGCGTCGTTGTCGAGCACCGTGCGCACCCTCGGAGCCAGCTCGGCGAAGAACTCCTTGCGCGGCAGTCCCCGGGACGCGAGTAGATCGATCTCATCAATCAGCGCTGCGACGGACCGTGCCATCGCCCAAGTCTCCCACCGCCTGCAAGAAAGATCCCCGCGCGCGGGGGATGGCCGCGCAGTGCCGCGCGGAGCATGCTGCGCACATGACAACTCTCACCCCCATCGCAGCGCAGCCCGGCACCGGCGAGCACCTCTGGTTCTTCGGCGGGCTGACCACGATCAAGGCAGCCGGCGACGGCGCCATGGTCACAGAGCAGACCGCCCCACGCGGAAGCGGCTCGCCGCTCCACGTCCACCACAACGAGGACGAGTGGTTCTACGTCCTCGAAGGCGAGCTCACCATCTGGGTCGACGGCGAGACCCACGTCGCACCAGCCGGCTCGTTCGTCCTCGGGCCTCGCGACATCCCGCACACGTTCATCGTGAGCTCCGAGATGGCGCGGTTCCTCCTGGTCACCGAGCCGGGTGACTTCGCGGGCTTCGTCCGCGCGCTGGCCGAGCCCGCCCCCGGCCCGGAGCTCCCGCCCGGTCCTCCAACCCCGCCCGACATGGAGCTGGTGATGAAGACGGCCGCCGAATACGGCCTGGAGATCCTCGGCCCTCCCGGGATTCCGGCCTGACTTCGAGGAGACAGAACATGACCATCGAGACCCCAAGCAAATCCGCGTCGACCGAGAACAGGCTGGCCGCCCGCCAGTGGGTCGACGCCTTCAACGCCCGCGACGACGAGGGTGAGGCCGACGCGCGAACCGCCGACTACATCGGGCACGCTCCCGACAGCATGCGGCTGCCCGCGCTCGACAGCGACGCGTGGGTCGCGTTCCTAGGCACCTTTCTCGAGGGATTCCCCGACCTGCACCTCGAGGTGCAGGACACCGTGGCCGATGAGGAGATGAACGCGCAGCGGATCCTGTTCACCGGAACCCACACCGGGCACTTCCGCGGCCTGCCACCGACCGGCCGCAAGGTCCGCTTCTCCGGCCTCGAGATCAGCCGGATGGTCGACGGGAAGGCCGCCGAGCACTGGTTCCAGATGGACACGCTCACGATGTTCGAGCAGCTCGGCCTGCGAGTCGTTCCAGGCCCCCGGCTGCTGCCACGGCTCATGACCGCGCCCCTCCTGAGGCTCTCAAAGAAGCGGTGGCGTTGAGCCGGGCAACAGCCGCTTGAGCCGCGCCAGTCCACCCGATCGAGGCCGCCCGTCCGACAAGAGCACCCGCACCACCGGCGAGTCACGCGCCGACGCAATAGCAGGGAACTCACACCAACCGGCGAGAAGACGCGCTCGTCGCCACAAGCGCGCACGCTCCGGGCATCTGGCGTGTGCGGAGCAGGGTCGGGTTGAGTCGTCATCTGGCGCTCGCGGCAAGGATCGGGGCATCGCGCCTGAAACCCCAGATCGTGCAGTAGATCCCGAGGAACAGCTCCCATAGAAACTCCGGGATGGTCGCGATCCCTTGCAGTGCGTGCAGCGCGCTACTCGGATGGTTGCCGGTGAACATCACGGCCGTCCCGGACACGATGATCAGCGGTCCGCCGACGAGCCCGAGCCACACTGCCCGTCGCGGCACCAGGCGCGAGCTGTACATCAGATAGCCGAGGATCAGCCCGTTTCCCCAGCCGACGACCCAGGCCGGGCCGAGCAGGAACGTCCAGTCCTTGATCGCCGCGAGGGTGTACGCGACCGTCCCCTCAGACGGACCTGCAACCTGGTTGCGCAACGTGACGATGCCGAGCATGCAGAGGATGCCGACGAGGATGAACGTGCACTCGACCAGCCGCGCCGTCACGTAGCCGAGCGACAGCTCCTCGTTCTGTCGTCTGACGATCGGGAAGATCACGACCGCGGTGCCGATGTTCGCGATGATCAGCAGCAGCTCAAGCAGAGCGCCAAACAAGATCTGCTTGTCGTGCCCAGCACCGGCGATGTAAGCCACGGGATGTCTCAGCGCCGGCTCGTAAAGCAGCAGCGCTGGGATCGACGTGACGAACGTGACGAGGTAGAGCACGCCGAACCAACGCGCCCGCTTCTGATCTAGAGACACCCGTTGGACCCTCTCCCCCGGTGATGGCGTCGGGGCGAATTCCACACCGCCACCTCGGCCGGGTAGACCGCGAACCTAACGACAAGGAACCCATCGTTTCAATCCAGATCCGGGGCGAACGTCAGAGCGCTGACGGCGCCAGAGGTAGCGGCCCGACGCGCTGCCGTCAGCCGGTCGACAGACTCCATAGGGCGGAGCATTTGGACGCCCGGAGGCTCTCCCGTAGTCGGCAAGGTGCGACGATTCGGGCGACGCAACGCCATGGAGTTCGGACGTCACATTCTCTCAGCCGAGATGCTCGATCCGGCGACGAACAGGTTGGTGGGTACGCCGATCGACGTGCGCATCGATCCGCTCACCGGACACAGCTCTCGCATCCTGCCCGAGCGCGGCCTGATGCCGGCCAACGACTTCGACCTGGCCGGGTTCGCGCGGGAGAACCAACCGCGATGTCCGTTTTGCTCCGAGCGGATCGACTCCCTCACCCCGAAGCTGCCGGCGGCGATCCATGCCGGCGGCAGCTTCGAGCGCGGCAAGGCGGTCCTGTTTCCGAACCTTCATGCGTACGCCTCGTATAGCTGCGTCTCGGTCTACTCGCCGCGGCTTCACTACCTCCCGCTCGAGGACATGACCGAGCGCCTGGTAGCCGACAACCTCCTCACCCAGGTGGCGTATGGGCAGGCCGTGATGGCTGCCGACCCGGAGGCGCGGTGTGCGTCGATCAACGCCAACCACCTGTTGCCTTCGGGAAGCTCTGTTCCATCCCCATCTGCAGGGAATTGTCGATTCTCAGCCGACGACGCTTGAGCGCATGCTTGCCGAGGTTCCGACCGAGCGGTTTGACGCGTACCTGCGGACCGAGCGACGAGTCGGGGAGCGGTATCTCGGCGATACCGGCCGTGTGGAGCGCCACCGCGCGGAAGCAGCGACCGCTGCGGAGGCGCGAACACATTTGTGGGCGGTGCGCCGGATCACGGCGCATACCTGAACGGGTGCCGAAACGCGTCGGCCGCGTTGGCGGGCGGAACCCCGAACGCGATCAGTCCGTCGGCGCGGCCGTCGCGCACGACGATCTGGGCCTGCCCGGTGGCCCGATCCCACTCGAGCGTCACTGTGAGACCGTCGCCGTGTCGCGTCTCGAGCTCAACGAACATCGAGCCACCCCGAGTCGGCTGAATCGCGAAACGAGAGCTCGTCGGGCGCGGTGCGTGCGAGCGTTTCCCGGCCCTTGCGTTGGAGGGCGCGTAGATAGTCAAGGTGTGCCGCCCAGGACCAGTCGTATGGGAGGCCGTCCGCTAGTTGTGCCGTGTCGGCGTGAGCGTCTAGCAGTTCGTATGCCAGCGCAGCCAGGCTCGCGGCCGCCGCCGAGTCCGGTTGGCGATCGCCGCCGGCGGTTGTGTCCGGGGCTGGGTGAACCGTCTGTGGCCCGGAGTGAGCGCGACGTCCGGACGCGCCAAGCCGCCGACGGATCAGGCCTGCGCCGGCGCAGACCGCGGTCTGGATCCCGGTAGCGGTTGACGCAGCCAGTCTCATGCGGCGACCACGGATCTGTCCGACGCGATCTGCGGGCGTTGATCAGGCGTGCGCGACGCCGCTCGGAGAAACGCGACGGTTGGCAGGTGCTCGGTGTGTCGAGGGGAGACGATCGCCGTCGTCAAGACCGGGCTCTCGCCGTTCAGCGGGACGAAACGAACGCCCGCGTCGGCGTAGCGCTCGCCGACACATTCGGGGAGCAGCGCCATCCCGGCTCCGGATGCAACCGCCAGCAACAGCCGGTCGACCTCACCGTGCGGCATCTCGATCAGTGTCGGCGAAATGCCGGCGTCGCTACAGGCCGCTAGAACAGCGTCGTAGAACGGCCTGTCGGCGTCGCGGGGCAACACGACGATTCGTTCTGGGGCGATCTGCTCCAGGACAACGTGAGGCTTCACAGCGTGCTCGTGACTGACGGGAAACACCGCGACCACTCGCTGCTGACCCAGCGGGGTCACGCGAACTCCGGCCGCAGGGACCGGCAGCGACACCACCGCGACATCCAGCTCGCCTGCTCGCACCGCGTCGACAAGCTCGAGACCAGATCCCGGCTCCATCATGGTCTGAAGGTTGGGCATGGTGGCGACAAGTCGCCGCAAAGTCCGCGGGATGCTGGGCAGCAGAGCCGTTGGGACGTAGCCAATCCGCAGCACACGGCCCGGCCGGTCGCCTGCGCTGCGGGCCGCCAGTCGTGCCGCCTCTGCCTGGCGGAGGACCCGAGATGCCTCAGGGAGCAGGGCGGTCCCCGCGTCCGTGAGGCCGACGCTGCGCTGCGTGCGGTCAAACAGCCGCACCCCCAGCTCGTCCTCGAGCTTGCGAACCTGCTCTGAGACCGCGGGCTGAGCGACGTGCAGTCGCTCGGCGGCGCGGCGGAAATGTAGTTCCTCGGCGACTGCGACGAAATATCTGAGGTGGCGAAGCTCCATGGTCTCCCGTCCGGTGTTGAGTGCCAGCGGAGCATCGCCGAGAAGGCCCTCGTTGTCTGCACGGCCAGCGCACCATTGGGGCTCCGGCCACCCTCCAAACTTGGTCTTCACGCTAGCCGCAGGGAGGCTGCCTTGTAGTTTCGTTTTGGGGGCTAGCACCAATGGTGCGGCCCGGCCGTTCCTGCCACCGTGCAGGCCTAATGCCTTTGCGTTGCCTGATCGTCGATGACAACGCGAGCTTCCGAGAGGAAATGCGCGGTCTGCTCGCCGAACAGGGGCTCGATGTCGTCGGGGAAGCCGGGTCCGCGGCCGAGGCATTTCGGCAGATCGCCGAGCTGGGGCCAGACGTCGCGCTGATCGACATCGACCTCGGTGAGGAAAGCGGGCTCGAGTTGGCCCGCCGGCTGCGCGAGAGGCCGGGTCAGACTGCGGTCCCGCACCTGATCCTGATCTCGACCCACGATGAAGCCGAGTACGCCGACCTGATCGAGGCGAGTTCGGCGATTGGGTTCCTGGCGAAGACCGACCTGTCGGCGGCAACGATCCGACAGATGCTCGCCGCCATCGACGGCGATAAGGCCCACGAGTCCTAGCTGGTCTGATGAGCGTCGAGGAACGCGACCACCGCAAGCACCCGGCGGTGGTCGTCGTCGGCCTCGGGCAAGCGGAGCTTCGTCAGGATGCTGTGCACGTGCTTCTCAACGGTTCCCTCCGTGATCCAGAGGCGCCGCCCGATGCCGGCGTTGGAGCGCCCCTCGGCCATCAGCGCGAGCACGTCGCGCTCGCGACGGGTGAGCTCCTCGAGCGGATCCTCGACATCCCGCGCCGCAACGAGTTCCTGAACCAGAGCGGGATCGACGACCGTCCCGCCGCGACTGACTCGTTCCACCGCGTCGAGGAACTCGTCGACGTCGGTAACGCGACTCTTGAGCATGTAGCCGGTGCGGCGTCCGCTCGCGAGCAACGTCATCGCGTGCTCCACCTCCACGTGTGCGGAGAGGATCAGGAGCGCCGTCTCAGGGAACTGTTCACGGATCACCTGGGCTGCCTCGAGGCCCTCCGTCCGATGATCTGGAGGCATGCGGATATCGATCACCGCGAGATCGGGGCGCTCCTCGCCCACCAGCCGCATCAGTTCAGACCCGTCACCGGCCTGGCCGACGAGCTCGTAGCCACCCCGCTCGAGCAGGCTCGCGAGGCCCTCGCGCATCAAAACGTCATCGTCGGCCACGATGACTCGCGTGCCGCGCGGATCGACGTCGGTCACCGCGAGAGTATCCCGCAACCCGATCGGCGGAACCAGGCCAAGCCTGCTAGGGAGTAATGAACCGCCCTACCGCCGGTCAGAAGACGTACGCGAGCGATCGCCGGAAACGTCGGCCCGAGCGTATGATCCGCCTGGCTATGCCTTCGTGGCAGGCTGTCGAAGCGGGGACCGATCTGCTCGCGCAGGCTCGAATACTGCAAAGGCGCTGGGACTGCTTACTCGGCGAGGGCGCGCTCGGCGCCGAGCTTCCTCTGGAGGCGACGGCAGGATTGCGGCCGACCATCGTCGAGTCGTGGCGGCGCGCGGTTGCCACGGGCCTCAAGCCGATCGACGTGCTGCCCTCGATCGAGGAGGACCCGTCCGAGACGCGGGAGCGCTGGCTCGAGCATCCGCTTGGATTGCTCAGGCACGTGCTCACAGAGCCCCTCCAGATGCTGGCCGAGGAGTCGAACAGCCTGGTCCAAGTGACCGATGCGTCCGGGCTTACCCTCTACTTGGGCGGCGCGGAGTGGCTGAAGGAACTGGCTGCCGAAATGAATCTCGTCGAGGGGGCGCGGTGCAGCGAAACCGTCAACGGCACGAACGGCGTGGGTACAGCACTAGCCGCAGATCACCCTGTACAGGTGTTCGCCTTCGAGCACTTCAGCTACCACCACCGCGAATGGGTCTGCTCCGGCGCCCCAATACACGATCCGGTCACTGGCCGACTCGTCGGCGTCATTGATCTCTCGAGCCCCTGGAGGATCGCCCACCCCCGAAGCCTGGAACTCGTGACTACCGCGGCGGGGACGACAGAGCAGTGCCTATTGCAGGGCCGGCGCGACCATGACGCTCGACTGAGGCGTCGCTACGGCGATCTAACGACGAAGAGCACCGATCTGCTTGTGAACCGAGACGGCTACGTGCTTATCGGCGCTGACGCCGCGCGCGCAAAGCCACTCGACGTTCCCGAGAGCGGCGGCGAGATCGCCATGGACGACGGATCGCTCGCCGTGGCCGAGCCTCTGGGGCGAGGCGAGGCCTATCTCGTTCGCCGACTGGCATCACGGCGCGCCGGCGCAGGACAGGGCGAGGCGCTCGAACGGGCCGAAGAGCGCGCTCGCGAACTTGCTCGGAAGCGAGCTGCCCCGTCGCGCTCGGGCGACCCTGGGCGCGCCGGGGCAGTCGAGAGCGGCTTGCCTAGCTCGGGGAGGAAGGAGCGACTGAGCGCCTATCTGGAGGCGGCGATCGATTGCGTCATCGTGGCGGACGCGTCAGGCCGGATCGTCGAATTCAACCCGGCCGCCGAACGAACGTTTGGCTATTCCCGTAAGGAGGCGTTAGGGCGCACGATGGCCGAGCTGATCGTGCCGCCTTCGCTTCGCGAGCGCCACATCGCCGCCTTCGCTCGCTTCGTGAAGACCCGCGAAGGGAGCATGCTCGGACGACGGGTGGAGCTGACTGGCATGCGCGCGGACGGCAGTGAGTTTCCTGTCGAGTTGACGCTAAGCCAGGTCGAGGCCGAGCCGGTCCTCATCTGCGGCGCGCTGCGCGACATCTCTGCTGTGAAACAGGCCGAGAACCGTCTGCGCGAACTCGCCGAGGAGCAGGCCGTCTTGCGGCAGGTCGCAACCCTTGTCGCCTACGAGTCGTCTCCCGACCGCCTCGTTGCTGTCGTTGCCGAGCAGGTCGCGCGCGTATTCGACGTCCCATTGGTCAGGCTCATCCGCTACGAGCCGACCGCCGCGGTCGTGGTGGGCGGCTTCAGCGAGAGTGAGGATGAGCCGTTCCCGATCGGTTCGCGCTGGCAGCTCGACACGCCGGGGTTGCTGGCAACGATCCGGCATACCGGCCGTGCCGCGCGCGTCGAGGACTACGCGCAGGCGCCCGGCGACGGCGCTGGTGCGGTTCGGGCTGCGGGGATGCGCTCTGCGGTCGGGAGTCCGATTGTCGTGGGAGGACGCGTGTGGGGCGCGATCGTGCTTCTCTCGCCGCGAAGCGCATCGCTCCCCGAAGACACGGGGGCGCGGCTCGCAGACTTCACGGATCTCGTCGCGACGGCGATCGCGAACGCCGAGAGCCGTGCCGAGCTCGCCGCCTCGGAAGCCCGGGCTCGCAAACTCGCGGAAGAGCAAGCCGCCCTGCGCCGGGTCGCGACGCTCGTCGCCAAGGGCGCCAGCTCCGAGGAACTGTTCGCCGCCGTCACCAGGGAGGCCGCGGACGTCCTCGATGTGCCTGTCGTCGCCCTGCAGCGTTACGAGGCTGACCGGATGTTCACGATGGTGAGCATCGCCGGCGAGACAAACTTCACGATCGGGAGTCGTTGGCCCGTCGAGGACGAGGGCCTGGCCGGGATGATCCTCGCCACCGGGCGCCCGGCGCGGAAGCAGGACTACACGACGATGCCGGGACCATTGGGCGCCGCCTTGAGAGCCGGCGGGCTGATCTCGGTGGTCGGCGTCCCGATCGTCGTCCAGGGCTCCATCTGGGGGTTCATGACCGCTGGCGCCCGCCCGGGGAAACCGACCCCCGACGGCACCGAGGAGCGTCTCGCCCGATTCACCGAGCTGGTCGCAACCGCAATCGCCGACAGCCAGGCCCGCGACCGCCTCGCGCAGCTGGCTTACGAGCAGTCGGCGCTGCGGCGGGTGGCCACCATGGTCGCCCGCGCGCCGGCGTCAGAACAGCTCTTCTCCACCGTCGCTCGAGAGGTTGCATCTGTCTTGGACGTGCCCGGCGTGATCGTCACGCGCTATGACGCCGACGGATTGGCTATCACGCTCGGCGAAGCATTTCGCTCCGACCTCGCTGGCGCGGAGCGATTCCTCGGCGTCGGTACGCGGATGCCGCGAGATCCTGGAAGCCTCACCGCGCAAGTCTTCGACACGCACGGCCCGGCGCGCGTCGATGACTTCTCTACGTTGCCGGGAACAGTCGGGGATCTTGCGCGCGCGGCGCGGCTCGGTTCCGGTTGTGCGGCTCCAATCGTGGTCAATGGAGCCGTTTGGGGCAAGATGTGCGTCTTCTCGCGGGTAGGGGCGATACTCCCCGCGGGAACGGAGGATCGCCTCCAGGACTTCATAGAGCTCGTTGCCACGGCGATTGCGAACTACGAGGCGCGCGCCGAACTGGCAGCGTCGGAGACGCGCGCTCGCGAGCTAGCCGACGAGCAGGCGGCCCTGCGGCGGGTCGCCATGCTGGTGGCCCGCGGCGTCAGCCCCGATGAGATGTTCTCCGCGGTTACCAACGAAATAGCCCAACTGTTCGGCTCCCCGCAAGCGTGCGTGGGGCGCTTCGAACCCGATGTATCGGCAATGGTCGTTGTCGGTGTGAGCGACGGCAGTCGTGGGGTCTCGATCGGTTCGCGCTGGCAGCTCGAGGATTACATGGCATCAACCGGGGTCTACCGGACCGGTCACCCCGTGCGCGTCGAGCGCAGCGACCTCGAACACGTCTCCGGCCCCATGGCTGACGTGCTTCGCGAGATCGGCGCCCTCTCAAATGTAGGCGCCCCGATCGTGGTCGAGGGGAAGCGATGGGGCTTTGTGACGGTAACCGACGTGAACAAACGCCTCCCTGCCGGCGCCGAGAAGCGCCTCGAGAAGTTCGCCGAGCTCGTGGCGACGGCGATCGCGAACGCCGAGACCCGTGCCGAGCTCGCCGCCTCGGAAGCGCGGGCTCGCAAACTCGCGGAAGAGCAGGCCTCGTTGCGCCGGGTCGCGACGCTCGTCGCCGAGGGACCCGCGCCCACCGAGGTGTTCGACGCCGTCGTCGCCGAGGTGGGCCAGCTGCTCGGAGCAGCTCAGATCGGCTTGGCCCGCTACGAGAATGAGCACGAAATCTCGGTCCTCGCGATTCGCGGCCAGAGCCCTGAGATCCTCCGCGCCGGAATGCGTCTGCCGCTCGATGGCGACAGCGTGAATGCCCGCATCCTGCGCACGGGACGCTCGGCGCGACTCAATTTCGCAGAGGAGGGGAGCGGCAGTGTCGCCGAGGTACTCCGTCGCGACAACGTCAACGCCACGGTCGGGGCGCCGATCGTCGTCGACAGCGCGGTTTGGGGCATGATCGGCGCGAGCTGGAGAGGGGATGACCAACCGCCCGCCGACGCGGAGGAGCGCTTGGCTCAGTTCGCAGACCTGCTCGCCACCGCAGTCTCGAACGCGGCGATGCGCGGCGAGCTCGCCGCCTCCCGCGCCCGCGTGATCGCCGCGGCAGACGAAAGCCGACGGCGCATCGAGCGCGACCTCCACGATGGAGCACAACAGCGACTCGTCACGCTCGCGGTTGCGCTCCAGAGGGCGCAGGCAAAGATTCCGAGCGCACTCGACGAAGTGCGTGCCGACGTCGGCCGGGTCGCCGACGGCCTGACCGGCGCGGTCAACGAGCTCCGCGATCTCTCGCGGGGTATCCACCCGGCGATCCTCACCGAGGGCGGGCTTTCGCCTGCGCTCAAAGCGCTAGGGCGGCGCTCGGCCGTCCGGGTCAAGCTGGACGTCGGCTTCGAGCACCGGTTACCAGACCAGGTCGAGGTAGCCGCCTACTACACCGTCTCGGAGGCCCTCACCAACGCGTCTAAGCATGCGAACGCCGCACGCGTATGGGTCTCCCTCCGCCTCGAGGACGACATGCTCCTTCTCTCGGTTCGCGATGACGGCGCGGGCGGAGCCGATGCGACCCAAGGGTCCGGACTCACCGGGCTGAGGGATCGAATCGAGGCGCTCGGAGGGCGGATCAAGATTGAGAGCCCGTCGGAAAGCGGAACCCTCATCGAGGTGGAGATCCCAATCGGGGGACCAGCTGACCGAAACGACGAGCCGGACGAGCTGCTGTCGCAGGCGACGGCGCCCGGGTCCCCCGGCTGATTGCCCGCCGAGAAAGCCCTCTCCGCCGATGTCCCGCCGGCGTCCAGGCCTCCTGAACTGGGGCGCGCCGATCGCGTCATCGCCTGGATCTTTAGAGCGTGAACGCGACCGCCCCACCGGAACTACCGCTGACGACGGTCGCAAGCGCATCGGCGGCGTCGAGAAGTCCGTACGTCCCCGCGAGTGAGATCTCGAGCTGTCCAACCGCGAGCAGTTGCGCGAGTTTCCGCAACTGGTCACCGTCCGGTCTCACGTAAATGCTCGAGACCGTGATCGCCCGCTCCTGCGGGGGCGGGTCCGACGTGATCGTTGCCAAACGACCGCCCTCCGCAACCGCGCGGATCGCATCCGTCGCGCCACCGGGCGCGGCGTTTACGGCCGCGGTAACACCGGAGCCTCCGGTGAGCGCCAGGACGTGATCCGGCCAGTCCGCGTCGTGGTAATCGACGACGTAGCGCGCTCCCAGCGCCGTGATCGGTTGGCGACTCTCAGAGCCTGCTGTCGCGACCACGTCCGCTCCGCGGAGCGACCCGAGCGAGACCAGCAGACGGCCAGTCACGCCGCCGGCGCCGTTCACAAGGATCCGATCGCCGGCATTGACCTCCAGCGCCTCGTCGAGAACCTGCGTGGCGGTGAGCGCAGGCACCGGAAAAACGGCGGCAATCTCCCAAGAGACACCCGCGGGCTTGGGGGCGAGCAGCGCAGCCGGAGCAATCAACGTTGGCGCCCAGGTCCCTTGATCTCGCAAGGGGAGCGGATGGGTCATCACCTCGTCGCCCGGTGCCCAGTCGGTGACGGCGCTGCCCACCGCTTCGACGAGACCGGCGGCTTCAACGCCGAGCGCCATCGGCGGCCGGCGCCCAACATCCCAGCCGCCGGTCCGGACGAACTCATCCCAGTTGCCGACGCCGGCCGCCCTGACCCGGATCAGTACCTCGTCCTCGGCGAGCGAACGTGGGCCAGCCACTTCGATCGTTTGAACATCGCCGCCGGTGCGGCAAATCCCCGCTACGAGCATCGCCGGCGGCTCACCCGAATTGCGGTCGCGGCCGACGGGGAGACCGTCGCGTCCGGTACGGACACGACGGCGAGGACCGCCAACGTCGCCAGAGAGGTCGACCGCATACGCGGCAGAATGTGCATGCTGCTCCTTACTGGTATCCGCGTGCCATCGGACCGATCCGGGGGAATCGGAAGATGGTCCTGAGTCGGGGTCTCGATCGTCACCTTACCCCTTGCGGACGGTTGGCACCGATTGCAGCTACGGCCGTCGAACCGTGCTTCGTTCATGAAGAAGCGTCGCTTAGCACCTCGACGAGCGCAAGCGGGTACGGCGATCGGTCGGTAAAGGGTGGTTATCGGACTGTCTGCGATGCGCGGATCGACCTCGGGCTGCGGCCGCGAGGCGATGCGATTACGTGCGAGGTGCGAGGAACGCTGAGGTCCTAAGTTCATGACGAGGGACGACCACAACAATCCGCACCAGTGACATCCGCAGATCTTCCGCTCGCATGACCGGAACCTAGCGAGCACTTCGAGCCGCTCGAGCATGACGGCCGCTCACGGGTAGAGGCCGGCGCGTGCTTCGGTCGGGGCTGAGTAGTCGCGATCGAAGAGATGTCGTCCCCCCACTGGTCACCACAACCGGCAGGTCGGCGGGCCCGGCACGCTCCTTGGGGCTGCCGAGTCGCTCACCTGCTGGTCATCCTGCCGTTCGCTTGCATGTGACAGAACAGATGCGAGGATCTCGACGCGCTCAACCGCGATCGGCGATCGCGGTTGATACGGCAGGGATACTCGCTCGTGGCCGCGATGTTGGGTCGCCTATCTACGTGTCTAGGCCGGGAAGCGAACCGGCTGCGGCCCGTGATGGTGGTGCGGCCGTCTCGCGATCGGCTTGCGCTCGGGTGAAGTTCGGGCCCGGTGAGCATTTCATCGGTTCCGGAGCGACGGTGTCGCGGTTGTAGGCGAGGACCGTGTGTCCACGGCAAGCAGCTGGTGTGTTAGCTCTCGACGCCGCGGCTGGCTGTCAACTGCTGGCTGACGGCCAGCGAGCTGACAGCCGGCTAGCTCTCAGAACGCGGCAGCCCCCGAGATCCCCCGCGGCAGGTCGCTGGTAGTCGACTGGATGTGGGTGAGGCTTCCGTGTGAACCCACTCGGTAGACGTCGACGTGGCTGGTGTTGGCTCCGTTGGCGGTCGGGTCGATGACGTACAGGTAGTGGCTGTCGCTGCTTAACGCCTCATCGCTGGGTAGCCCCGGTCCAGTGTCCGCCCGCCCCAGGAGCGTCAGCTTGCCGTCGCTTGCGACCGAAAACCGGGAGATCGCGCCTTTTCCGGTCGTGGCGTCCACCACGGTGTCCGACAGGGTGTTTGTCGTGAACAGGTAGCGGCCGTCCTTGGTCACTACGAGCCAGCAAGTCGCGCGGCCTCCGCTCGCGACGTTGCCGGTCGCGGTTAGGTCGCCTGGGCCCCCGAAGTTGCCGGCCGCGGTTAGGGCGCCTGCGCTCGCGAGGTTGAAGGACAGCACCGATCCCATGAGCTGCGCGGGATCAGACGTGTCTGGCGGCGTCCCGACAAAGCCCGCATTGCTTACCTCGAGCGCGAACGAGCCGGCAAAGCCGAGCGCGAAGGAGCCGGCAAAGCCGAGCGCGAACGGCTGTGGCGCGTCGGCAGTGTGGCGCTGCGCGGGTCCTGGCGAGCCGTCGGAGCGGATGCGGAACGTGTCGATCACACCGATTGCGCGCTCGGTGACCGCTAAGACGTGACCGCCGGGGGCGAACCCGATCGCGGCGGCCACGCCAGAGGGCCCTATCGTGGAGAGAGCTCGCTCGGAGTCAATGATCGGTGTGAGATGGCCGTTTGGCGAAACGCGCAGGCCAAAGATGCTGCCACTCAGCTCGTTGAGCACGTAGAGCAGGTGACCGCTGGTGGTGAGGCTGATGGGGAGAACTCCACCGGAGCTGACGCGGTCGGCGAGCTTGGGCCCGGACGCGGTCACCCGGAATGAGCTCACCGTGTTGTCCCCGGCGTTGACGACAAACAGAAGACGACCGTCTGCTGTCAGGTTCACCGAGCCGGAGCCGTCCACGGTCGGAAAACCGAATGGCGGCGTGGCGGCGATGCCCCGGCCGCCCGTCCGGACCCGCTCAGGTAGAGAGAGCGTGCCGTCGCGGTTGTGTCTAAACACCAGCACGGCATTCGCCCCCGTGTTGGTCTCTGTGTAGAACGCGTGGGCCATGTTGCCTGCGTTGGGTTGACCGTGAGGGCCATCCTTTGCAACTGCCGTGGCCGGCATCGCGGCGACGAGGGCGGCTGCCAGAGTTGAGAACGCCAGCCGCGAGCGTCTCCGGACACAAGACCACCCGAGTGTCGTCGTCATCGGCGCGGCCGACCGCTTGCGTGTACGGAATCGCATTGCTTCTCCTGGTTCTTGGCGCCCGCGGCCCACTGTGGGCGTCAGGTCACCTTTGACTTTCGGGCTCCTGACGTTCGCCGAGCATTCCGACGTGCTCAAGCCGTGTCGGCGATCAGTCAGTAGAGATTGGTGATCGGCCGACGGTCGGCAGGTGGGTGATCAAGCTTGGTCATGTCCGCGTGACCCTGAGCCAGATGACCGGTGGCGGGTGAACGGGTACTTCGGCGCGGTCGCGAAGCGCGACATGGTCCTCGGCGGTCGCGTGTCTGCCGACGGGTCGGGCCGACACCGGCCGCTCAGAAGACGAAAAGAGCGCGATATGCAACCGCCGTGGGGTTCGTGCGCTCGCCCGGACGGCCGCGAGCGGTCATACCTGTGGTTAATCGTCGCGCGGGGTGGCCATGAAACTCACTTTCGGACAACGACAATAGCCAGCTGAGCGCTCGCGATGAGCAGGTAGAGCACAGTCGCGGAGAAGGGCCCAAGCATCCAGGGAAGCCAGCCGTGAATGCCGTCGAGCAGGGACACGGCGCCGAGGGCTGCGCCGACCGCGATCCAGTCGGACGCCCCGGCGAGCACGCGCTGCTCGTAGCGATTGATCGGCTTCGCAGGGTCCGGAGTCGCGGAGGCTAATAGCCTCAGTAGCTGGTCGACGAGATAGAAGCTCGCGCTTGCCCCGGCCGCGAAGATGAACGCTTCTACGACGGTCGGAGCACCAAGGGAGCGCAGGAGCACCGCGCCGGAGCCCCAGATCGCGAGCGTGTATCCGTAAGGTAAGGCGCTCGCCGCGACAACCGTGGTAAGGGGCGCGCGCAGCGTGCCACCAGCGTCGCGCGGCTCTTCCGGCGTTCTAGCCATCGCGTGCGGCGATCGCTCTGCGTCACTATCACCCGGCCCGACGTTTGCCTGTGAGCTCGGTGTCTCCATCGGGCAACTGTGTGGTCGGGCAGTACACCCACAAGCCCGCCCACCGATCGCCCGCTCGGAGATCGAGATGGCCGCGGGATCAAGCGAGATGGATGAGCCTCCGCGGCTATCGCGCGATCGTCGACTGCTCTTGAGCGGTCCCGATCCTGCCCTTTCCTTGGTGGTCGCGCCAACCCGCGCAGTTCAACAGCGATCTATTGGAGGCATTGCGATGGAGGCACACACCCATACACACGCGCAAGTCCACTTGCACCCGAGGCGCGCAAGTGTTGCCACCAGGAAGATCCTGCAGGTCGGTGCGCTCGCCGGAATCGCCGGCGGGCTCATGTACGCCGCGTGGCAGATGCTCGTTGCCGCGATCGCCCAAGACCCCACTGCCGTGCCCGCCATTCACCAGACGCTCTGGACGCCGCCAGAGGGCATCTGGAGCGTCGTCTTCGGCGTGCACCACTTCCACGGTAGCTTCCACTTCATCCCGGTGTTCGGCGGGATCGTCGCCCACTTGGGGAACTCGCTGGTCGTTGGGATCCTGGGAGTCGCTCTGTTGACCGCGATCCTCGGTCGCCGACCGAGCCTTCCCGCGGCAGTGGTGTTCGGGGCCGCTTACGGCATCGCCGTCGACGCGATACTCCTCCTCGGGATCATCAACACGCAAAAGATTCAGACGCTCTACAGCGCATCGCCGCACTGGAGCTGGTGGATCGGTCACGGAATCTTCGGTGTGGCGCTGGGCCTGGTCGGCACCGTGCTGCTGAAAAGGAACAACGCCAAGCAAGCTGAGGTGCCGCTCGCGGCGAGCTGACGCAGCGACGCCGTTCCACGAACTGCCGACACTGGGGTCAAATCTTGAAACTTGGGCAATCAACTGACGCGCGACCGCGAGTCGTGATAGTAGGAGCCGGGTTCGCGGGGTTTTACTGCGCCCGTTGGCTCGATCGTAATCTAGCCACCTCGACGGAAGTGGTGCTCGTAAATCCGGGCGATCACATGGTCTACTCGGCGCTGCTGCCGGATGTGGCCGGAGGTGTGGTCGACCCGGGAGCCATTGCCACCCCGCTCGCCGCCTCGCTTCCTTCCACGACGGTCGTGGTCGGGACGGTCACGGCGGTTGACGCCGCTGCGCAGACGTGCACGGTGCACACGAGTGACGGTGAGCAAATGCGGCTGAGGTGGGATCGCCTGGTGCTCAACCCCGGCTCGGTCACCGCGACGTTTGGCATCGCGGGCGTCGGCGAGTACACGCACGGCTTCAAAACGGTCGCTGAGGCGGTCTACCTGCGGGAGCGCATTCTGCGCCAGCTGCAGCTCGCCGGCGCGACCGACGATGCTGACGCTCGAAAGGCTCTTGGCTCCTTCGTGGTCGTCGGCGGCGGGTTCACCGGGCTTGAGCTGGCTGCGCAAGGACACAAGCTCGCCCGGGCCGCCCTGCGCCAGCACCGTGGGCTTGACCCCGACTCGGTGCGCTGGACAGTGATCGAGGCTGGACCAAGCGTTCTTGTGCAGTTCCCGCCCAAGCTCGCGAATCACGCCCTCGCCCGGATGCGCCGGGGCGGCATCGACGTGCGCCTCGGGACCCGGGTCGCCGAAGTTACGCCCGACCATGTGACGCTGGTGAACGGCGAAACGCTCGCGACTCGGACCGTGGTGTGGACGGCGGGGGTCGCGCCTGCGCCGCTCATTTCCGAGGTCGGGCTTGCGGTGGACCGCGGCCGGCTGATCGTCGACGATGCGCTGCGAGCACGCGATCACCCGCACGTGTTCGCGCTTGGCGACGCGGCCGCCGTGCCCGACCTTACCCGTCCCGGCCAGCTCGCCGCGCAGACAGCACAGCACGCCCAACGGCAGGGCGTGACCGCGGCCCGAAACGTCGCCGCCTCCTTGGCAAACAGGGAGACCCGCGCATACAGGCACAAGGACCTGGGATTCACGGTCGACCTAACCGGCCGGAATGCCATCGCGACACCGTTCGGGCTCAGGCTAAGCGGGATTTTGGCCAAGATCGCGGGCCGCGCCTACCACCTCATGGCACTCCCGTCGGGGCGTCTGCGCGTGCTCTCCGACTGGGTCAACGCGCTGATCAGCGGCCCCCACATCGTCGAGCTCGGGCTCGTTGACGAACGCTACGCAACGATCCAAGCCGAAGCAACCGCCGGCCAAGAGTTCGGACAGGCGGTCGCTGGGCGTCAAGACGTGTGACCTTGCGCTCCCGGTCATACATCGACGCCGCACGTGATGCGGTTGCCGCCTGTTCGACGACATTTACGGCTGGGTCCCCTGGCTGGTGGGACCCCTCGCCGCGACCGCGCTTTGCCTGCTCATCGCGAGCGTGCAGCTGGCCGCGGTCGCCGTCGGCGACAGGTGAGTTCAGCGGTGGCGCCCACGCCACGACTACCCCAACGGGATCGCTTACGCCCTTCCCGGCGGGTCGCGACCTGGCTGATCGGGGCCGACGATCCCCAATGTTGATCGGGCGTTCGTCGCTTCCTCTTGAAGGTCGTAGCTGAGGCCGCAAAGTGCGTGGCATGAGTCCGCAACCGTCCTTACGCGTCTCCGACCCCACTGCGGTAACCGTCACCCGCGGGGGATCCGTCTGTATGCGGTCCGTTTGCACAACCGCGATCCCGACGCCGCACGGACTGTCGGTTAAACCCGAGCGGGTGCGCTGCCCCTCCCTCACTGTCCGCCACCTCGGATCGGCATCGAAATGATACTCGCGTACTCACCGGTCCTGCTGATCCTCCCGATACTGCTGCTCGTCGGTGTTTTCACAGTAGTTATGGGCGGCTTCGTCATCGTCTTCACAGTAGTTATGGGCGGCTTCCTCATCATCCTGAGCAGTCTTTACAGCATGCTGGTTCAGATCATCGGCTTGATCGCCCACGCCGCGAGGGCACGGCCGCGAGCGAGCCGCATGGAGCGCCCGACCAGGAGTAGGGTCGTGAGCGGGCCGATCACATACCCATCGCCGCCCAGCCAGGTCGCCGGTAGGGGCGCGACGGCGATGACGGCCGTGCCTCGCCCTGACGAGGTGTTCGCCCGCCGCCCGTCACCGAGTCGCGTTGGAACGGACGGCCTCGGCGGTAGCGCCATCGTCGATGCTCGACGCCCCCAACGTCACTCGGGTCCAGTGGCGTGACCGGTGGACTCGCGGCCCTAGCCATGTTCTCCCAGGTCGAGCAACGCTACTTGGTTCAGGTGCGCCCGTGCACCTCCTCGGCTGGTACCACAACGGCCAGGTGAAGTACATGGTCGGGATCGGAGCGTTTCTGGACTGATCGGGGTGGCGTATCTCGTGGCGTGGATCCGCCGCAAGCGACTTCCCAGGTAGGCCTGGTTTTACCGGGCACTCGTGCAGAACCCCCACCCGCTCGTGGTCATGATGCAGCTCCCCTTGCTCCGACCTCATCCCGGAGACCCTCGTTACCGCGAGAGAAGGAGCATCACTAACCGTCGAGCTCGGGAGCCTGCTCCGCGGCCCGGATCAGCGCCGTCACGTCGGTCTGCGCTCGGCTATGCAGCGCACGCTCAGGCAGCGCGTGCCGCCAATCGTCTCGCCGGAGACGCCAGCCCTCTAGTCAACCCTGACCTCAGCCAGCGCCTTGAGCGCCGGGCACCAAGATGTGATCGAGACGCCACGTCTCGGAGCCTCCGCGAGGACCTGACGTCACATCTCGCCGGGCTAGATCGTCGTAGCTGCGAGCCTTAAGACCAGAAGACCTCGGAACACCGAGATGACTCCTGGCCCACCCCCGGGACGCGAGGCGACCACCGCTGAACTCCAGCGCCTGCGGCAACATCTACAACGGGTCGCCGATAGCCATCCCGGGAGCCTCGCTGAGGCCGAGGATGTGGTTCACGAAGCCTGGCTTCGCCTGGCCCGCCGCGGTGATTCGCACGCGGCCGCCCAGATCCGTGGAACCAGCGGGGCAGGATGATGCCTTTGGGGGTCGACGCCCAGGGACTCAGTCGAGATCTCGCTTTTCATCCGCTGGCTATCGGGGTCACTTACGCTCACCACCCCGTCGGGCACGTCCGGTGCCGTCCACGGGTTCGCGCGCGTGCCGAGCCGATGGCCTTGCGTGTCCCGTCCGGTCGCCCGGTACTCCTCATACGCCTGGTTCGCGGCGATCCTGGCATCGCGCTCGTCCTCCAACCGCTGGGCGGCGAGCAGCAACCGATCCTCACGTGATGACCGCGGAACAGGATCAGAGGTCTGCCCGCGGCGCTGCTCGAGCTGGCGGCGGCCCTCGCGCCACCACGCCTCACGGCCCTGCCCGCGCGCGACCATCCGCTCAACGTCGAACGCGAACTCATCCTGCGGATCGTCGTCCGGCGCCAACCCGGACTTTGGCTTGGACGCGTCACGCTGCCGATCCCGTTGTTCACGGGCTCGGCGGAAGAACTCCGCGTGCCTCCCGGGTGCGCAGCTGCTCGAGCAGCTCGTCCCCGCGCGCTTCGCCGTACAGCTCGCTCTCGGCCTCGTCGATCGCCTTGGCCCCCGCGAGGATCTCCCTCGCGATCGCCCCGAAGTCGAGCGTCGATTCGCGGCTCGCGTTACCCGCCATCGGCGTCCCATCGATCGCGACCACCCCCCGGTCGGACCAGCCCGGCCCGCGCGCACAACCCCAGCAGCTGACCGAACAGCTCGGCCAGCGCCGCCTCGTGGCGCTCTACGAATGGCGCGATCGTCGCGTGATCAGGCGTCTCGAGCATCGCGATCATCTTGAACGCCACGTCCTCCTCGCACGGCCGCTCGATCTTCCGCACCGCCCGGACCCCGCGCGAATACTCGTGCAACAGCAAGGCGACCATCACCGGGTCATACGCCCGCCGGCCGACCCCGTCCTCGCGATACACGCCATAGAACTCGCGCAGATCCATGCCCGACACAGCGTCCAGCACGAACCAGGCGAGATGACCCTCAGGCAGCCAATCCCTCAAGTCCGGCGGCAACAAAAACGACTGATCACGATCACAAACAATGAAGTTCTGAGGCATCCAAGAATGGTCTTAGCCCGGATCGTGCATGAAGCAGTTGCGGCCCCGTTGGTCGGGGCCGCGGGACTGTCCGCCTGAGCAGCGATTCTGCGGGGTGTCGAAGCCTGCAGCATCGACTCTGGAGGTTCACCTTGAAGGTGCAGCGCGATGGGCGCAATTTCACGGTAGATGTCGCGGCGGACGGAGAAGGTCTGGTTTCTCATGCTGGCGCGGCGTTGCTCGGCGAGGTCGCTGACCGGGTCGGTCTGACGCGGGAGTTCTCGAGCGCGCTGGCGGGCGTTCGTGAGCGCCGCGGACTGCATGACCCCGGCCGGGTGATCCGTGATCTGGCGGTGATGCTCGCCGACGGCGGTGATTGCCTGTCTGACCTGCGTGCGGTCCGTGATCAGGAGCCGTTGTTCGGGCCGGTCGCGTCTGACTCGACGGCGTTTAGGCTGATCGACCGGATCGCGGGCGAGCCCGCGCTGCTGGACGCGTTGCGTTCGGCGCGTGCGGCGGCGCGGGAGCGCGCGTGGGACCTGGGTGTGCACCCGGAGCGGATCGTGATCGATATCGACGCGACGCTCGTCGACGCGCATACCGAGAAGGAGGGTGCGGCGGTGAACTACCGCTCGGGGTTTGGGTTTCACCCGTTGCTGGCGTATCTGGACGAGACTCACGAGGCGCTGGCCGGGGTGCTGCGGGGCGGTGGCGCGCCTGCTCACTCCGCCCAAGCGCAGATCGATGTTCTCGACATGGCGCTCGCGCAGCTGCCGGTCGAGGTGGTCTCCGATTTGGAGACTGAGATCGTGATGCGGATCGACTCGGCGGGCGCGGCCGGCGCGCTCTGCCAGGCCGCCCAAGACGCGAACATCGCGTTCTTGGTTGGGTTCGATCTATTCACGGGCGTGCGCGAATCGATCCTGCAATTGCCCGAGGACGCTTGGCGTTCGGCGATCCGCCAGGACGGGCAGGAACGCGAGGGCGCGCAGATCGCCGAGATCACCGATGTCGAGCGCTTGGATCTCACCCCGTGGCCTGACGGCTCCAGGGTGATCATCCGGCGCGAGCGCCCACATCCGGGCGCGCAGCTGAAGTTCACCGACCACGAGGGGCATCGCTTCCAAGCGACGCTCACCGACCTCACCGGCGACATGGTCGAGATCGAGCGGTTGCATCGCGGACGCGGGGATGCCGAGAACCGGGTCCGCGGCGCGAAACAGACCGGGCTTGAGAACCTCCCGTTCCGCGAGTTCGCGCTCAACGCCGTCTGGCTCGAACTGTCGCTGATCGCGCAAGACCTGATCGCGTGGACCCAGCGTCTGTGCCTCACCGGCGAGCTCGCGATCTGCGAACCCAAAGCACTTCGCTACCGGCTGCTTCACACCGCCGGGCGGCTCTGTTTCCACGCCCGACGCGCAGTCCTGCGTCTCTCAGCGAACTGGCCATGGGCGGGTGAGCTCGCCGCCGCGTTTGCACGGTTGCGCGCGCTCCCAGCACCCGCTGGCTAACCCGCAGAGTGTCGCCCGCCCACCAGGCGATCAGCTCGACAGCCACGGCGCAAAGCGCCGACGATCCGCTGTCGCGCAAAACCCGCCAGCACACCCATCCTCAACGACGGCGCCGGCCCGGCCAGCCCTCCCGCCGCCATCAAAACCCACTTCAGAGCTCACCCGCGTCGCAACGGTGAACTCAAGGTCACCCACGCCCGGCTGTTGCACGATCCGGGCTTAACTTAAGCCCCTCCGGACGACACGGTAATTACGCGACACCCTCTCGCCGATGCGATCGTGCGCGTAGCGCGTCTCCGACCTACGAAAGCCATCCCGCTGTTGAATCTCGGGGAGCCCGCATGTGCGACGATGCACGTAGGGTCGAGGGCTTTGAACGAGTTTCTGGCTGTGCGCGGCGGAGCAGCACGAGTCCTAGGGCCGGTGAGATGATCACCGACAGAAGTCCAGCCGCAATGAGCCCGGCGTCACTGGCCTGACTGATCACGCCGAGCTGGAGTCCGATCTGCGCGGCGGCGACGATGACCGTGAGGGAGGTGGCTTGAAGCACGCCGGCGATTGCGGCGCGTGAGCGACCCAGGAGTCGCACGTACACGATGGCGGGCAGTGCCCGGGCGAGGTAGATCGCGAGCAGGAAAAGCGGCACTCGCGCGACCGTCGACGGGCTGGCGAAGAGCGCGTTCAAGTTGAAGCGCAGCCCGCTCGTGACGAAGAAGACGGGGACGAATATGCCGAACCCGGCCGCCTCGAGTTTCAGCCTGAACTGAGGGTGGGTTGCGTCGTCGCGGTCGATCAGCGACAGGAGTACGCCGGCGGCGAACGCTCCGAGGATCGTCTCCAGCCCAACTTGGTCGGCAAGGGCCACGAACCCGATCATCAGCACGAACGCCGCACGGACGCGGATCTGCGCGGTCGTGTCCTGCAGCCGCCGGACGACGCGTCCGAGGCTGATCGACCGCTCGACACCGGCGATCGCCACGCCCACCAGGGCTAGGACTAGCCCGAACACGCCGACCAGGATCAGCGTCCCGGCCGTGCTGGTCGAGCCGTTGCCGGAGAAGAACACGGACAGCAGGATGATCGCCAGGAACTCCGCGACCGAGGCCGACGCGAGCACCAACTGACCAAAGCTCGAGCCGGTGACGTTTGCGTCCTTCAGGACGGGGAAGATCACGCTGACCGAGGAGGCGGCGAGGACGATCGCGACGAACAGCGGGGACCTGACGAATCCACCCGCTTTCAGGGCGAGGCCGAGCGCGATCGCGATCGAGAAAGACAGCGCGAAGCTGATCGCGGTCAGCTTGAAGATCCGGCCGCGTAGGCGCTCGACGTCGATCTCCATGCCTGAGAGGAACAGGAGGAACGCCAGTCCGATGAGGTTCAGGATCGACACCGGAAGGTCGGCCGTGGCCCATCCCAGCCCGGATGGGCCGATGACGATGCCGAGGACGAGCTCGAGCACGATCGCTGGCAGCCGGAATCGGGGGAAAAAACCGAGCGCTAGCGGGGCGAACAGGCCGACCGTGACGACGATCAGCAGGTTTGTGTAGTGCACAGCGGGCATGTCGAGATCCTCGATTCGTTCGCCTCGTGAACGGGCCGTGCGGAGCCGGGCCGGCGGCCGACAGCGGCCGCCGACCGGTGCATGGTCGATCACGCCGCCGCGGCTTCTCGCTCCTCGCCAAACTCGAGGCTCCCCACTAGGCGACCAGCCGCCGAGGGTTGGCCAGCCGCCAGGACCGCGGGATACGTCTGGCCGGGCTTCCGGGACGGTTCAGCCCGGGCGGTCGGTAGACGCGTCCGGGCTGAAGCCGCCGCGGTCCTGCGGGGCCGGGCTTGCGTCGCGTTCGGCCTATCGCGGCTCGTTCGAGCTGATCTGGATGGGCGGGGCCATCGGCGACTGTGGGAGGTCGTAGAAGCGACCGGCGGCGCTCCCCTGCTCGCCGAAGCCGAAGCCGGCGCTCTGGGCGGCCGCAGCGATCTGGCTGACGCTATCGAATTCGTAGTCCGCGAATCCGAGGTCGTTGGGCGGGCTTGCGCCGGCGAGCGTTTGCCCGAGCAACCGGTGCTCGGACTCGTTCGCGGCGAGCTCGGCCGCGTAGCGCGCGTACGTGGAGTTCCCGGCGGCCGCGAACGTCGTGACCCCGAGCAGATACGTGTTGACGAACAGGTGCTCGCCGGCCGCGACTCCCTTGCCG
>DASSGR010000098.1:0-2833 GCA_035693425.1 Solirubrobacteraceae bacterium
ACCTCGCAGGCACGGTCCTGTTTGTGGCCGGATCACAACGACGCGATCCGCGAGTCCGAGGTTGGCTGCGAAACGTCGCTATATCCGACGTTTCGCAGCCAACCCCCCTCAAATGATCCTCATCGCAGGATCAGCTCGGCGGCAAGTTGTGCTCCGCACACAAGTGGTCGCGTTTGCGCGACAGCCTCCGCGCAATGCAGGACCGGTTCGGTTGCCGGCTTAGCCAGGGAAGTCGGCGTCACGCCCGAAATGCCCCTGGCACCCCCAGAGCAGGTCTCTCATGACTGATCACTCGCTACCAGCGCGATTGACCGAGCGCTGCCGCGCTTTGCTCTTGGTGCGGCAGTAGCGATCCGGTAGCGCCACGAGAGCGTCGGGTTCGTTCCCGAGCGGGCGCCCCGTCCGGCTGTCGCTCGCTCTCGCAAATCGAAGCCGCGCGTCGCCGGGCGGCCTGCAGAGGGCCACACGCCAGATGAATGCCGACTTTGTGATTGCCGGTGGGCACCTAACGACGCGACGACGACGTCACGGTCGACTTGAGTTCAACCAAAGTCAAAGTCTTCCGTCTGCCGTCGTCCCAGCTCATCTCCGCGAGGATGTCGCGGAACACCTCGTCGTCGTGCTCGACGAGGGCGAGGTCGGGTTCGACGAGTCTGAGTGGGCGTCAAGCGCCTCGGAGTACCTCATCGCGGTGACGAGGAACTTCTCCGGCGTGTTCGACCAGCGCGCTCTCGTCGGTCCAGAAGCCAAATTCCAGGCTGTGTCGCAATCGGCTCGTGAAGTTGGCCGAGTAGATCCAGAGCCGCTGGGGCGTGAACCAAATCATGTCGTCGGGTTTCCGAACACATCCTCGTCATGCGAACGCAGATATCCCGAGCAACGCGAGCTTGGCATGCAAGATGGGCACGACGTCACCCCGCCTCCGGTAGCCGAGCGTGCACACCGTTGGCACGACGAGCTTGTCCAGACGGTCAGAGGGAGCCGACCACAGACTGGCCGCCTTATACCGTTAGTCGGGCATCCTCGGGACGTCGTCGCGCGCTGTCCGCGTCTGCCCTGTCGAGCGAGCCGAGGAGGCGTCGGGTGAGCGGGGTGGCGGTGATCCCATGGACGGTGATCGAGACCGCGACGCACGCGATCGTCGTCCAGACGACCTTGTTGGTGTCGGCGTGGGAGAGGTCTCCGCTTGCGACGACGATCATCGCGTAGTAGAGGGCTGCGACCCCGCGGACGCCGAAGAAGCCCAGGAACAGGCGACCGCGAATGTCAAGGAAGCCCTGGCCGGTGACGGCGAGCACCAGTATCGGGCGGATGACAAGGATGATCAGGGGTGCGAGCAGCCACCCGGCGAGGCCCGGGACCGCGAGGCCGGCGCTTGTGAGCATCGAGCCGAGGAGGAGCAGGACGGCAAGCTCGAGCAGGCGTCCTGCGACTTCGGCGCCGTGGTGGATGCGTGCGTTGATCTCGTGCTCGAACTCGTGCCGGCGAAAGGCGATCCCCGCCGCGAATACGGCCAGCAGCCCATAGGCGCCGAGCGCGTCGGCGGCGCCGTAGATCAGCAGCGCCGTGGCGGGCGCGAAGAAACCATCGAGGTCTCTGGACAGCAGCCGTCGGGTTCGCAGACGCGAGATCGCGGCGGCGATCAGCCACCCCGCGGCGACGCCGATCAGCAGCGCGACGCCGATCGCGTAGAGCACGTCTGTGAGGATCCAGTCACCGAGCCAGCTCGTACCGCCGCGTGTCGCCACGAACAGGCCGAGTAGGATGAACGGTGAGGCGAGTCCGTCGTTGATTCCCGCTTCGGTGTGCAGGGATAGTCGCGGTTCTCCCTGGTCATCGCCCCCGGGCGGCCCGAGGCCGACATCGCCGGCGAGGACGGGATCTGTGGGGGCGAGGATCGCGCCGAGCAATAGCGCCGCCGCGAACGGCAAGCCCATTGCTAACGCGCCGAAAGCTGCGATCGACGCGATCGTCAGGGGCATCACCAGTAGCAACAACGCAGCGATCACCCGTTTTGAGCGGCGCTCGATCTGCCGTTCGACCGCAAGCCCGGCGCCGAACACCGCGATCACCAACGCCAGCTCCGTGACGTGTTCAAAGACAGCGTGATTGGCGATCGGGTCCAGGCGGGTGACGCCGAGCACCCCGAGGCCTACCGACGCGACTGCACCCAGGAGCAGATAGAAGACCGACGCGGAGTACGGACGATCGTTCTGTCGTGACAACGCGCCGATGCCGACAAACAGGACCAACCCCAGGAACAGCAAACCGAGCGCGTAGCTACCGCCGAGATGAAATCCCGGAGCGAGGACTGCGACCATCAGCCCGTCCGCCGATTGGACAAGTAGTTCGACGGGTGCGGGCCGCACGACACGTGCTCAATCCTCCCGCAAGTCGTCCCCTGCCAGCAGACCGGGCTTAGCGGCCACGCTTAGCGCGCAGTCACGCGACCCGGCGAACCGCCTCGCTGAGGTCGGCCCGCTGGTAGCGAAGCTCACGTAGCTCTCAGACTCCCGCAGTCGAGTGCCGGACAGTCGAGTTCTGGCCCCGGGCACGCTGGTGTCGCTGCGGTGGTCAGCAGCCTGGCATTGGCGGCAACAGACGGATCATGACGGCTGCGCGCCCGCTGCGGAGGACCAACCCCATCGTGGATCAGCGCTAGCCAGCGTCGGACTCTGGTTCGCGAGCTGGCAGCGCGTGGAGCGTCTCGAGTTCATACGTGACCGGGCGGTCCAACGCGTTCCGAGGTCATCGTGAGCGACGAAATCCGGTCCCAAGCTCGAACACGCGACGCTGGGTGTAATCCATCTCGGCCCATCCCCGCCGCACCCAG
>DASSGR010000099.1:0-15900 GCA_035693425.1 Solirubrobacteraceae bacterium
TGGCGGGTGTGCTCGATCCAGGGCGCGGACTTATCCGGCAGCGCGGAGCCGGCCAGATCCTGCAGCGCGGTACCCACGAGCTCGACCAGCCGCAGCCGGATCAGAAGCCTGCCCAGGGCGTCCCAGGACACGTCGGCAAGCAGCGCATCCACCGCGTCGCCGGCGAGCGGCGTGCCGACCGTCGCGAAGCGCGTCACGGCGAGGACGAGCCGCTCCTCGGCGGTCAGCCGTCCCAGGGGTCCCGAGTCGCCGAGTCGAGCTTCGATCGCGCCAGTGTAGGCAGGCCACACTACATGGCATGCTCCACGTTTCCGCGGCCGGCTGGGCGGCCACGCTCGTCGCGTTGGCGGCCCTGTTCGGATTCGATCTGGTGCGGTCCGCTCGGCGCCCGCATGCGGTGGGCTTCCGCGAGGCGGCCGTGTGGTCGGTCCTCTACATCGCGGTGGCGCTGCTGTTCGGCGTGGTCTTCGGCCTCGTGGCCGGCTGGGACCTCGGTGCCCAGTACTTCGCCGGCTACATAGTCGAGAAGAGCCTGTCGGTCGACAACCTGTTCGTGTTCCTGATCATCATGACGACCTTCTCGGTCCCGGCCGAGCAGCAGGCGCGCGCGCTGACGATCGGGATCGTCGCGGCGCTTGTGATGAGGGCGATCTTCATCGCGGCCGGCGCCGCGCTGCTGGATGCGTTCTCGATCATGTTCCTCGTCTTCGGGCTGGCGCTGGCCCTGACGGCGGTCCAACTGTTTCGGCACCGCAATGAGGACCCGTCGGTCGACGACAACGTGCTCGTCTCGGCGGCGCGGCGCCTGCTGCCGATCACCACCGAGTACCACGGCCCCAGCATCGTCGTCCGGACCCAGAACCGGCGCGTGCTCACACCGCTGTTTCTGGTGCTGATCGCGATCGGCAGCACAGACCTGCTGTTCGCGCTCGACTCAATTCCGGCCGTGTTCGGCGTCACTCAGCACGCCTACATCGTGTTCGTCGCCAACGCGTTTGCGCTGCTCGGGCTGCGGGCTCTGTTCTTTCTGGTTTCCGGCCTGCTCGACCGGCTCGTCTACCTGTCGGGCGCGCTCGCGCTGATCCTCGGCTTCATCGGCGTCAAGCTCATCCTCCACTACTTCCACCTGCACAACTCGTCGGTCCCGGAGATCTCGACCGGCCTGTCGCTGGGTGTGATCGTCGTCGTGCTCGCGGTTGCCACGGCGGCGAGCGTGATCAAGGCCCGCAGGGATCCGGCCGCCCGGGCCCATGCGGGGCGTCTGCGCGAGCGCCGCAGCGACCGCGACGGCCGCGCGAATTCGCCTCCGGGCTAGCGCCGCACACGCGTTCTCGCTCAGGAATATTCGCGTCGGCGCCGATATTTGTGGCATGCGTGACAAATGTGAAATCGCTCACACTTTCCCTGCATGCGGCGATGCAATCGTTTTCGGTGTGTCCAGGCTGGGTAACAGATCGGTCCAATGTACGATTCCGTTCAGATGCGATCGGGGCTGACGTAGAGCAATGCGCCCCGTTTCTGACCTGAATGAGCGACGCAGGCTCGCGGCCCGCGTACTCATCGGCGCCTACTACACCGACGGCTCGCGCCTGTACGAGACAGAAGCGATCGGTGCGACCGGTTGCGTGGTGTTCCGCGACTGCATCACCGGCTGGGACCGGTGTCTGTCGATCGAGGATTTCCGGGCGCGGTTCTGGCTCGTGAAACCGGGCGAGCAAGAAGCAGCCTGAGCCCACCACCGCATCGCGTGCCGGGACCGGCTCGTCGCAACCGCTAGTTACGATGGCGCGGTGGCTGACGGCCGCTGCGATCTGCGGGCGCGCTGATGTCCGGCGCTGTCGGACTCGTTGTACTGGCCGCTGGGGTCCTGCTGGTCATCTGGGCCGCGGACCTGTTGGTCGACGGCCTGCTCGGCCTGGGGCGGGCACTGCGGATCGCGCCGTTCGTGTTGACCGTGGTGCTGTCCGGCTTCGAGACCGAGAACCTCGTGGCGGGAATCGCCGCCAACACAAAGGGCTTGCCGGGGGCCGCGGCCGGCACGTTCCTCGGCGGCGTGACGTTCTTGGCGTTCGGCGTTGCCGGCCTCGGAGGCCTGATCGCGCCGATGCGCGTCGTGCTCCCACCCAGGTTCGCCCTCTGGATTGCCGCCGCCCCACTCCCGTTGCTGGTGTTCGCCGAGGACGGCCACCTGTCGCGTACCGAGGGTGCGTTGCTCGTGGCCTGGTGGGTCGTATCGCTGGTCGGGCTGGCCGTCTCGGGACGTGACCTGCTCGCGGATGAGAGCGCGGAGCGGGTCCGCCGACCCGGGGTGAAGTTAGTCGCGGGGCTCGGCGTGCTGACCGGCGGCGGGTGGCTGATCGGTGAGGGCTTGAAATCGACCGTGCGCCACCTCGGCATCTCCGCGACGCTGCTCGGCAACACCGCGGTGGCCGCATCGGTCGAGGCCGAGGAGGTCGCCCGGGTCGCGGTGCCCGCCCGGCGCGGGCGCCCCGAGCTGGCGCTTGGCACGATCGGTGGGACGATCGTCCACTTCGCGGGGCTCAACGCCGGGGTGATCGCGCTCGTCAAGCCGCTTGATCTCGGCGACGACACGACGCACTTCTATCTGCCGGTTGCCGCGATCAGCCCCGCGATCCTGGCGGGAGTACTGCTGCTCCGCAAACGACTCGGCCGGGTCGAAGGCGCGGCTCTGGTCGCCCTGTACGTCGCCTACGTCGGCGTTGCGATCGCGATCTCAGCCTGACGGTCCGATATCAGTCGCCCGAGAGCGGCAGGGTGACGCCAAGCGCCATCAAGACCGCTATTGCGGCGAAAGCGATCCCGGTGAGCAGGTCGGTGTTGATGCGGGGGATGAAGTCGAAGAAGTTCGCCACTGTGCGGCCGATCTGGTGCCCGGCGATCGACACCACAAACGTGATCACCCCGAACAGGATGGGCGCGAGCCACGGGGAATATCCCGCGAGGCCAAGCGCCGTGCCGGCTGCGATGTTGTCAATGCTCAGCGGGAGCGGGAGCCCGCGCCTCGCCCACTTCAGGTCCGGATCCGCGCGCTCGGGTGAGATCACCGCCCGGACGATGAGGAACACCCCGTATGCGCCGAGGCCGATCATCGCGATCGTTTCGGAGGTGTTGTCGACCTTGTCGCTCAGGAAGTGGCCGATGAGGATCCCGACCGCCGGCGCGACGCCATCCCACAAGCCGAAGATGGCGGATGTCTTGACCGACTGAGCGAAGGTCGGCTTCAGCCCCCCAAGGACGAGCGAGCTGCGGAAGTTGTCCAGACTCAGGGTGAACCCGAGAGAGATGAGCGCGAACATCGGTTCTTTCGAAGGGTCGGCGCCGAGGCCTGCGATCTGCCACAGCCCGTAGGCCGTGGCAGATCACAATTTGGCCGACTGTTACTCCGGCAGCGCGAAGGCGAACAGCGCGCTTCCATGGCGCGACCCGAGCATCGCGGGCAGGAATCCCTCGGCCCAGCCGCCGAATCCGGTCGGCACGGCGATGTACTGCCGACCGTCGACGCTATAGCTGCTCGGGCTGGAGTGGTGGCCGCTCCCACACTGGAACTGCCACAACAGCTCCCCGCTCTCGGCGTTGAGAGCGTTGAACTTCCCCGAGGGCTCCCCGGCGAACACGAGGTTGCCATGCGTGGCCAGCACCGAGGCGCACATCGGATGCTCGTGGCGCCAGCGCCAGGTCTCATTGCCCGTCTTCGGGTCAAAGGCGCTGATCGACCCGGCGATGTCCTCGCCATCGACGGCGACGCCTGCGCCCCAGTACGGGATGCTCTCCTTGAACTCGCGGCGCCGCCTGGTGGCGGTGGCGCCGATGTCCTGAACCGGACAGTAGAAGAGCCCCGTGTCCGGGCTGTATGCAGCGTGCGTCCATTCCTTGGCGCCGGCCGGTCCCGGCCAGAAGTGGACGGGGTCTCCCTCCTTGTCGGGGTAGACCTTCGGCGTCACCTTGCCGTCGGCGTCGATCTCGCCCCAGGTGATGCGATCGACGAACGGCACGACTCGGATCAGGCTGCAGTCCGTGCGATCCAGGACGAAGAAGTAGCCGTTCTTGTCGAAGTGCCCAGCGCACTTGCGCCCGTCCATTTCGAACAGGATGTTCTCCATCGTCGAGTCGTAGTCCCACACGTCGTGCGGGGTGTACTGGTAGTGATTTTTGATCTGGCCCGTGTCGGGGTCGACCGCGACGACGCAGTCCGTGAACAGGTTGTCGCCCATCCGGACGTCGCCATCGAAGTCGGGGCACGGGTTGCCGGTGTTGAAGTACAGGAGGTTCAGGTCCGCGTCGTACGTCGGCGTCGTCCAGCAGTTTGCGCCGCCGCGCTGCCACGCCTCGCCATCAGATGGCCAGGTCTCGGACCCGGGCTCCCCGGGCTTCGGGATCATGTAGCAGCGCCACACTCGCTCTCCGGTCTCGAGCTTGAAGGCGTCGGCGTGGCCGCGCACCCCGAACTCGCCGCCGGAGCTGCCGACGATCACCATGTCCTTGACGACCAGCGGCGCGACCGTCGCGCTCTCTCCCGCCCGCACATCGCCGTACACCTGGTCCCAGACCTTCTTGCCGGTCTCGGCGTCGAGCGCGATCACGTGGGCGTTCAGGGTGGTCATGAACACCAGCCCCTCCGCCACGGCGCACCCACGGTTCACGTTGCCGCAACACAGCGACACGTCAAACGGCGACGCGTGCTTGTAGCGCCACAGCTCCGCTCCGGTCGTCGCGTCGAGCGCCCAGATGAAGCCATCCCAGCCCGTGACGTACATGACGCCGTCAACGATGACCGGGGCGTTCTCGAACGCGTACGTCGAAGCGCCCGAGTGAAGGCCGGTCGAGGCCGCTTGGAAGACCCATTCCGGCTTCAGCTTCTGCACGTTTCCGTCGTTGATCTGGTCCAGCGCGCTGAAGCGTTGACCGTCGTAGGCGCCGTAGTAGGTCAGCCAGTTCTGCGGCTCCTCGCGAGCCTTGAGGAGTCGGTCGTAGTTGACGCTCTTTGCAACAGGAGGCGCATGCCCGACCAAGTCGCTCAGAGACGTGTAGGAAAGAGCGACCCCTGCGTCTACATAGGGCTCAGTTGCCATCGCCTGCTCCTCTCTACGGTTGCGGCTGGGGTGGACGGTCGAGCTTGGCCTCGTCGGGCGTGTCGCCCCCGACCACGATCGCTCCCGTCAGGCCCCGCCCCTCATCGTTGCCAGTGGTCGACCCGTACCAGTAGTAGCCCGGGCCGTCCAGGATGATGCTGGCGGTTCCGCGGGAATGGTTGACCAGCCAAAGAAACTTGGTGTCGCCGTTGCTCGGCAGGACAGCGCAGTGCGTGTTCTTGTCGTCGTTGAAGAACTCGATCTCGAGTTCTCCCCCGTGGGGTAAGACGAGCACCGTGGGGTCATAGACCAGCTCGTCCTCGTTAATCCGGATCGTGGCGTGCATCTTGCCGTCCGGGCCCTCCTCGGCTGTGCCGAGGTTCCCGTTAGCGAGGATTCGGCCTATGGTGGCCCCGTTCTGTTTCCCCAGCGCTGCTAGCTGGTCGAGGACGCCGGTCTGGGCAGATTCGCTCACGGCCTCTCTCCTTCGGTCGGACTATTCCGTCCGGACAAAACGGACCTTCAAAGCTAAGCAGACCGTAGCCGCTATAGGAAAAAAGTTGTGTCATCCACGTTACGAACGGGCTAAGTGTGCGCGGAGAGTTAAGTCAGCCCAGCGAAATCGAGCCGACATCGGCTACGCGCACATGGTCGAGCGCGGTTCCGGCCGACTCGCGCAGTCTGAGCAGATCGGCGAGCGCCGCGTTCGGACCGCCCGCCAGCGCGTCCGCGAGCAGCGCTCCGCCGTATGCGGCCGAGCTCGCCCGCCCGGGTATCAGCGTCACGACGGGAGCGATGTCGCGCAGCGATGCGTCCAGGGTCGCGACCAGCTCAGGCAGGCGCGCCAGGCGGCCAGAGACGACGATCTCGTGCGGCGCCGGCACGCTCACCAGGAGGCCTCGCACCGCCTTCGTGGCGCCCTCGATCAGCGCCGCCCAACCGTCCGCGTGCGCCGGCGAGGACCATAGCGACGCGAGGTCCGCGGTCTCCAGCGTGCCTGCCGGGTCAATAGCACCCCCAGTGAACAGCGTCTGCTTGGTCAGGACCGGAGCGATCAGGTAGGCCAGCTCGCCGTCCAGCGCCCCGGCGGCGCGGACACCGGGCGGGCCGGAGGTGCCACCCATGCCGTCGACGATCTGGCCGTCGGCCACAGCCAGCGCAGCGCTGAAGGCGCCGCCGAGCTCAAGTAGCACCATCGCGGTCTCACCAACCGCGATCCCCCGCCTGCGCGCCTGGGCGACGATCGCGTAGGCCGCCGCGCACACCTTATCGGCGGTCCCCAGATCGATCCGGTTGAACTTGCGGTGCGCCGGCACCGAAGGCAGGTGGATCACGCCGGGACCAAAGACGATGGGCAGCCCGCTGCGCGCCAGCGCCCGAAGCAACGAGCGCAGCCCGCCGACTCCGGCGTCGGCTCGTGATTCGTCGGGCCGTACGAGCACCATCAAGGCGAGTTCCTGCTCGCCGACGTCGGCCGCGGCAACCAACGGCAGGCCGTAGCCGCTCGGGCCGTAGATGAGGTCAAACGGCCCGTGGCGCGCCAGCGCCTGTAGCAGCGGCCCGCTGTCTTCGCTCAGCGACCGAGACTCGAAAACCTGCTCGAGCACCGGCTCGCCATCCTGCAGAACGCACAGGTCGAACGAGACGGTTCCCGGGTCGACACCGGCTACGCGGGGCATATCATTCGGGAATGAGCACAACGAAGGACAAGACCTACAGCGAGGACCAGATCCCCTCGAAGTTGTCCGAGTACGGCCTCGACAAGTGGTACTACGAGGACAAGTGGATCCGGCGCAAGTTCAACACCGACGGCTGGCCGACGACGCTGATGGCCGTCAACGCCGTCGGGTACCTGTGCGAGGCCGCCGGCCATCACGCCGACCTCAACGTCACCTGGGGCAAGCTCTGGGTGAAGTTGGCCACGCACTCGGCGGGCGGGATCACCGACAAGGACTTCACGCTCGCGCGCAAGATCGAGGACACGATCCTGTGGCGTCCGGAGGACGACGGCCCACTCGACGGACCGATGGGCAAATTCGTGTTCTCCAAGTAGCCCGTCGTCTTACAGCACCTCGAGCGCGACCTCGTAGACCCCCTCGAGGTCCATGACCGTGCCCTTGCTTTCGAACATCCGCTGCACGCAGCGCTTCTGGAGCTTCATCTTGGGCCCGCCGACGGCCAGCGCGCCGAGCTTCTTGACGCCGTCCTCCTCCTCGAGGTTGTCGCCGCGGTCGACCCCCTCCACGCCAACGGGCTCGGCGGCCGAGTAGTCGACGACCACCTGCACGCCGTCGACGCCCGCCCAGCCGCTGCGGCGCAGGATCTGCACGCCCGCCGGGCCAGCCGCGAACATCGCAGCGCGGCCGGCCAGCGCGCCGTCGAGCTCATCGCTGGACCCGGGCTCGACGACCTCGAAGCCCGCTTCCTGCGCGACCGGGATGCCCGAGGCGCGGCGGTGACTGCCCTCCATCACGTCGGGCGGGAACGTCAGCATCACGACGTCGGCGCCCTCGCGGCGCAGCAGCTCTGCCGTCCGCAGGCCGACGGGCCCGACGCCGACCACCGCTGCCTTGGTGCCCTTCAGCGTCACCGCGCCGCGAACCAATGCGACCGCAGCCGCGGCGGTCGTGTTGGAGCCGTCGGAGTCGAGCATGATCGACGGGTTGAACGGCTTGAAGAACAGCTTCTGCGCGGCCGCGAACACGGCCTCGCCGTCACGCACCTTTGACCCACCCACCCAGAACGCGGTGTTGGCCAGACCGTCGGGACCTCGCGGGAAGATCGCCCCCTGGACGGTGTCGGCAAGGTTGTCGGCGTTGATGGCGCCGTAGGCGAGCACGATGTCGACGTCGGCGTCGTAGGCGGCGATCGCATCGAACGCGCTGGGGTGCGGATCGGTGTCGAGTTGAACCAAGATTTTTCTCATCGTTGTTGCTCGTCCTCTCGTCGAGGTTCACGAAAGCTGAAGAGGCCCCAGTCCAGGGGTCCCTCCTGGCGGTAGCTCTTGCGCAGCCCGCGCGCGATCGTCGCCTTCATCAGCTCCTTGCCCAGGTAGAAAGCATGCGCGGGATCGGCCACGTCCAGCTGGTCGAACACCGCATACATGTTGGCCTCGCGCACAAACCGCTCGCCGTTGAACGCGTACAGCCAGTCGGCGTCGGCGAACAGGCGGTAGTTGGGGTCGGAGATTTGACTCTGCATCGCGCGCAGCTCCTCCTCTGAGGGTGCCCGCATCGACTCATCCCTGCTCGTCACGAGGCCGGAATCGATGTGCTTGGGCGGCCGGGCCTGGCGCTGCGCCAGGTGCATGATCTGCGCGGCCAGGACGGTGGCGCGGACCGCCCCCTGCGCCCACCCGATCACCTCGGTCGTCAGCACCGCGCCGATGCCGATCTCCTGGCAGAAACCGATCAGCAGCGCCGTCACCCCGGGGGTGTCGGCCTCGGTGAGCTCGGTCAGGTTGCCGATCCCCATCAGCAGCTCGGCGTCGGGGTGCCGCCGGCGAACCTCGACGTAGCGCGCGAGCGACGCCGCGAAGCCGGAGTTGATCGGGGCCAGGATCGAGTCCAGCATGTACGGGTGGTCCAGCTCGTTTGCGCGGGCCGCCATCCGGTCGAGGCCGTCGAGGTCGTCGGGATCGTGCGTGATCAGCACGGGGGTCGCGCGGAGCTCCGCCGCGAGCTCGATCGTGTCTGGCGTGAGGCTGAGCACGTAATCGACGCCGGCGGCGTCAGCCATACGAATGTGCTCGGGATCGAGCGTGTCGATGCTCACCGAGAGGCCGCGCTCGCGCAGCGCGGTGATCGTCGGCGGCCCGTCGGTCAGCCACGAGCGATCCAGCGACAGACCCAGGTCGATCACGTCGGCTCCGTCGGCCTGGTAGGCCAGCGCCCGGTCGATCACCCGCTCGCGGGTAAGCGATTGCACGTCGTTGATCTCCGCGAACACGCGCACGTCGCGCGGGCCGAGCTCGGCACGGACCGCCTCGCGCCCGTACCACTCGGGCAGCGCGCGGACATCGGCCGGCCCCTTGCGCACGGGCAGCCCAGTGGCCTGCTGGAGCGTGTCGATGTCGCCTTCGCAGAGTCCGGGGATGACGATGTTGTCCACGCCCTCGGGCGTCTGGAGTCGCTTGGCGATCCAACGGGTTGTCATCAGCGCGGCGACGCTGATGTTCATCACGGCGATCTGGTGATCGATCTCCAGGGCGGACACGACGCCGCGAAGTGCCGGCTCGGCCAGGCGCCCCGTGACGAACAGCGTGTCAGCCAACCTCGCCGCCGTTGATGTTGATCGCCTGGCCGGTGACGAAATCCGCGCCCGGTGAGGCCAGCCAGACGGCGGCGGCCGCGACGTCCTCCGGCCTGCCCCAGCGCCCCAGCGGCATGCTCGCCGCAACGCGGTCGTAGAACCCGCGGTCCACGCCCGCGCCGTATGCGGTTTCGATCCACCCGGGGCACAGCACATTGACTCGGACATCGGGCGCGACGGATCGAGCGAACGACTTCGAGAAGCCCAGCACCCCCGCTTTGACGGCGGCGAACAACTCACCGTCGTCGCCCGCCAGACCGTCGACCGTGGCGCGGTCCCAGCCCATGTTGAGGATGCAGCCGCCCGGCCGCATGCGAGCAGCGACCAGCCTCGAGCAGCGGACGGTCGCCTTCAGGTCGAGATCCACCAGCGCGTCGAGCTTGCGCTCGCCGGGCCACGCCCGAGCCTCGCCGGTGAGCACGTCGGCCCCGGCGTTGTTCACCCATACGTCAACGTGGTCGAGCGCGGCGAACGCCTCCTCCACGATCGCTTCGCAGCCGTCGAGCGTGCTGAGGTCCGCTTGCAACAGCGGATGCTCGGGCCCGCCGAGCTCCGCGGCCAGCGCTCGCGCCGCGTCGGCGGAGTGCCAGAAGCCGATCCCGACGCGGGCGCCCGCGCCGGCGAAGGCGACCGCGATCGCCCTCCCGATGCCGGAGCTGGCTCCGGTGACGACCGTGCGCAGACCGGCGAGCGGCAACTCTCCGGTCTGCGTGGTCAATGGCTTGTGGCCGGGAGCCTTAGCCCTCGGCGCCGCCCGCGAACGGGTGTCGCGCGGCGGGGGTGTCGGCGAGAACCTTGTCGACGCTCGGCTCGCCCTTCAGCGCACGCGAGATCGACGCCTTCACCGCCTCATAGTTGTAGTCGTAGATCTTCTTGTCGTCCTCGGCCTCCCAGTGGATGAACACGCCGACGATGATGCAGAGATCGTCGACCTGGTCCTTGGGGATCGTGCCGTCGGCAACCGAATCCACGACCGCGCGGGCGACCGCGGCCTGTGCGGGACCGAATAACTGCACGGCCTGCTTCTCGCCCTTGATCGTCACCTTGTTGCTGATGACGGTGTCCGGCTTGGCCGGCAGGTTGGGCGTAACCACCGCCAGCAGGTTGGTGTGGCCCTCCTTCTCGTTGACGAACGCGTTGGCGAACGCCTCTCCGACCGGTCCGCTCTTTGACCCGATCAGCAGGTCGATGTGAGCGAGCTCGTTACCGTCGCCGTTCAGAGACTCGCCGGTCGCCAGCGTGATGGCCATACTGGAACCTCCCTCTCGTATCTTGACGCGGGTGTCTGCAACCCTAGCTCACAGACTGAGCCAGGATCTGCTTAAAAATCAAGTCGAGCTCGCCTGCCTGCTCGAGGTGGCTGCGGCCAAGCCGGGCAACATCACGCCGGCTCACGATTTCTCCGACACGACGTACACCGACATGGTGCGCTCCGCGCTCGCGCTCGGGCCGGCGTTCGCGCGACGGCGCGCCCGCGTGCGCAGCGTCGGCCAGCTGATCGCCGACGGGGTGGATGCAACCTCCCGCGTCGCCGGGACCAACACGAACCTCGGGATCGTGCTGATGTTCGCGCCGCTGGTCCACGCTGAGGCCACGCGCCCAGCGGACGAGACACTTCGCGCCGCCGTCGAGCGGGCGCTCGGCCAACTCGATGTCGCCGACGCCGCCGCCGCGTTTGCGGCGATCGCCCGCGCCAGTCCGGGCGGCCTCGGCGAGGCGCCCGAACACGACGTCAGAGCTCCGGCCCAGGTCTCGCTGCGCGAGGCGATGGCGGCCGCGGCGCACCGCGACAGCATCGCGTCCGAGTACGCGACGGGCTACGCGATCGTGTTCGACACCGCACTGCCGGCGCTAACCGAGGAGCTGCGCGCCGGCGCCGCAACGCTCGACGCGATCGTCGCGCTCCACATGCGGCTGCTTGCGTCACACCCCGACACCCTGATCGCGCGCAAGGCCGGCGTGGCGGCGGCGCAGGCGGTGAGCGCGGCGGCGCGCGAGGTGCTCGACGGTACCCGCTCACTGGCGGACCTCGACGCCTCGCTGCGAGGGCCCGACCACCGGCTAAACCCGGGCACCACGGCCGATCTCGTGGCCGCGACGCTGCTGGCCGCGCTGCTGTCGGGGATGACGTTGCCGTGAGGGTGCTGGTCGTCGCCGTCAGCGCCCGGATGATCGCGCAGCTGGCGGTCGCCGACGGCTACGAGGTGACGGCGCTGGATCGCTTCGGCGACGTCGACCTGCGCTCGATTGCGCCCGGCGCGACGGCGCCGAGCAACGACGCGCTGGCGGCGCTGGCGGCCGGCATCGAGGCCGACGCCGTCGTCTACGGCGGCGGCCTGGAGAATCGGCCCGATTTGGTTGCGCAGCTCAGCCAGGGACGAGAACTGCTCGGAACGCCGGCGGAGCTGCTCGACGCGGTGCGCGACCCGTGGGCGGTCGCTGCCGTCGCCCGTGCGGCGGGGGCGCAGGCCCCGGAGACCCGGTCGATCGACGAGCTCCCAGTGGGTGCTGCGGAATCGAACGGATGGCTGCGAAAGCCCCGGCGCAGCGGCGGCGGACGTGGCGTACGGCGCTGGATGGGCGGCCGGCTGCGTACCGGCGAGATCCTGCAGCGCCATGTCGGCGGGTTGTCGTGCTCCGCGGTAGCGATTGCCGACGGCCGGCGCGCCACGGTGCTGGGCATCACCGAACAGCTCCATCACGGGTTTCGCTGGACCGGCAACCTGACCCCACCCCGCCTGTCGGGCGGAGAGCAGGCCGAGCTCGACGGCCAACTCGGGGCAGTCTGTGACGAGGTCGCGGCGCGCTTCGGTGTGCGCGGGGCCTTCGGAGTCGACGCGGTCTGGGACGGGCGCCACGCCTGGGTGCTCGAGGTCAACCCGCGGCCGCCGGCCGGGCTCGAGCTGTTCGGGCCAGGCAGCTTCGAGGCCCACGTGCGGGCGACGCGCGGTCTCGGCCTGCCCGCACCCGGCTCGCCGCCGGCTACGCGGTGTGCGAAGGTGAAGCTCGTGCTGTTCGCCCCGCGCGACCTTCGGGCGCCCGATCCCGGCTGGTGGCCGGCGGCGCTCGTTCGCGACATCCCACATGTCGGCGAGGGCATCAAGCGGGGTGATCCCGTGTGCACGCTCGTCTCGGCGACCGACAGCGCGCCGGTGATCGCTGCCCTTGGCGCGCGGCTGTTGGCCGCGCTCCCCGACGCCGTCCTGGCCCGTGACTGAGATCGGGCCCGTCACGTGCGCGGGATGCGCGCTCGTATGCGACGACGTGCTGATCGAGCACTCGGGCGACGATGTGCGGTTGCAGCCTCGGTGCGACCTTGGCGAGCGGTGGTTCTCGGAACGTGTCCGGCGGGAGCGCGCGCCGGGCGCGATGATCGAGGGCCGACCGGTCGATGTCGACGCGGCGTTGGCGCGGGCGGCCGAGCTCCTGCGCGGGGCACGGCGCCCGCTCGTGCACGGCTTCGATGACGCGACGGTCGAGGACGCGCGGGCGGCGGTGGCGCTCGCCGACCGACTCGGGGCGCTGGTCGCGACCGAGGGCTTGGGCGGCACGTGGCCGGGCGCCGCGGCGGTGGCGTTGCGCGGCGCCTCGACCGCCACGCTGGGCGAGATCCGCGACCGCTCGCGAGTGGTGGTGATCTGGCGCGAGGATCCAGAGACCACCCATCCGCGCCTGCTCGACCGACTCGGGTTCGGCGACCGTTCGAACTCGAGGCTCGGCGCGGATCGCACGCTCGTCGTCGTCGACGACCGCGACACGGCCACCGCCGGTCGCGCCGACCTGCACCTGCGCTGGCCGCGCGAGCGCGACCTCGAAGCGCTGACTGGCCTGCACGTCCTGCAGCGCAAGCTGCCGCTGCGCACCGGCGACCCCGGTTCCGAGCTCGACGGACTGCTCGAACGGATCGACGCGGTCCCGCACGTCGCGTTCGTACACGGTCCCGCGCTGACCGTGGGCGAGGGCGGGCAACGGCGCGCGCTCGCGCTGCATGAGCTGGTGCGAGCGCTGTCCCACGACCGTCACGTGGTCACGCTGGCGCTGCCTTCCGCCGCCGGGACCAGGAGTTCGCAGGACGTGCTCGCCTGGCAGACCGGATACGCCGAGAATGTCGACCTCGCCAGCGGGCATCCGGAGCTGGTCGCCGCGAGAGAGCTGATCGACGAAGGCGTTGATGTCTCGTTGTGCATCGAGGGCGACAGTCACGAGCTCGGCGAAGGCGTCAGGCAGATCGCGCTCGGCAGCCGGCCGATGGAACGGGTGGAGGTGTCGATCCGTACCGCGGCGGCCGGCGTCGCTGCCGCTGGCACCGCGCACCGGCTCGACGGTGTTCCGCTGGCCCTGCAGGCGCCACTCCCCGGGGACGCCCCCACGGCTGCGGTGCTGCTGGCGCGGCTGCTCGAGGAGCTCGCAGGGTGACCGCCATCCGGATCACCGGCGGAGCGATCCACGACCCCGCCAACGAAGTCGACGGTGACGTCCGCGACCTGTGTTTGCAGGACGGCAAGGTCGTCGCCGACGTCGGCCCCGAAGCCCGACGGATCGACGCGCGCGGGATGGTGGTGATGCCCGGCGGCGTCGACATCCACGCCCACATCGCCGGTCCCAAGGTCAACGCCGCACGGAGGCTGTCCCCCGACGACCGCCGCCACGATCCGCTGGACCGCACCGAAGTCCTGCGTTCGGGGACCGGCGGGCTCGTGCCGTCGACGTTCGCGACCGGCTACCGCTACTCATTGCTGGGCTACACGACCGTCGTCGAGGCCGCAGCCCCGCCGCTGGCCGCGCGCCACGTGCTCGCCGAACTGCGCGACACGCCGATGATCGACAAGGCGTTCCTGATCCTGATGGGCAACAACCAGGTGCTGTTCGAGTTGATCCGCGAGTCGGGCGGCGCCGTCTCGTCGCGATTGTGCGACGCGATCGCGTGGTGGCTTGAGGCGACCGGCGGCTTCGGCGTCAAGCTCGTCAACCCGGGCGGCGTGGAGCTGTGGAAGCAGAGCAACGGCCACGTCGACTCGATCGACGACCACATCGCGGGCTTCGAGGTGACCCCGCGCCAGGTGCTGGAGGCGATCGGCGGCGCCGTCGACGAGCTCGGACTCCCGCATCCTGTCCACATCCACGCCAACAACCTGGGCGAGACCGGCAACGCCGACACGACGCTCGAGACGATGCGCACGCTGTCCGGGCGCCAGGCGCATTTCGCACATCTGCAGTTCCACTGCTACGGCGGCAAGCCCGGCGGCCAGCCTCGCTCGCGCGCGCCGGAGTTGCTCGAGCACCTGTCGGCGCATCCTGAGATAACGGCCGACGTCGGCCAGGTGATGTTCGGCCCGGCGATGACGATGACCGCCGACGCCCACGTGTCCGAGCTGCTGCGTGACCTGACCCGCGGGAAGTGGATCAACCACGACACCGAGGTGGAGACCGGCTGCGGGATCGTGCCCTATACCTACCGGTCCGGCAACTACGTTCACGCCCTGCAATGGGGGATCGGACTGGAGCTGTTCCTGCTGGGCAAGGATCCATGGCAGGTGATGCTGTCCACAGATCACCCGAACGGCGGCTCGTTCCTCTCCTATCCGAAGCTGATCCGCCTGCTGATGGACCGAGCGTTTCGCGAGGACCAGATGGGCCGCGCCAACCAGAAGGCGATCCGGCGCACCGCGCTGGCCGACGGACTCGACCGCGAGTACACGCTCAACGAGATCGCGATCATCAGCCGCGCGGCTCCGGCGCGACGCCTCGGCCTGCGCGACAAGGGTCACCTCGGGATCGGCGCCGACGCCGACGTCACGATCTACCACGATCGCCCCGACCGCGAGGAGATGTTCTCCACCCCGCGGTACGTGATCAAGGCAGGCGAACTCGCCGTCGAGGACGGCGACTTGCGCCGCGCCGACGACGGGGTGCTGCTGTCCGGCGCCGCTGCATTCGATCCCGACGTGACCGGCGTGCTCGCGCCACTGTTCGGCGAGCGCTACACGGTGGCGTTCGAGCACTACCCGGTGCACGACACGGCGCTACGCGAACCTGCTCGGATCGTGGAGGCCTCGACGTGAGCGCGTACACGCTCGGCACTACCGAGGTCGCCGACACGTTCGCCGAGGCGTTCCCGATGCGCTACGCGCGCTTGGTGATCACGGCCGCGAGCGAGTCGTGGGCGCTGGAGGCGGCACGGTCGGCGACCGGCTTTGCGACGTCGGTGATCGGCTGCAAGTGCGAGGCGGCAATCGAGCGACCGCTGGAGTCCGGCCAGACGCCGGACGGTCGGCCTGGAATCGCCGTGTTGCTGTTCGCGATGGACCGCGAGGGCGTCGGCAAGCGCGTGCTCGACCGAGTCGGCCAGTGCGTCCTGACCTGTCCGACGACGGCGTGCTTCGACGGGCTCGCCGGCACCGAGAAGACGGTGCCGCTCGGCAAGAGCCTGCGCTACTTCGGCGACGGCTTTCAGGCCAGCAAGGTGGTCGCGGGTGAGCGCTTCTGGCGGATCCCGGTG
>DASSGR010000100.1:0-2146 GCA_035693425.1 Solirubrobacteraceae bacterium
GGTTCACACCGCCGATGGGATCCGCCCTGCTTCTGGCGAGGTGCGAGACGGACGTCGTCCACGGGGTCGGACCTGCATTCGTGTCTGGCCGTGTACGGGAGCCAGCGCAGGCGTCGTGACTCGCTTTGTCCGAAAGCGCCAGCGTCGCGGGCTGGCGAAGGCGGTCGTAGGAGTGCTGTCGGACCCGCCGATCCTCGTGTTCAGCCTGAGCATCGGCAAGGACTCATGACGATCTCGATGCCAGATCGATTCCGGCTCGCGGCCCCGAGGGGACGTCGACGACGGATTGGCAGGGCCATGGGGCTGCTTGAGCAGTCTCGGTTGGCGTCATGCCCGCGGCCGGGGCGCACGAAGTCCACGCCGCTGACTCGGAGGCGGATCGCTGTATGGCGGTTGGAGTGGCCGCCGCGCGTGGCTCGTGCGCGGCGCGATGGGCGAGACGGATCGTGTGCCAGCGGGCGGCCGCGCGATGTAGGTCATCGATGTGAGCGCTGGCGAGCGCTCGAGCGAGAGCGGGGTGCAGCATTTTGAGCCTCCTCTAGCGAGTCAGGTCCTGCTCGGCATCAAGCAGCTCGAGCCGAACGGCCAGGTGCTCCTGCGCCGACCCGATTGCGTACGCGGTCATTCCGGTCCTCCTGGTGTCGGGGGTTTGCCATCCGCGTATTGAGACGCCGGCGGGGCCGAAGAAGGGTCAGTGCCTGTTGCGCGGTCGCCGGGGCGACCCTTTCTCGGCGCGCGCGACGTCATAGCTGTTAATGCCGGCGAAATCGGAGTCGAGATGCGAGGATCAGAAGATGGGCCAATCGCTGCTGACGCGCGCTGCACAAGGCGAGCAGGAGGCATTCCGCGAGCTAACCGACGCCTACCGGCGGGAGCTCCAGTTTCACTGCTACCGGATCCTCGGCTCGATGCAAGACGCTGAGGACGCGCTCCAGGAGACGTTGCTGAGCGCCTGGCGCGGTCTGTCGGGTTATGAGGGCACCGCATCGCTGCGCGCCTGGCTCTACCGGATCGCCACCAATCGATGTCTCGATGCCCTGCGCGCGCTCGGCCGCCGGTCGCCGCCGGCACCCGAGCCGCCATTCGCCCCGCCGGAGCCGACGAGGCTCGGCGAGGTGACTTGGCTCCAGCCCTACCCCGACGCCCTGCTCGAGGGGATCATCGATACGGCGCCGGGTCCAGATGCTCGATACCAGACACGGGAGACCGTCGAGCTCGCGTTCGTCGCAGCCCTGCAGCATCTCCCACCACGCCAACGCGCCGTGCTGCTTCTCCGCGACGTCCTCGGCTTCCACGCCGCCGAGGTAGCCGACACGCTCGAAACAAGCGAGGACTCGGTCAAAAGCGCCCTCAGGCGCGCGCGGGTAACGACCGAACGCCTATTTCCCGCGTCAGACCGGGGCCGAGCGCCAGAGCCCAACTCACCGACAGAACACGAGCTCGTTCGCCGTTTCGCCGATGCCTGGATGGCCGACGACATCGACGGCGTCGTCGCGCTACTCACCGAAGACGCGTGGTTCACGATGCCGCCGCCCCCGCTCGAATACCAGGGCCGCTCGGCGATCTACGAATACCTCAATTGGCGGGGCGGGCGCCGCCACAAGCTGATCCCAACCCGAGCCAACGGCCAGCCAGCATTCGGCTGCTATCGCACCGACTCGCAAACACCGATCGCGCACGCCGTCGGAGTGCTCGTGCTGACTCTCGCGGGCGACCGCATCTCTGCGATTACCCACTTTGTCGACAGCAGCGTTCTCGGCCGCTTCGGGCTGCCTCGCACCCTTCGTAGCTGATCCCATCACCAGCGTCGGTGAGGCGCACGTTGCGACTGTTGCGCTCCAGCAGCGTCACTCCGAATTGTGCCCGAGTCGGTGGATCTGCTGGCACCAAGCGCAACTCCGCAGCGGCGCGGTGCTAGCCGCCGCCGGGCAAGCGGACGCTCCCGGGAGCAATCGGCGAGCGCGTCCGCTTCGTCGCCTCTGCGGCAGTCTGGCTCAGACTTCCCCTCATCGACCGAAGGGGCCACGACGGCGCCGTGGCTGCAATAGGCGTGAACCAGCCGTGTGCCTCATCGAGCAGCCATCCGCGTTGCCAGGCTGGGGTGCCATCGGGCCTGCCTACGACACGAGAAGGCCCGCGCTGAGGC
>DASSGR010000101.1:0-6624 GCA_035693425.1 Solirubrobacteraceae bacterium
CGGTCCGGGCCGTCGCCGCTCGCCTCGCCGTCGATCCGGTCGCGCCGGCCAATCCGTATTGGGCCGAGCACGGGATGACGTTCGAGGATCCCGACGGCTTTCGCGTGGTGCTCGTGCCCGAGCGCTGGCAGGCCTAGTGCAGCGTCTCGGTTGCCGTCGGGCCTTTGGAGCTTGGCGACGACGTGCCCAAGGAGCTGTGGACCCCGTGGCGGCGACGCTGGCCTGGGCGTACAAGCTCGATCGGGAGGCAGCGGGCTGAGGCTCCTGAGTTTCTGTCCCCACAGGACACAAACTCAGAAGTCTCCGAGCCGGCTGCGAAAACGACATTAGTCGGACTGCTTGACGAGCACGGCGCGCGTGTACAGCAGGTCGAAGCCGCGGCGCTGGACGTTCTGCTGAGACTTCGATCCGGGCTGCGTGGTGACCACCGCGACGTCGCAGCCGGCGGCCGCGGCATCGGCGAGCCTGGCCGCCAGAAGCGCCGTCTGGACGCCGTGGCGCCGGTGGGCGGGCGCGGTCGCCGCGCCGGTCATCTGAGCCACACCCTCCGCGATCCGCAGGCCCGCGCCGCCGGCGACGACGCCGTCGCGCAGCGCGATGTAGCGGACCCCGCCCGCTGCCGCGAGATCGCGCTCGGCGCGCTCGATGATGTCGTCGGGAAATTCCTCGTGCGAGGCGACTCCCTGCGTGTCGGGGTGGGCGAAACCATCCGCGATGACGCGGTGCCAGGCCCGGAACTCTTCATCGCCGCTGCTGCGGACTTCGACTCCCGGCGCTGCCACCGGCTCGGGCTCGCCGTCGATCGCCCTACCCAGCACGTTCTCAAACGACACCAGCCGGTAACCACGGTCGGTCAGCAGCGCGCCGATCGCCGGCTCGGCGAGGTTTGACAGCTCGACCTGCACGGGGCAGTCGCGGGCCGCGAACGCGCGCTCGACCTCGTCGAGTTCGGCTTCACTCGGGACGCCATGGAAGCCAAGCCCCGCAACCTTGTTGAACGGAGAGCCCTCTTCGCAGAACGTCGCCACCCCGCCGGCCAGCGGGATCACGAACCCGGGCTCCGCCGTGCGGGCGCGGGCTGCCTCACCGCCGAGCGCGATGAGCTGCGTCTCGACGCGTTCGATGCGCGCGGCCAGGGCTGTGTCACAGAACAGGGACAACTCTGCAAGGGCCGTGATATCACGACTGTGCCTACGATCGTCGGATGCAACTGGTGCGCGCATCAGAGTTGCCCGAGCACGCGCTCGTCGATCTGTTCAACGCCGGCTATTCGGACTACCTGCTGCCGATGCGGCTCACCACTGCCGCGTTCGCCGAACACGTCGCGACAAACGACATCGACCTGGAGTGTTCGCGCGTAGTGCGCGACGACCAGCCGGCCGCGCTTGCTTTGATCGCCCACAGAGACGGCGCCGGCTGGGTGGGCGGCATGGCGACCGTTCCGGGGTATCGCCGTCGCGGGCTCGGAGCGGAGGCGCTTACCGCCGGCTTGGCGGCGCTCGCCGAGCGCGGCGCGAGCGTCGCGTGGCTGGAGGTCATCAACCAGAACCGGCGGGCGCTTGCGCTGTACGAGAAGCTCGGCTTCGAAGTGATCCGGGACCTGGTCGTGTGGTCGCTGCCCGCACGCGCCACGGATTCGACGACGTCCCGGACGATCGAGCCGTCGAGCGCTCGCGCCTGGATCTGCGCCAACCGCCAGGACCGCGAGCCGTGGCAGCGAGCGGACGAGTCGGTCGCCGCGATCGGTGCGCGCGGAGGTTCACTGCGCGGGCTCGTCGTCGATCGCGACGGCGGAGTCGCCGCAGCCGCACTTCTGCGCGACGATGCCGCGGCCGTAAAGGCGCTACAGGTTGTCGCGACCGACGAGCAGGCGGCCGCCGACCTGCTGCTTGCGGCCGCCGGCGCGGCCCGCGAACTGCGATTCAGGAACGTGCCGGAGGGTGCGCCGGCTTCGTTGGCGCTCGAGCTCCTCGGTGCGCGGCGAATCGCCACGCAGCACGAGATGCGCGTGACGTTGTGACTGGCGTCGTTGTCAGTCGACGTCGTTGAGCGTGCCGCAGTTCGGGCACTGCACGAAGACCCCGTACAGCTGCCCCTCGCTGACGCCTTCTGCCACCGGCTCGCCGCAGTTGCCGCAAAGCAGCCGGTCCGGGCCGTCGCCGCTGAACGCAAGCTTTCCTGGGGGTGGGGCGTGGATGATCGCGCTTGCCCCGGGGGTTTCCTCGACTACCGTCAGTGTTAGGTCTGCCATGCCGCAAACCTATACGGCTGAGCGGTGCACGGCAAGCGAGCTAAGACGGGGACCAGCTGCGCGTAAGGGGCCCGATCCACCGATCGGCTCCATCCGCCCGATGTGGCAGCGGCGTCTTAGCCGCATCATCGACTCACATGATGAGCTCGATGACCGCACACGCCACGGGGAACCCGATCCTCGATGCCGAGGCGGATTTCCGCCGCGCTCGCCGGTCTCATCGTGTGGCCCGGGTCGGCGGCTGGCTTTCCCGCAAGCCACGTCGCAGCGCTCCCAGAACGCTAAGCGAGATGTCCGCGATGGTGGGCGGCGCAGCTCGCATGCAGGTCGTCCCGCTGTGCCGGATCGTCGGCACGCTCGAGTCCTCGCCGCAGTTCGACGCGCGCTTTCGCCCGGCCTCGGAGCTGGTGCGTCATCGGTGGGAGCGGATCGCTCTGGCACATCGCAGGGGCGATGCGCTGCCGCCGGTGGTGTTGCGTGTCCGGCCGGACGGCTATTACGTGGTCGACGGACGCCACCGGGTGTCGGTCGCGCGGGCGCTCGGGCTGAGCGACATCGACGGGCTCGTCACGGGCGCGTGAAGCGAAGCAGCAGCTTCTGGTCGTAGTAGTAGTCGAGCCAGTCGAGCAGCCGCCCGCGGTCGTGGCCATGGTGGCCCGCGGCGGGCACGAAGCCAACACGGAGGCGCGCAGCCGCCGCCTCGAATCCCGCCGCCTCGAACACGGCGATCACATCCCCGATGTCGTTGAGCGCGGGGAGGCTGAGGGCCTCGGCGTTCTCGCGATGCCACTTCACCATCAGGGGGCTGCCGGAATGCACGCCGATCACCGCGTAGTACGAGCCGCCCGGGGCCAGCGCGGCGAAGATCGCGCGCGCGTGAGCAGAGAGATCGTGGAGCAGATACAGCACCTCGTGGCTGAATGCCACATCGAACCCGTCCCACCCGTCGGGGACCGTGTCGGCGGTCTCGAACTCGAGGCGTCGCCCTCTTGCCAGCCGGCGCGCATCCTCGACCGCGCCAGACGCCGGGTCATATCCGTAGCCCTCAGCGATCGCGCACCGGTCTGAGAGCAGCCGGAGGAAGCCGCCGCGGTTGCAGCCCGCATCGAGCACGCGCTTGCCGGCCAGGTCGACGTGGATCGTGTCGAGCATGGCCCTCCACACGAACCCATGCTCCTCCTGCATCGCCTCGTCGGAGGCCGCGTCCTGCCAGTAGGTCTGGCTCATGGCCCCACCCTACGATATGGGTGGCCCCTACACTCTCGGGCCGCGTGCCGACGTCCGTTCTCGAACACACCGTGCGCGTCCAACTGCGGTGGCGGGACATGGACATGCTCGGCCACCTCAACCAGTCCGTCTACCACGAGCTGCTCGAGGAGGGCCGGGCCGCGCTGATGACCGAGATCGTGTGCCGCGTAGGCGTCGAGCACGCCCACGGCGCCTTCGTCCTCGCCCACGTCGACCTCGACTATCACACCGAGGTTCGCAAGGACCACGGCGAGGTGGCGATCGTGGTGCGCCTCGCGCACGTCGGGACCTCGAGCCTGCGACTCGAGCACGAGGTCAGGCTGCCCGACGAGCGGGTCGCGGCGTCCGGTACCACGGTCCTGGTCGCCTGGGATCCGGCGACCCGCAGCAAGCGGCCGCTGAGCGAAGCCGAGCGCGCCGCGCTCACCTGACGTGCCGCTCCTGGCCTCGATCGTGATGGCGGCGCTGGCGGTGCACGTGCCGGCCGGCGCGGGCCCGGTGAACACGTCTCACCCGACGCGCGTCGTCGGCAACGGCAACGCCCGCAGCTGCACCTCGGCCGCGGTCGTCGCGGCCGTGCGCGCGGGAGGCGTCATCCACTTCTCGTGCGGGCCAAGGCCAGTCGTGATCACGATGCGCAGGACCGCGAAGGTCGTGAACACGAGCCGCGAGGTGGTGCTCGACGGCGGGGGCAACGTGACACTCAGCGGCGGAGGCAGGCGGCGGATCCTCTACATGGACACGTGCGACCCCAAACAGGTGTGGACGACCGCGCACTGCCAGGATCAATCGTCTCCCCGGTTGGTGGTCCAGAACATCACGTTCGCTGAGGGCAACTCCACCGACCGGCGCTTCGACGGCGGCGGCGGCGGGGCGATCTACAACGACGGCGACCGGATGACACTCTCGATCGGTGGCAGCGTGTTCACCGGCAACCACGCCAACGAGGGCGGCAGCGCGATCTTCTTCGTATCAAACGACCGTACGGGCACGATGGCGATCCGCCACAGCTCGCTCGAGCACAACCCCAACGAGCGCTTCCACACGCCGGGGCTTCCCGGGATCTACTTCCTCGGGGCGCGGCGCCCCACGATCAGCCACTCGACGCTGAAGTTACGCCGGGGGGATGAATTGTCCGCTGCTCTCCTGGCTGTGATGCGGCCGAGAACCTGCTCTTTCCTCCTCCTTTCGATCGCCTGATCAGAGCGGTCGCGCGCGTGAGCCTATATCCGCGCGATGCAAAGCACGAGCGTTCTTGGACGCGGTGTCTTTGTTCTTACTGGTAGAGGATCAGCACGTACGCCGAGTAGGCGAAGAACGCGGCGAGCAGAGTCCAGGTGACCGGCCAGCTCACGGTGCTGAGGAAGGCGGTCTGCCAGCGACCGAAGCGCAGCACGTAGACGAACGTGATCAGCAGCAGGACCGCGTAGCAGATGATCGCCGGCACGGGGGAGAGGGCCAGGCCCAGCACCGGGGCCACGATCAGACCGAGGACGATCCATGCGCCGATCGCGAGGATGTCGACCGACAGGCGCGTCCGCTCGCGGCCCGTGATCGTGATGAACCCAGCGGCGCCGACGATCGCGGCGGCGATGAACACCCCGAGATGCCAGTGCGAGGAGAAGTTGAAGATCGATCCCATCAGCTCGCCGCCGCACCACAACAGCAACGGATTCGCCACCGACACCGCAATGACGCAGGCGAACATGTCGACCGACGAGTCCCAGGGGTTGGCGAATACGGGCCTGGTGGGGACCAGGGCCTCTCTCAACGCGGCGGGCGCGAGGGCGGCGCGCAGCGGACTGGGGCTGTGGTCAGTCATCCGCAGCTGAATGGTATGGAATCCCGCGGCCGCCGGGCGGCCCGACCGCGTCAGCCCAGCGCCCTGCGTAGCACGGTCAGCGTCGTCTCGATGTCCGCCGGCCCGATGTCCAGGTGGGTGACGGCCCGCACTCGGTGAGCATCGAGGGCCTGAAGCTCCACGTCGTCGGCCACGCGCTGCACCAGCGCCGGTGCGTCGGGCACCTCGAAGATCACGATGTTCGTCTGCACCGCCGCTGGGTCGATGCCGACGGACGGATGCTCGGCCAGACCCTCGGCCAGGAACCTTGCGTGCTCGTGGTCCTCGGCCAGGCGGTCGACGTGGTGGTCCAGCGCGTACAGACATCCTGCAGCGACGATCCCGGACTGGCGTAGGGCGCCGCCGAGCATCTGCTTGCGTCGCCAGGCCTCGGCGATCAACTCGGCCGACCCCGCGAGCACTGCGCCGACGGGGGCGCCCAGCCCCTTGGTGAAGTCGATCCAGGCCGTGTCGAACGCGCCTGCGTACTCGCTCGCCGGCACCCCGGATGCGACCACGGCGTTCAGCAGCCGGGCGCCGTCCAGGTGCGTTCGCAACCCGTGGCGGGTCGCCGTGGCGAGCACTTCGTCGATCGTCTGAAGCGGCCACACGCGGCCGCCTCCGATGTTCGTCGTCTGCTCGACCCAGGCGAGACGGGAGCGCGGCATGTAGCGATTGCCGGGAGTTCGCAATGCTTCCTCGAGCTGCGTCGCGGTGAAGATGCCGCCCTCGCCGGTCAGCGTCCGGACCATCGCCCCGGCCAGCGCCGCCGGCCCGCCGGCCTCCGAGTTGATCGGATGCGCGGTCCGATCGGCGATCAGCTCGTCGCCGCCGGGGCGGATGTGGAGCAGCAGGGCGATCTCGTTGCACATCGTGCCGCTCGGCAGGAACACGGCCGCCTCCTGCCCGAGGAGCTCGGCCACGCGTTCTTCCAGCGTCCGCGTGGTCGGGTCCTGGCCGCGCTGCTCGTCACCCACCTCTGCTGCCGCGATCGCAGCGCGCATCCCCGGTGTGGGGCGGGTCTGCGTGTCGCTGTAGAGGTTGATAGCTGCCACGCAGCGGCAGGCTAGTGCACTGTCCGGCAGTTACGGCACATGTATCGCGGCCCCGGGTGGCCGTCATGCTGCGTCCTCGAATCCTTGCGCAGCGCTGCTGCGCGTCGGATTCTGCGTCCTTGCTTGCCGGCCCCCGGGTCTCGCGCTCCGTGCGCCGTAACTACCGGACAGCACACTGGGGGTGTTGACGATCAGCCGCAGCCCGGCATCGAATTCCTCGAGCTGTCGCA
>DASSGR010000102.1:0-16528 GCA_035693425.1 Solirubrobacteraceae bacterium
TCTCCTCAATGGGGTCTTTTCGCTCGTCGTACTCCCTCACGCCACAGAGCATCCCGCCACACCGCCCCGCCCGCCCGCAATTGCGCAGAGATTTTGCAAAGTGCAGGACCGCTCGGATGCCAGCCGCCCGCCCGGGAACTAACCTCAGATACAGATGCCCGACGAGCTCTTCCTGATCGACGGCAACAGCCTCGCGTACCGCGCGTTCTTCGCGCTGCCGGAGTCGATCGCCACCTCCACCGGCGTGCCGACGAACGCGATCTTCGGGTTCGCGTCGATGCTGGTGAAGATCCTCACCGACTACGGCCCCAAGGCCACGGTGGTGGTGTGGGACAAGGGCTACACGGGCCGCAAGGAGGTCTACGCCGAGTACAAGGCCCAGCGAGCCACACGCCCCGACCTGCTCAAGGAGCAGTGGCCCGCGTTCGAGCCGCTCGTGTCGGCGTTCGGCTATCAGAACCTCGCCGTCGAGGGCTACGAGGCCGACGACGTGATCGCCTCGATCGTCCAGCGCGCCCGCCAAGAAGACCCCCCGATCCCGGTGATGGTGGTCACCGGCGACCGCGACGCCTACCAGCTCGTCGGCGACGGTGTGCGGATCATGACCACCTCGCGCGGCATCACCGACACAAAGGTCTACGACCGCGACGGCGTGATCGAGCGCTACGGAATCCCGCCCGAGCTAGTGCCGGACTTCATCGGCCTCAAGGGCGACACCAGCGACAACATCCCGGGCGTCCCCGGGATCGGCGACAAGACCGCCGCCGACCTGCTGCAGCGATTCGGATCGCTCGAGGAGGTGCTGGCCCACGTTGACGACATCAGCGGCGCCAAGCGCAAGGAAAACCTGATCAACCACGCTGACGACGCCCGGATCTCCAAGGAGCTCGCGACGGTCAAGCGCGACATCCCGATCGAGTTCGACCTGCAGACTTTCGTCGCCCAGCCCCCCGAGCGCTCCACGCTCCGCGACACCTTCCGCGAGTACGAGTTACGGGAGCCGCTGCGCCGCCTGGAGGAGGCGCTCGGCTCGGCCGACGCCGCCGCGCCCGCGCCGTCCACGGACGAGACGATCACGGCCCGCGTCAGGAATGGCGCGCTGAAAGACGTCGCGCGCCTGCCCGAGACCGAGGTCTCAATCGCGGTGCATCCGCCGGACACGCCCCAGGACCAGCTGTTCGCTGCCGACGGGCATTGGAGCTTCGGCGTCCACGTCGACGGCTCCAACGACGTCCTCGCCGGTGACTGCGACAGCCCCGAGGAGCTCGTCGCGCAGATCGGCAAAAGGCCTGCGATCGCGCACGACGCCAAGTCGCTCGGAGAGGTGCCGGCGGTGCTCGCGCATGACACCGAGGTGGCGGCTTACCTGCTCGAGCCGGCCCGGCGGGCCTACCCGTTCCGCGAGCTGTGCGAGGAGCGAGGGCTTGCGGCTGCCGTCGATGGGGAGGCCGCCGCCGACGCGCTGCTGGTCGAGGCGCTCGCCACGTGGCAGCGCGAGGAGATCCGCGGCCGCGGCCTGACGGACCTGCTGATCGAGGTCGAGCTACCGCTGGTGCGCGTGCTGCGCGACATGGAAAAGCGTGGCCTCAAGCTCGACACCGGGCTGCTCAGGCAGATCTCGGACCGCGTCAAGGACGAGGCCAACTCGCTCGAGCGCGAGATCTTCCAGCTGTGCGGCACCGAGTTCATGCTCGGGTCGCCCCGGCAGCTCGAGGAGGTCCTGTTCGGCAGGCTCGGCCTGTCACGCAAGCGGCGCGGCAAGACCGGCTACTCGACCGACGCGCGCGTGCTCCAGGCGATCCGCTCCGAGCACGAGGTGATCCCGAAGATTGAGCGCTGGCGCGAGCTGACCAAGCTCGCCCAAACCTATCTGGACGCGTTCCCCCAGCTGCTCGGGGCCGACGGCCGTCTGCACACGACCTTCAACCAGACCGCGGCCACAACCGGTCGCCTGTCGTCCAACAACCCGAACCTTCAGAACATCCCGATCCGCACCGAGCTGGGACGCGAGATCAGGTCTTGCTTCGTCGCCGAGCCCGGCAACCTGCTCGTCTCGGCCGACTACTCGCAGGTGGAGCTGCGGCTGCTGGCCCATATCGCCGGCGAGGACGCGCTCAAGGAGATCTTCCGGCGCGGCGAGGACGTCCACACCGCGACGGCGATGCGCGTGTTCAACGTCACCGCCGACCAGATCGATCCGGGGATGCGATCGAAGTCCAAGATGATCAACTACGGGATCGTCTACGGCCTGTCGGCGTGGGGGATGGCGGACCGCCTCGACATCCCGCAGGAGGAAGCCGAGGAGTTCATCCAGCGCTACATGGCGGGCTTCCCGGCGGTCGCGCGCTTCATCGAGGAGACGATCGCGCAGGGAACCGAGCACGGGTACGTCTCGACGCTGTTCGGGCGCCGGCGCCAGGTGCCGGAGCTGAGAGCCCGCCGTTGGGAGCTGCGCCGGCAGGGCGAGCGGTTTGCGGTGAACATGGTCATCCAGGGCACCGCGGCGGACATCATCAAGGTCGCGATGGTGCGGTGCGAGCAGGCGCTCGAACAGGCGGGCCTGCAGTCGCGGATGATCCTTCAGATCCACGACGAGCTGCTGTTCGAGGGTCCCGAGGACGAGGCCGAGACCGTCAAGCAGATCGCGATCGACAAGATGAGCAACGCGTTCGAAATGGACCCGCCGCTCGCGGTCGACGCCGGCATCGGCACCGACTGGCTGAACGCTAAGTAGCGGCCGCCAGCGCCGGCGCCGGTGCGCCACCACCGACGAACCGCGGATGCGCGACCTCGAGGTAGTGGCCGAAGGCCCAGTCGATGAAGCGCTTGCGCTCGATCGTCCGCAGCGACCCAGCGAGCAGGCGCGGGGCGACCCGCGGAACCAGCCGCTGCATGCGAAGCATCCAGCGGAACGGGAGCGCGTGCTCGGCAGAGAACGCGTGATAGCGGGCCAGCGCGTCCTCACGCGACGAGCGGCCCTCGATGACGCCGCGCAGCTCGCGCCCGCAGGCGAGACCGAAGTACAGCGCGGTGCGGATCCCTTCGGCGGTCAGCGGCAGGCAGTGACCGGCGGAGTCGCCGACAAAGAACACGCCGTCCTCGGTCGCGTCCCGTAGCGCGTGCGGGATCCAGTTGCCCTGGTAGCGGACGGTGTCGGCGTGGAGATCCTCGGCCAGTCGCACCGTCGGCTCGCGCACGTGAAACCGCGGGTCGAACGAGCCGACCCCGATCCGCAGCTCGCCGTCGGCGGGAAAGCTCCAGCCGTAGCCCGCCGGGACGTAGGAGCGGTCGATCCAGATCTCCATGTCGTTGCCCGTTCCGAGCGGGTGCACCTCGAGCCCGCGGGACAGCAACGCGTCGGGAGGCTGCACGTTGTCGCCGACGCCCAGCACGCGCCGCCAGCCGAGCGCGTCGACGATCAGCCGCGCGCGGATCTCGCCGCGGTCGGTCAGCACGGTGTCCCCGCGTCGCCCGTCGACCTTGGCGGTCTCGAACGCGAACGAGCCCTGCGCGGCGAGCAGGCCGCAGAGCGTCCGGTAGTCGAACGTCGAGAACGTCCAGGGCAGGTCGTAGCGGACGGTGGTGTGCGGCGTGTGGATGACCAGCTCGCCGAATGTCTGCTGCAGCGATTCCTGCAGGCTCAGCGCGTGCAGCCAGGACGTGGGAATCCCGCACGCCGACGTCTGTCGCTCGCCGACCTCGTAGCGGTCGATCACCATCACGTCGGCGCCGCTTCCCGTCAGCTCGCGGGCCACCGCGAGGCCCGCGAAGCTCGCTCCGCAGATCAGGACGTCGCAGTCCCGGCGCAGCGGCGTGCGCTCCTCACCGCGCTTGGTCGCTCGCCGAGGCATCAGCAGATGATGATAGGGAGCATCCCCATACGCCCTGTGCGGCTATCCTCAGGGGCTGCATGTCAACTACCACAACTTTGTCCGCCACCGATCAGCCTAACGCGAAGGTCGTCGAAGGCTCAGACGGCCTCCTGCTCGAGATCGATGGCCAGATAGTCCCAAACTACGACGCCACCCTGCATCCGTTCCAGGAGGGGGATGTCGTCACCGGCCACGTCGTCCGAATCGACAACGACGAGGTACTGGTCGACATCGGTTACAAGTCAGAGGGCGTCATCCCCTCCACAGAGCTTTCGATCCGCAAGTCCGTCGACCCGAGCGACGAGGTTTCGCTCGGCGAGGAGGTCGACGCACTGGTCCTCACCAAGGAGGACCAGGACGGGCGACTGATCCTGTCCAAGAAGCGCGCCCGCTTCGAGAAGGCCTGGCGCAAGATCGAGGCCGCGGCCGAGTCCGGCGAACCCGTGGCGGGCTCGGTGATCGAAGTCGTCAAGGGCGGCCTGATCATCGACCTCGGCGTGCGCGGCTTCCTGCCCGCGTCGCTGGTCGACATCCGTCGCGTGCCGAACCTCGACGAGTACATGGGCCAGACGATCGAGTGCAAGGTCATCGAGCTCAACCGGTCGCGCAACAACGTCGTGCTGTCCCGCCGCGCGGTGCTCGAGGAGCAGCGCAAGGAGGACCGCGAGCGCATCCTGGACCGGCTCCAGCCCGGCCAGGTGGTCGAGGGCACGATCTCAAACATCGTCGACTTCGGCGCGTTCGTGGATCTCGACGGGATCGACGGCCTGATCCACATCTCTGAGCTGTCGTGGTCGCACGTCAACCACCCGTCGGAGATCCTCTCGATCGGCGACACCGTCAGCGTCAAGGTGCTCGACATCGATCGCGACCGTCAGCGGATCTCGCTGGGCCTCAAGCAGACCCAGGAGGACCCGTGGCAGCGCGTGGTCGACACCTACAACATCGGCGACGAGCTCGAGGGCACAGTCACGAAGGTCGTCACGTTCGGCGCGTTCGTGGAGATCCTCGATGGGGTCGAAGGGCTCGTGCACATCTCAGAGCTCGCCCAGCACCACGTCGAGAACCCCCGCGAGATCATCCAGCCCGGGGACCCCGTGCGGGTCAAGATCCTCGAGATCGACTCCGAGCGGCGTCGTCTGTCGCTGTCGATCAAGCGGGTTGAGGGGCAGGTGCTGCCGGTCCGGCCGATCGTGCCGCCCGAGGACGGCGATACCGCCGATCTCGACAACGTGCCCGAGCTCGGCCTGTCCGAGGACGTGTTCGCGGGCGCCGACGAGGCCGCAGTCGTGGTCGACGAGCCGGAAGCCGAGACGGTCGAGCCAGGAGCTGTCGAGCCAGAGGCCGTCGAGCCAGAGGCTGTCGAGCCGGAGGCCGTCGAGCCAGAGGCCGACGCCGAAGCAGAGGCCGAGGCCCCGCCCGAAGCCTGATCTCGCCCCGCGAGTGATCCCCTTCCTCGGGCTTACGGGCGGCATCGGCGCCGGCAAGTCGACCGCGCTTGAGGCGCTGGAGCGCCTGGGCGCAGCGACGCTTTCAACCGATCGGGTGGTCCACGACCTGTACGAGGACGACGAGGTGAAGGCGGCTGTCACGCAGCGGTTTGGACCCTCCGTGGCGCCGGATGGGGTCGTCGACAGGCCGGCACTGGCCCGCCTCGCGTTCGCGACGCCCGAGGATCGCGGCTGGCTCGAGCAGATGCTGTGGCCGCGCGTCAGCGCCCGGATCGTCGACTGGCGGGAGGAACTCGAGCAGGCGTCGTCGCCGCCACGAGCCGCCGTCGTCGAGGTGCCGCTGCTGTTCGAGTCCGGCATGGAGAGCGTGTTCGACGCGACGATCGCAGTCGTGGCCGACGAAGACGTCAGAGCGCAGCGCGCCGGCTCACGGGGGCACGAGGCGCTCGCGCAGCGGTCCAGGCGCCAGCTTTCCCAGCAGGAAAAAGCGGAGCGAGCGACATATGTGGTCTCCAATGACGATTCGATCGGCGCCCTGGAGTCGAAGTTGTCGGCCGTTCTTGACATGCTGGGCCCCTGAGGCCGTCGCCGGTGAGGAGGACGCAGCAGTGAGGAGGCTCGAGTAGTGGCGCCGATCGCCACGAGCGGAGCCGCCCGTCGAGGCGGCGGACGAGGGTCCGCCCGGCGTCGCACGGTCCTGCGCAGGCGCCGCAGGGTGCTCGCGGTGGTCGCGCTCGCAGCGACCGCGTTTGTGGTGATCCTCGCGGCGCCGCTGTTCCGCAAGGCAGTTACCGAGTTCAACCTGCCGCTCACCAACGCGGACGTGATTCGCCAGCAGGCGGCCGAGAAGCACCTCGACCCGGCGCTCGTCGCGGGCGTGATCTACGCCGAGACCAAATTCGACCCGCGGCCTTCGGCAGCGGGGGCGCAGGGCCTGATGCAGATCCTGCCCCAGACGGCGGAGTTCCTGGCCCACAAGTCCGGCGCCACCACGTTCACGATCGCTGATCTCGGCACGCCGCAGGTCAACATCGCCTACGGCAGCTACTACTTGCGCTTTCTGCTCGACCACTACGACGGCAAGACCGTGCTGGCGCTGGCTGCCTACAACGGCGGCGAGGCGAACGTCGACCGCTGGGTCGCGGACGCGCGACGGCGAGGCCGCCAGATGACGATCCAGGCGATCCCGTTCCCCGAGACCCGCGCCTACGTGCAGCGCGTGCTGCACGCGCAGCGCCAATACCGGCACACGTACGCCAGCCAGCTCGGCTACCGATAGTTCAATACGCGCGCCGGGGTCGTCCCGCGTGTTCGACCGCCGCGATCACCGCGGCGACATCGGATGCGTCGCCCTCGTCGAGCGTCGCGGTGGTGACCCGGATCCCGGGTCCCGAGGCGAACCTGAACTGCTCTCCGGCCGTCACCAGCCAGCCCGCGTCGAGCAACGCACGCGCGACTGGCGCCTCTTCGCGCACCGGGACCCACACGTTCAGTCCCGACCGTCCGTGAGCGGGCACGTCGTGCTCGGCGAGCGCCCCGATCAGCGCCTGGCGCCGGCCCGCGTAGGCCTCGCGGGCGCGAGTGACGATCTCGTCGAACCCGGGATCTCGGAGCAGCTCGGCCGCGGTCGCCTGAAGGATGTGGCTGACCCAGCGCGGCCCGAGTGCCTGCCGGCCCTCGACGCGGGCGATCGTCGTCGGGTCGCCGGCGAGCAGGGCGACGCGCAGATCGGGGTGAAGCATCTTCGACAGCGCGCGGATCACCGCCCACCGTGGCCACGAGCTGCCGGCCAGGCTCAGGAAGGGCGCACCGGCCACGAGGCTCGCGTGGTCGTCCTCCACGATCAGGACGTCTCGATGGGACGCCAGCAGCACACGCAGCTCGCCGGCGCGCTGTTCGTCGATGGCTGCGCCTAGCGGGTTCTGGGCGCGAGGCACGGTCACGACCGCCTGCACGCGGCGGTCAAGGGCCGCCCCGAATAGGTCCGGGATCATCCCTGTGTCGTCGACCGCGACGGGGACCGGCACGAGGCCCAGGGCCAGCAGCACGTCGCGGATCGGCGGATAACAAGGATCCTCGACGATCACCCGGTCGCCCGGGCGGAGGTGCGCCTCGAGCACGCGCTCCACGCCGTCCATCGCGCCCGACACGACCGCGAGTGCGTCCGACGGAACGCCGTCACCCTCGAACCCGAGACGGGCAGCGCCGAGCAGGTCCGGATCGGCGGCCTCCAGCCCGGAGACCCCGAGCTTGGCCTCGATGTCGATGCGCGCCAACGCTGGCGCGATCGAGGGCAGCAGCGCCGGATCGGCGAGTCCGATACTGAGGTCCGCGCGGGCTGGGACCGGGGGAGGGGAGCCCTCTCCGCCCGTGGCTCGCAGGGCCGGCCGGGGCGCCACCCTGGTGCCGCGGCGACCGTCGCCGACCACGAACCCGCGCTCGCGCAGCATCCGGTAGGCGGAGTTGACGGTCGCCGGGCTCGTGCCCAGGGCCGCCGCCAAGCCGCGGACCGTGGGGAGCGCGTCGCCCGAGGCGAGCGCGCCGTCGCGGATCGCTGACTCGGCACTGGCCGCGATCTCGCGCGCAGTCGCCCCATAGATTCCGTGATATTGTTCTACTGCAACCATGACTACGTACTATAACAAAACTGGGCGCACGAAAGTGCGACGGCGTGCCGGTCGCGGCAACTATCGGCGGGCCACGGTCCACTCGATCCTCGACGAGGGGATGGTCGGGCACGTCGGCGTGGTCGGCGACGACGGGCAACCGTTCGTGATCCCGGTCCTGTACGCGCGCGATGGCGAGCGCGTGTACCTGCACGGCTCCCCGCTCAGCCGGCTGCTCAGCACGCTGGCTGACGGCGTCCCGATGTGCCTCACGGTCACGCTGATCGACGCGCTGGTGCTGGCGCGTTCCGCCTTTCACCACTCGATGAACTACCGGTCGGTCGTGATCCTCGGCCAGGGACGGGCGATCCAGGACCCCGAGCGCAAGGACCGAGCGTTGCGTGCGCTCGTCGAGCACATCGTCCCGGGCCGCTCCGACGACGCTCGCGGTCCCAGCCGCAAGGAGCTCAAGGCGACCGAGGTGATCGAGCTCGAGATCGACGAGGCGTCGGCGAAGATCCGGACCGGGCCGCCGGGCGACGCCAGCGCCGACATGGGCCTGCCGGTGTGGGCGGGCCAGCTGCCGATCACCACGAGCTTCGGGGAGCCGGTGCCTGACGCCGCCTGCTCGCTGCCGGCGCCAGCGTACATTCGGGCGTACGCGCGGCCCGCCTGACCCGGCGCTCGAGGTCAGATCCTGACCTCAATGCCCGCTACGCTCAATGGTGTCCTCCGATGCCAAAGTTCGAGCTAGATGCCGCCTATCGTCCGACCGCCGACCAGCCGGCGGCGATCGAGTCGTTGGCGGAGGGGATCAACGCCAACGAGCGCTATCTGACCCTGCTCGGCGCCACCGGGACGGGCAAGACGATGACGATGGCGGCGACGATGGAGGCCGTCCAGAAACCGGCGCTTGTGATCGCCCACAACAAGACGCTGGCGGCGCAGCTCTGCAACGAGTTCCGCACCTACTTCCCCCGCAACGCGGTCGAGTACTTCGTCTCCTACTACGACTACTACCAGCCCGAGGCGTACGTCCCGAGCAAGGACCTGTACATCGAGAAGGACTCGGCGATCAACCAGGAGATCGACCGGCTGCGCCACTCCGCGACGGCGGCGCTGTTCGCCCGGCGCGACGTGGTTATCGTGGCCAGTGTGTCGTGCATCTTCGGCCTCGGCTCGCCGGAGGTCTACGACGAGAACCTGCAGACGCTGCGGGTGGGGGAGTACATCGACCGCGACAAGCTGCTGCGAAAGCTTGTCTCGATCCAGTACACCCGTAACGACACCGCCCTGTCGCGCGGGACGTTCCGTGTGCGGGGCGAGACGCTCGAGGTGTTCCCGGCGTACGCGGAGACGGCTTACCGGATCGTGCTGTTCGGTGACGAGGTCGAGCATCTGCAGCACTTCGACCCGGTCACCGGCGAGGTGCTCGAGGACGGGCTCGAGCACGTCGGGATCTGGCCGGCCTCTCACTACAACGTCCGCGAGGGCATGATCGAGGACGCGGTCGCCGAGATCGGCCGCGAGCTCAACGAGCGCTGCGCCGAGCTGGAGGCCCAGGGCAAGCTGCTGGAGTCGCATCGCCTGCGCCAGCGCACCCAGTACGACATGGAGATGCTCCGCGAGCTCGGTTTCTGCTCGGGGATCGAGAACTACTCGAGGATTCTCGACGGGCGCAACGCCGGCGACCGGCCGTACTGCCTGCTGGACTACTTCCCCGACGACTTCGTCTGCTTCATCGACGAGTCGCATCAGACCGTCCCCCAGATCGGCGGCATGCACGAGGGCGACCGCTCGCGCAAGCAGACCCTGGTCGACTACGGCTTCCGGCTGCCGAGCGCGCTCGACAACCGGCCGCAGACGTTCCAGGAGTTCCTGTCGATCACCCCACAAATGGTGTTCGTCTCCGCCACCCCGGGCGATTACGAGCGCCGGCACTCGCCCCGGATCGTCGAGCAGATCGTCCGCCCGACGGGCATCGTCGACCCCGATGTCGAGGTGCGCGAGACGCGCAACCAGATCGACGATCTGATGAACGAGATCCGGCAGCGGGTGGACCGCGACGAGCGCACGTTGGTGACGACGCTGACCAAGAAGATGTCCGAGGATCTCACCGACTACCTGCTCGAGATGGGGTTCCGCGTGCGTTACCTGCACTCGGAGATCGACACCCTGGAGCGGATCCAGATCATCCGTCAGCTGCGTTTGGGCGAATTCGACGTCCTGGTCGGAGTCAACCTCCTGCGCGAGGGGCTCGACCTGCCGGAGGTGTCCCTCGTTGCGATCCTCGACGCCGACAAGGAGGGCTTCCTGCGGGGCGAGACGTCGCTGATCCAGACGATCGGGCGAGCGGCGCGAAACGTCGAGGGCAAGGTCGTGATGTACGCCGACAAGGAAACGGCTGCTATGCGCGCAGCACTGGGCGAAACCGACCGGCGGCGCGCGATCCAGCGCGCTTACAACGAGCAGCACGGGATCACTCCGGAGACGATCGTCAAGGGGATCTCCGACATCGCGGAGTTCCTCCAGTCGGAGTCCAAGGTGCCGCGCTCGCGTCGACGCAGGCGGCAGGTGGAGGGCATGGATCCCGCGGAGATCGAGAAGACGATCGTCGAGCTCGAGGAGGAGATGCTCGTCGCGGCCGAAGAGCTGCGGTTCGAGTACGCGGCCAAGCTGCGCGACGAGATCCGCGATCTCAAGCGCCAGCTCGATCAGGCTGTCGCAGCCGGATGATTTGCGCCCCGCCGGAAAGGTGAGGCTGGATGCCGAGCAGGCGGATAGGCGCAAAGGCCGCGCTCCCATCGGCTAGCCTCCGCGACGCAATCGTGATCGGAGGTGGCTCGAGTGGCGCTTGATCGACAGAGCATCGAGAAGAAGGACTTCCCCGTCGGGCGCCGCGGCTACGAGCCGGCTGCTGTTGATGCGCACCTGACAGCGATCTCCGAGGAGGTCGAAGAGCTCAAGCGCGCGGCGCGCAAGCGCACCGAGTCGCTGGCGAGCTCCTCCAGCGAGCAGGTGCGAGCGATCATCGACGCGGCCGAGAACAGCGCCGCGGAGATCCATCGGCTGGCCGAGGATGACGCCCGCGAGATCCGCGCTGATGCAAACAGCGAGGCGAAGTCGACCCGGGACCGCGCGACCACCGAGGCGCGCGAGTACATCGACAAGGTCGGCACAGCGACGAATGAGCTGCTCGCGCGGATCGACGCAATGGAGAACGAGTTGGGCTCTGTGTTCGAGTCGCTGAAGGCGGGCGCCAGCCGGATCGACGCCGACCTGCGCAGTCTGGACGCGAATCTTGGCGAGGTCCGAGAAGCGGTCGCGCCCGCGCGCTTCGAGGCCGAGCCGGCGCCCGCCGCCGTCCAGGCCGCCGCAGCGGATGAGCGCATCGACCCCGAGGTCCATGACGCGGCCGAGCTGTACGGCGTCGATGCCGGTGAGGTGGCCGCAGCGGCGGCCGCTGCCGATGCGGGGGTCGATTCCGCGGCGCCGCCGGACACCGGGTCGAGGAGCGTTGCCCCGCCGACTGCCGGCGCCACCGTCCACCGCGACCCCACGGGCGGTGCCGGCGAAGACGTCGAGGGTGCGCGCCTGATCGCACTCAACATGGCCCTCGACGGCACCTCGCGTGAGGAGACCGACCGCTATCTGGCGCAGAACTTCAAGCTCTCCGATCGGGCTGCGCTGCTCGACGAGGTCTATGAGAGCGTGCAGGGCTGACGAGCGCCCGCCGCACCGGTCATTTCCCGGATCGAGCGGGGTTTGACCGATGGGAACGTCTGTTCGATCATCTAGACTGGATTATGTGGACCAGTTAGTCGTCTCGGGCGCTCGGGAACACAATCTCAAGGACATTACGGTCAGCATCCCGAGGGGGTCGCTGACGGTCATCACCGGCCTGTCGGGGTCCGGAAAGTCGTCGCTGGCGTTCGACACGATCTACGCGGAGGGACAGCGCCGGTACGTCGAGTCGCTGTCGGCGTACGCCCGGCAGTTCCTGGGCCAGATGGACAAGCCCGACGTGGACTCGATCGAGGGGCTGTCGCCGGCAATCTCGATCGACCAGAAGACGACGTCGCGCAACCCGCGCTCGACGGTCGGGACGGTCACCGAGATATACGACTACCTGAGGCTGTTGTGGGCGCGGATCGGTCACCCCCACTGCCACGTCTGCGGGCGTCCGATCAGCGGCCAGTCGGCCGAGCAGATCATCGACCAGGTGATGGAGCTCGAGGAAGGGACCCGGTTCATGGTGCTCGCGCCGATCGTCCGGGGACGCAAGGGCGAGTACGGAAAGCAGCTCGACGAGCTGCGAGCGGAGGGGTTCGGGCGCGTCAAGATCGACGGGGAGCTGCGCCGACTCGACGAGGAGATCGCGCTCGACAAGAAGTACAAGCACGACATCGCCGTGGTCGTCGACCGGCTGGTGATGAAGGGCGAGCTGCGAAAGCGGCTGGCTGACTCGATTGAGACAGCCGTGGCGCTCGCCGACGGGCTGGTCGAGATCGAGCTCGTCGACGCCAACACGATCCAGACCTACTCGGAGAAGTTCGCCTGCCCCGTGCACGGGCCGAGCCTGGTCGAGCTCGAGCCGCGAATCTTCAGCTTCAACTCGCCGCACGGGGCGTGCCCGCGATGCACCGGCCTCGGATCCCAGATGGAGATCGACCCGGAGCTGGTCGTCCCGGACCCGACGCTGTCGATCGCCGAAGGCGCGCTCGCGCCGTGGACGGCGAGTGCATCGGACTACTACGACCAGCTAACCCAGGCGATCGCCGAGCGCTACGACATCGATCTGGAGGTGCCCTGGGAGAAGCTGCCGCCCGAGTGCCAGGAGTTCTTCCTGTACGGCACCAACGGCCAGCGCCTGCAGGTCTCCTACCGCAACCGGTTCGGCCGGCGCCGCTCGTACTCGACGACGTTCGAGGGCATCGTCCCCAACCTGGAGCGACGCTATCGCGAGACCGACTCAGACTGGGCGCGCGAGAAGATCGAGGAGTACATGACCTTGCGGCCCTGCCCGGAGTGCAAGGGCGCGCGGCTGCGGCCCGAGTCGCGCGCGGTGCTGATCGGCGACACCGCGATCCACCGCTTCACGGCGCTGTCGGCGCGCCGGGCGCTCACCTGGGTGCGCGAGCTCGAGCTGTCAGAGCACGACCGTCGGATCGCGCGGCTGGTGCTGCGCGAGATCGAGGAGCGGCTGCAGTTCCTCGAGAACGTCGGCGTCGGGTACCTGTCGATGGAGCGCGCCGCGGCGACGCTGTCGGGTGGGGAGGCCCAGCGGATCCGCCTGGCCACGCAGATCGGCTCGTCGCTGGTCGGGGTGTTGTACATCCTCGACGAGCCGTCGATCGGGCTGCACCAGCGCGACAACGAGAAGCTGATCGCGACGCTCGAGCGGCTGCGAGACCTCGGCAACACGGTGCTCGTGGTCGAGCACGACGAGGGCACGATGCGCGCAGCCGACCACCTCGTCGACATGGGTCCGGCTGCCGGAGAGCACGGCGGGTATGTGGTCGCGCAAGGAACGGCGGCCGAGGTCGAGAAGGTGCGGGAGTCGCTGACCGGGCAGTTCCTCGCGGGCACGCGCGTGATCGAGACGCCAAGGACGCGTCGCAAGCCGAGCGGCTACATCACGATCGGGGGCGCCTCCCAGCACAACCTGAAGAACATCGACGTCAAGGTGCCGCTCGGGGTGCTGACCTGCGTCACCGGCGTGTCGGGCTCGGGGAAGTCGACGCTCGTCAACGAGGTGCTGTTGAAGGCCGTCGCCAACAGACTGCACCGGACGCGACAGCGTGCAGGCGTGCACCGGCGGATCGAAGGCCTCGACCAGCTCGACAAGATCATCTCCGTCGACCAGTCGCCGATCGGCCGCACGCCGCGGTCAAACCCCGCAACCTACATCGGGCTGTTCGACCAGATCCGCGAGCTGTTCTCCAAAACCCAGGAGGCGCGCGCCCGGGGGTACAAGCCGGGGCGGTTCTCGTTCAACGTCAAGGGCGGGCGCTGCGAGGTGTGCCGAGGCGATGGTCAGATCAAGATCGAGATGCACTTCCTGCCCGACGTGTACGTGCCGTGCGAGCAATGTCACGGCAAGCGTTACAACCGCGAGACGCTAGAGGTGCGGTTCAAGGGCAAGACGATCGCCGACGTCCTCGAGATGCCGATCGAGGAGGCGCTCGAGTTCTTCCAGCACATCCCGAAGATCCGCCGCCGGGTCGAGTCCCTGAACGACGTCGGGCTTGGGTACATGCGGCTGGGTCAGCCGGCAACCACGCTGTCAGGCGGCGAGGCACAGCGCGTCAAGCTGGCCGCCGAGCTCTCGAAGGTCGCAACGGGCCGGACCCTGTACATCCTCGACGAGCCCACCACGGGGCTTCACTTCGCGGACATCCAGCGGCTGCTCGAGGTGCTTGAGCGGTTGGTCGACGCCGGCAACTCGGTGGTCGTGATCGAGCACAACCTCGACGTGATCAAGGTCGCCGACCGGCTCATCGACCTCGGACCCGAGGGGGGCGAGGAGGGTGGGCGCGTGATCGCCACCGGCACGCCCGAGCAGGTCGCCAAGGTCCAAGACTCGTACACCGGGGGATTCCTCGCCGACGTGCTTCCGGCGCCGGAGGCCAAGGCTCCCAAGCCGGCGCCGCGACGGGCCGCTCCGCGCAGGCGCGCCGCGGCGGGCGCCCGCTAAGCGGACAGGAGCCGCGGGGCTCGCCGACAATGGACGCCGACCTCGCCCGCCTGAAGCTGTGGGCGCAGAAGTGGCGCTGGTATGAACGCAACTCGCTGCCGTGGAACCGCGCCCGGATTCACTGGGAGTTCGCGCGCCGGGAGGCGTTCGTGCGTTGGCCCGTGCACGGCAACGTGCTCGAGGCGCTGCTCGAGCGCCGGCTCGAGGTCGGGCCGCACACCGTGTTGGAGCCCGACGTGTGGCTGACGGCTCCGGGAGCGGCGCGGATCCGGATCGGCGGCGGAACCTTCTTGAACATCGGGGTGATGGTCGCGGCGCTCGAACTCGTCGAGATCGGAGACCACTGCATGTTCGCCAACGGCTGCTTCATCAGCGACGGCTCCCATCGGTTCGACGACCCCCACAAGCCGGTCCCCTGGCAGGGATTCACGACCAAGGGCCCGACCCGCATCGGCGACAACGTGTGGTGCGGGGCCCACGTGGTGATCACCAGCGGGGTGACGGTCGGCGAGCGGTCGGTGATCGGCGCCAACTCGGTAGTCACCGCGGACATCCCGCCGTTCTCGATCGCCGCAGGCGCGCCCGCCCGCGTCCTGCGCACGATCGAGTACCCGTCAGCGTCGGGCCTGGGGTGACCTAGTTGCTGGGCACCCCGTTTGGGGGTGGGGCGGGTTGGGGTGTGGTGTAGGGGGTGATGGGGCTGGTGGGGTCTGGGGTGGTGGTTAGGGGGGTGCCGGTGAGGACGATTTTGCCGTTTTTGATGTGGCCGATTTGGGTGCCTGAGAAGCCGCCGTGGTCGGTTTGTGAGTAGCGGTAGGGGACGAGGCCGGGGCCGGTCCATTTGGCGCCTTGTTGGTTGATCGCGTTGATGATCGCTTGGCGGGTGAGGTTTTTGCCGGCGGCGGTTAGGGCTTGGACGAGGGTGTAGGCGTTGGCCATGCCGTATTCGACGTTGCCGTCAAAGGGGGCTTGTTTGTCGTATTGGTCGTGGATCTTTATAAATAGTTGGATCCAGGGGTTTTGGGTGTCGGCGGTGGAGGGGAGGTAGCCGTCGGTGATCGCGCCTTCGATCAGGCCGGTGCCCGACGCTTTGCCTTTGGAGACGACCTTGAGCAGCCCGCCGACGGTGGTCGGGTCGATCCCGACGTTGGAGACGACGAGCTGGGGCTTGTAGCCGAGCGTGAAGCTGGTGAGTTCGGCGATCGCGGTGTAGATCGGGACGGTGAACTGGACCAGCACCTTGGCTTTTGACGTTTTGATCTGGGTGATCTGCGGCGCCAGCGTGGTCGTGCCCGACTGATACGCCTGTTTTGAGACGATCTGTGAGGCGGGCAGCTCCGCGGCGATGCCGGCCAGGCCGCCCTGGCCGAAGTCGTCGTCTTGGTAGAGCACCGCGACCGGCTGGCCTGAGAAGTGCTGCTTGATGTACTGCCCCAGGATCTTGCCCTCGATCGTGTAGTTGGGCTGCCACCCGAACGTGTAGGGCTGTTTGGTGCCGTCGTCCCAGCACGCGCACCCCGACGCGACGAACAGGTCGGGAACCTTTGACGCGTTCAGGTAGCTGACGACCTTGGTGTGCGTCGGCGTCCCCAGCCCCTCGAAGATCCCGAACACGTGGTTTTGCAAGACCAGCTGGTGGGTGACGTTGACGGTGTTGGTCGGGTTATACGCGTCGTCTTTGTAGATCAGGTGGATCTTGCGGCCGTTGACGCCGCCGTGCGCGTTTACGTAATTGAAAAACGCCTGCGACGCCGGCGCGATCTCCGAATACCCCGGCGCCGCCGGACCCGTCAACGGCTGATGGGACCCGAACGTGATCGACGTCGCCGTCACCCCCGGCGCCGTCGACCCGCCCGACCCCGACGAACCCGGAGACGAAGACGACGACGACGAACCACACGC
>DASSGR010000103.1:0-39585 GCA_035693425.1 Solirubrobacteraceae bacterium
GTGATGCGTGGTCGCCTGACCGATCGGAATGCTGCACGCGTGCTGTGACGAAGATGCCTTCCCGACTGGATCGGCGTTTCGCCATCTCGCGGTGGATCTCGTCGCTTCGCAGAGATAGACCAAGCTCACACCCGCCACAAGAGGGAGCAAAGATGACGACGACGACGTCAGATTCCACCGCCGCCGGGCTCGAGGACCGCCTTGCGATCATCGAGCTGATCGGACGTCTGTCGCTCGCGATCGACGCCAAGGACTGGGACGCGATGGGGCAGCTGTTCACCGAGACGGTCTACCACGACCGCACATCGCTCACTGGCGGCGAGCCATACACCGCTCCCGTCGCGCAGTTCGTCGAGGGATGGCGCCAAACGCTGCAGGCGATGGACGCAGTCCACCACCAGATCACCAATCACGTGATCAGCGTCGACGGCGATGAGGCGACCTGCACCGCCAACATGCAGGGCACCCACGTGCTTGCCAACGCGTCGGGTGGCCCCATCTGGACCGTCGGCGGTCGACACATCTACCAGCTCAAGCGGACCCCGGACGGGTGGCGGATCTCCGGATTGACCTTCACCCTCCAGTGGGCGACCGGCAACATGAACGTCCTGAACCTGGCGATGGCCGCAGCAGCTTAGCCAGGGCCCGCCGATCACGCCGTCGTCACAAAGGCCGCAGAGGGAGCAGGCCTTGACCCTCGGGGGCGAGCGGCCGAGGCGCTGCGCAATCTGGGCGATCGAGAGCCCTCGGCGCCGCCAAAGTGGCCCCCTAAGCCGACGGCCCGACGGCACTCGATCACACGGTCGTATCTCGGGGAGGAGACAAGGCGTCCAACGCTCTACTACTGCCGCGTGTGCGGGACTTTATGGGCGACTCGCCGTGGTCATGGTCGCCTCGACGGCCTGAAGAATGAGCTGGGTCGCGGCGTCGGGCTGCGACACGAACGAAACGTGAGAGGCCGGCACCTCCACGATCGTCGCGTTCGCGCGCTCGGCCATGAACCGTTGGAGCGCCGGCGGGATCGCCTTGTCTTCCGTACCGAGCAGGTACCAGCACGGCAGTGTCTTCCACGCCGGCGGGCTCGACGGCGCGCCGGCGAACGCGGCGGCGGCATACGGCCGCTGCGCAGCGGCCATGACGTCCGCCGTGGCCTGGTCCACGTCGGCGGCGAAGGCCTCCCGGAACGCCCCGGGGTCGAGGAAGAGGTCCGCGCCCTCGCTCCCGTCCGCGCTGGTGAACGGCACGGGCCTGATCGACGGCCCCACGAGGCTGCCTTCGAACCTCTCGAGGAGCTCCTGCTGGCTCTCGCCCTCGTCGCACATCCATCCGTTGAGATAGACGAGTGCCTTGACCTGCTCGTTGCCGGTCGCGGCGGTCGAGATGACGTTGCCGCCGTAGGAGTGGCCGACGAGCACGATCGGGCCGGTCAGCGTTCGCAGGAACTCGACGAGGTAGGCCGAGTCGCCGGCGAGGTCGCGAAGCGGGTTGGCGAATCCGATGGCGCGAAATCCTTCGCGTTGGAGAGCGCGGATCTCGGCGTCAAAGCCCGTCGCATCCGCCCATGCGCCGTGCACAAGGACGATCGTCGGTTTGTTCTCGTCGCGCTGGCTGGCCATGTCAGCTCCTCTCGTGCGCCGTGCGTCGTTTGACCCCGTGAGCAGTCTCCTCCACAACGTCGCCAGCAGCAAGCTGGTGGACGACGCGCTCGCTTTGTCTCGGAATGCGCGGAATGCGGGCGCCCCACGTTACGCATCGCGTTCCCCGAGCCAGCCGCGATGAACTTCACTGGATTTGGCGGTCTCAGCGGTTGTGAGCCCCAACCCCTAGGAGGAGTCGTGACCAGCACAAAGCCCCGCGTCAACAAGATCAGCACAGTAGTTATCCCGGTCTCCGATCAGGAGCGTGCGATCGAGTTCTATACCCAGCAGCTTGGCTTCGAGAAGCGCATCGACGTGCCTTTCGGGCCCGAGGAGGGATACCGCTGGGTCGAGGTGGCGCCAGCCGACGCGGCGACCACGATCGCCGTCGTCCCGCCATCCCCGGGCGGATCGACCGGCAACCGCGAAACAGGCATCGGGCTGCAGACCGACGACATCGATGCCTATCACGCCGAGCTCAAGGCCAATGGGGTGGACGTCGACGCAGAGGTCAGCCGTATGGGCGACCCCGTGCCACCGCTGTTCTGGCTGCGCGACCCAGAAGGCAACTCGCTGATGGTCGTCCAATAGCTACTGAGTCGCCGCCGGGCTGGGGATTTAGCCCAGCAGGCGATCCCAAGCCCCGCGGCGCGACGTGCGACCACGCGGATCGCGGCACACCCGCTTTTGCTGCCAGCGGCGCGGTCGGCGAAGGCCCGAGCCTCCGAGAGCGATGAGTCTGCCGATCGCGGCCGGTCTCTATACATCAGTCACCGCGACGCTGAGCTGATCGCACGCGATCAGCCAAGGGAGGATCACCGTGAACGTACCAGTGACAACACTCGATCAGCGCTTCAGCGAACCGGGCGCAGTCGCCACCGGATGGGACGAGACCCGGCGCCTGCTCGAAGCAGCCGAGCTGTTTTGGATCACGACGGTCCGAGCCGACGGTCGACCGCATGTCACGCCGCTAGTCGCTGTCTGGCTCGACGGCGCGATCCACTTCTGCACCGGGGCCGCCGAGCAGAAAGCGATCAACCTCGCTAGCAACCCACACGTGATTCTCACGACAGGCTGCAACGACTGGGACAAGGGAATCGACATCGTGATCGAAGGCGACGCCGACCAAGTCACCGACGACGACCGGCTCAAACGCCTAGCCGGCGCGTGGGCCACAAAGTGGGACGGCCGATGGCGATATGAGGCCCGCGACGGCGCCTTTCACCACCAGCCGGGTGCCGCACTTGTCTTCTCGGTGACGCCCACCAAGATCCTCGCGTTCGGTAAGGGCACGTTCAGCCACACCCGCCACCGATTCTGAAAACCCAGCTCGACCCGGGCAGCTCGATCAGCGACGCTCCTGCTTCCTGATTCCGGATTCGCCCCCTGATTCCCCGAGAGCGGAAGTCTCGAGCGCCGCGTCGTGGCGGTCAGCCGTGCGGCTCAGGCGCCTCCCGCCGACCCTACCGTGACGCGCCGCGTCTCCGGCCCCGACACTCGACACTGCCCCACGAGGGATTACCAAGGACGACGTTCGGTCACGGACTAGGGAATTCCGGGATTCGAAGCGTGCGCGTGGCCGCCACGATCGGCTTGTCCGGATACGGAGTGCGTTCTCGCACGAAGAGCAAAAAACGACCGTAGGAGGAGCCAGATGGAGAGCCCGATCGAGGTAGTGCGCAGGTTCTGCGCGGCGTGGTCTGACAATGTCGGGACCGCCGAGCTAGCCGCGTTCTTCACCGATGACGCTGTCTACCACAACATCCCGCTGGAGCCGGTCGCTGGCAGGGACGCCATCGCCGACAACATCGACTCGTTCGTTCGTCCTGGACCGCCGGGCATCGAGAGCATCGACTTTCGCGTCATGAACATCGCGGCAAATGGTCCGGTCGTTATGACCGAGCGGGTGGACGTCTTCACGCTTCCTGATAAGTCGTTCGAGCTGCAGGTCATGGGGACCTTCGAGGTCACTGACGGCAAGATCAGCGCTTGGCGGGATTATTTCGACACGAACCAGGTCATCAGCCGCATGCGATAAGGCCGGACCCGCCGGCGGCGCGAATCCGGCTCTGAACCGAGACGGACGCGCTGGGGCCGTGCATATCTCTCGGCCACTTAGAACGTACGCCGCGCGAGCTGTGTCCGCGACTTGACGCCGAGCTTGCGGAACGCCTTACGCAGGTGGTACTCGACGGTGCTCGCGCTGATGAACAGCCGAGCGGCAATCTCTCGGTTCGTCTCCCCTTGGGCCGCTAGCCGAGCGACTTGCGTCTCCTGCGGGGTGAGGTCGTCGAGGGTGTCCACGGTCCGCTTGCGGGCATGCTCACCTGTCGCCTCCAGCTCGAGCCGCGCGCGCTCGGCGAACCCGTCCACTCCAGAGTCTCTGAAGAACTCGTAGGCGGTTCGCAGTTGCTCCCGAGCGTCAATACGTCGGCGCTCACGGCGAAGCCACTCGCCGTAAAGCAGATGAGTCCGGGCGAGCTGAGGTCGCAAACGGGTGCCGGACAGGTGTTCGATCGACTGGCGGTACAGAGTGTCGGCGAGGTCGCCGTCGCTGAGCAGCGCGCGCACGAGCGCCTCGATTCCACTCGCCCACCCGGAGCTGATCGCGCCCGTGCGCTCCGAGAGCCAGTCCAGGGTGGACTGGAGCAGGGCTCGATCACCGCTCCTAGACGCCGCCTCGGCCAGCTCTGGCACCAGCATCGTTCCCGCTCCGAGCGGGTCGCGCTGCCACGCCTCCGACGCTGCGTCGCGCGCGGCGTCAAATCGGCCGAGGCCGTTGTAGAGCACAGCTCTCGCGTAGTTGTTGGATGTCCATCCCCTCCTGGACGCCTCTTCCGAGTTGGCTGAGATCAGCTCGGACGCGTGCGCCTCGTCGCCTCGCCAGGCGGCTAGGATCATCGGTGTATTCACATGGGGTGGGGTTCCGGTCGCCTCCGCGATCAGGCGTGCCTCGTCGGTCAGCAGCGCAGCCGCGGTTAATTCGCCGGCGAGGATCTGGCTCCCCGCCAACAAGCTAAGGGCGAAATACAGATGCACGAGTGCGCCCGTGTCGCGGGCGGCCTCCATTTGACGGGCAGCGAGTACATGCCCGGCCTCGTCGTCCCACAGTTCAAGGGCTAAGTTGATGCCGTCTCTAATACTGGAGAACGACAGCCATCGACCGAGATCCTCATACGAGGCGTCCGTCGCGAGCAGACGTTCGAGAGCCCGAGCGAGCGCAGGCGCCGCGGCCGCGTATCCATCGGTCAAACGGATCGCGAACGCGTCGAGCAGCAGGTCGACCGTCCGTGGCGGCACGGCGGCGGGTGGCCCCGCCCGCGCGGCGGCCGCGACCGCGGGCGCACCGCCGACGACTTGAACGTCGTTGGTCATGGCGCCCCCGAGCGCCGCGAGGTAGGTCTCGCGGGCGAGCGAGGGATCGAGTCTCTCGAGGCGACTCGCCGCGCTCAAGAACAAGCTCCCCGCTTCGCTGCCCCGCTGTTCCGCTAACGCGATCTGGGCTCGCAAAAGGTCGGCCCGGGCGCTTCCGAGCTCGCCGAGCGCGCCTGCCTCGACATCTGCCAACAGCCCGATTGCGGCGTCAAGGTCGCCGGCATCGCGCATCGCCGCGGCAGCGGCTAGCGCGCGTCCGGCGCGGCGCGAGGGTTCGGGCGTAAGCGCGACCGCGCGCTCGAGGAAAGCAGCGGCGGCGGCCGCTCCGCCGCGCGCCTGTGCCCGGTCTGCGGAACGCTCCAGTTCCACGGCGACGTTCTCGTCGGGCGTGGCCGCAGCCTGTGCGCGGTGCCAGGCGCGCCGATCCGGGTCGAGCTGTGGGTCGGTCACCTCCGCAAGAGCGCGGTGGACCTCGCGACGGCCAGCCAGCGTGGCGGCCCCGTAGACAGCTGAGCGAACCAGCGGGTGGCGAAACACCACTCGAGGAGACAGCGCCAACCACCCTTCGGACTCGACAGTCTGCGCAGCCGACTCCGGGATCCGGAGCCGCTCAGCCGCGCGCCACACCAGCGCCGGATCGCCCACCGGGTCAGCGGCAGCGACGAGCAACAAGCGTCGCTCATCGGACGTCAGCCCAGCCAGCCGCCGCGCATATTCCTCCTCGATCTCGGCCGACACCGACGCGCTCGTCGGCAAGCCAAACCCACCCGCGAGCTGTGCCGGGCTCAACCCGCGCGGGAGCTCCAGCAGGGCGAGCGGATTTCCGCGCGCCTCGGCGACGATCCGCTCCACGACGCTCTCATCCAACCGGGCCGGCAAGACCGACTCCAACAAGGCCCTCGCATCACGACGCCCCAACGGGTCAACGTGGAGCTCCGGCAAGCCGGCGAGCCACTCGCCCAGCGCTCGGGTCGCGAACACCAGCGCGATCTTCTCTGCCAACAGACGGCGAGCCACGAACGCCAGGGTCCGCGCAGAGGCGCTATCGAGCCACTGCGCGTCGTCAATGACACATAGGAGAGGCTGATCCTCGGCGGCCTCGGCCAACAACCCCAGCACCGCCAACCCGACAAGAAACGGGTCAGGCGCACGCCCACCACTCATCCCGAACGCGACGCCGAGCGCCTCGCGTTGGGGCTGCGGCAAACGCTCCGCGAGATCGAGGAACGGAGCACACAACTGCTGGGCCGCCGCGAACGGAAGCTCCATCTCCGCCTCAACCCCAAACGTCCTAGCGACCCGAAACCGGCTTGCAGCAGCGACCGCGTACCCGAGCAGCACGGTCTTGCCGACACCCGCTTCCCCTTGCATCACCAATACCCCAGCGTGCCCAGCGCGAACACCCTCCAGCAGCCGATCAAGGACCTCGCGCTCGCGTGCCCTACCGAGCAGCGGCCCTCCTGGCGAATGAACCGGTAGCGACATTCCGCTCATATCTTCGCGCTCGAGCAGGCCCGCGCGTCCGAAACGTCCCGTGAGTTGATTTGCTGCGGGCGCAAAGCCCCCGACTGTCGTTCACGCCACCGCCACTCTCCGCAGACCGGGTCGGTTTCCAACTAAGGACTTCAAGGATTCGAACGCGCGGCGGAACAGCGACGCTCCAAAACATTGGACCGTAAACGACCAAGCGAGCGCTCGGACTGTACGCCGATTCCCGCTTCGGCCCTCGGTCCGCCGGTCAACGAGCAGGGCTACTACGTCGGGCGAGTCGAGGGGAACCTCTACTGGGTTACGGACGGGACGTACCAGTCCGCGTTCCTGACGACCTGCGACGGTGTCGTTCTGTTCGACGCGCCGCCTTCCCTTGGTCACAACATTCAGCGCGCCGTGGATCAGGTCGCCGCCGCGAACGGCGTCAGCAACCAGGTGACCCATCTCATCTATTCGCACCACCATGCTGACCACGCTGGCGCGTCATCGCTATTCGGTCGGGACATCACTCGAATTGGGCATGAGCAGACACGGAATCTGTTGCTCCGTGACGACGACCCGGCGAGACCGCCGCCCGAAGAGACCTTCCGGGACCATCGCACTCTCGAGATTGGGGGCGAGTGCGTCGAGCTGACCTGGCACGGCTCCAACCACACGCCGGACAACATCTTCATCCACCTGCCGCACCACGACACGCTGATGCTCGTCGACATCGTGAGCCCAGGCTGGGTGCCGGTGTGCCAGAGCAACCTCACTGAGGACGTGCCCGGGTATATCGAGGCCGCGGCCACCGCGCTCACCTACCGGTGGAAGCACTTCATCGGCGGCCACGTGGGCCGGCTCGGGACCCGCGACGACATCGCAACGCACCGGCAATACATGGCCGACATCGCGGACAGCTCGCGGAAGGCGCTGGACTCCATCGATCCGACGCCGTACTTCGCCAAGGACAGCGAGAACACCTGGAACGCGGCGAGCGACTATCTGGACGCCGTTACGGCCGCCGCCACGGCGCCGATCATCGCAAAGTACGCCGGCGTTCTCGCCGCCGCCGACGTTTTCACGGCCAGCGCGGCGTTCCACGTCGTCCAGTCGATGCGCCTCGACCTAGGCTACGGGTCGCGAGTTCACCCATGATTGGGTGACCCGAGCGAGTCGGACTCGTCCGCGAGAGTGCATCAGTGGGACCGGGGCTGCAGTTCCTCGGTCGGGTTGCGGAGGACGATCGGCTGCTTCTTGGTCCTCTGCAGCAGGAAGAATGCGATTGTGCCCCAGACGGCGGGGACCCATAGGGAGATCGCGTGGTAGACGAGCGTGGCCGCTGTGGCCACCGTCCCGTCCACGCCATAGATGACGAGCATGCCGATCAGGCTGCCGTCGAGCACGCCGATCCCGCCCGGGACCGGGAGGAAGTTCGACAGATAGCCGATCTGGTAGGCCAGCACGACCGGGGCCAGCGGCGGCACGTGGCCGGCGGCGGCAAAGCACGCAATCAGGACCGCGATGTCGAACCACAGGTAGCCGATCGCGCCGACGATCCGCCAATTGGGACGAAACACGAGCTGCTCTGTGTCGCGCATGCTGGCCGCCGTTTCGATCAAGAATGTCTGCAGCCGCCCCGGTGCAACCCGCCGGACTAGCCGGTCGACGTAGCGCGGCAGCAGCAAGAACAGCATCAGCACCACCGTGCCGACCCCGGCCGGCACGATGCTGAGCAACGGGTTGCTCGGACCGGGGAGACCCAGGAACAGGCCCAGGCCGGCCAGGATCAACGTGAACACGTTGATCGCGCTCGTGTACCAGAACAGCACCGCCGAGCGTTCGGCGATCCGGGCCGGCGCCGCGCCGCGCTCGACCATCAGCCACGCCCCCACCGCCAGGCTCCCCGCGCCCCCGAGCGACACCGCCGCCCCGAACGCCTCCTCGCTCAGCGCCACCCGCGCACCGACCCGAAACGGCGCGCGGTTGAACACCTGCAGAAAAGCCACCACGTAACTGGCGCACGAAAGGACCTCGAGCACGATCGCGACGATCACCCACTGCGCCTTCATGTGCGACACCGTCGTCGCGACGCCCTTCAGCCCCGGCACCGCCAACAACAGCCCAACGACCAGCGCTCCCGCCAACACCAGCGTGATGAACCCGTTACGCAGACTACGACGCGCCTTAGCAGCGTTCACCTGCTGCGATTGGGAGGGCTGGGCCGAGCCCACGGTTCACGCTCCAGCAGCGTTCGCCTCGAGCGCCCGAACCGGTTTGAGCATCGCGGGCGCCAGGATTTCGGCGCCAGGGCCGTAGTCGAAGCGTTGGAGCTGCTGGACGACTTCGCAAGTCGAGAGCGCCACGACCTCATCGACCCGGTCGTCACCAGCCAGATGTTGGAGCAGCTTGCTGGCTCGCCCGTTCGACAGCGACTCCTTTTCGCGCTGCTCCACGCAGGCCGTCCGGTGCGAAATCCCGAGCGCGAAGAGCATCGCACTATCCATTTCAACTCGCGGCTTCGCGTTCACTCAAGTCGATGGCTGCGCGAGGTCGGTGCCACCCGAGTGACCAGTGATGAGCGGGTACCGGTTCGACCGCGGGAGCCGCGCGCACACTTAGCGGGTGCAGGAGCAGCCCGCAAACGACCGCACCGACGGCGAAGACCGCGGCGCCGGTCCAAAACGCGACCGAGTTGCCGTGGACGGTGGCGCGCGCCAGCACCGCTGCGCCGGTTGCGTGAGTGCGTACGAAGCTTGCGGCTGCGGTGGTCGCCAGCGTGTTGAGTAGTGCCGTTCCGATCGAACCCCCGACCTGCTGGCTCGTGTTGACGAGCGCGGATGCGATTCCGCTGTCCGCCGGCGTGATGCCGGCCGTGGCGGTGTTGATCGACGTGGTCGCCACCATCCCGACGCCGACTCCGATCGCAAGCAGCGCCGGCAGGATGTCGCTCGCGTACGTCGATCGCAGCCCAAGTCGGGTGAGCAATGCCATGCCGCAGCCGGTGATCACCATTCCTGCGACGACGAGTGGCCGCGGACCAAGGCGCGCTAGCAGGAGGGTGCTGGTGGTGGTTGAGGTGAGGATGGTCGCCGCGACCATCGGTAGGAACGCGAGACCGGTCTTAATCGGGCTGTAGCCGAGCAGTCCCTGCAGGTAATAGGTCAGCAGCAAGATCACCCCGAACAGCCCGATGCCGGTCACGAGGACCGCGACGTAGGCGCCCGAGCGGTTGCGGTCGGCGAGCACGCGCAGCGGCAACAGCGGGTTGGGAGAGGTGCGCTCGATCGCTACGAACACCGCCAGCAGGAACACACTGGCGGACAGACAGGCGATCGTCAGCGGAGAACCCCAACCCGATGATTGCGCGTGCGAGAACCCGTATACCAGCGCGCCGAGTCCGCTCGACGCGGTCAGCGTCCCAGGGATATCCAGGTGGGGCTTGGCCGTGGCCCGGTGTTCGTTGAGCAGCATCAGCACGCCCGTCGCCGTGGGCAGCGCCAGCAGCACGTTGACGTACAGGGTCCACCGCCAGGAGAGGTACTGAGTCAGAACTCCTCCCAGCAATAGCCCGACCGCGCCACCGCTCCCCGCGATCGCGCCGAAGATCCCAAACGCCCGGTTACGGTCAGACGAATCCCGGAAGGTCGTGGTCAACACGGCCAGCGCCGCGGGCGCCAGCAACGCCGCGAACGCCCCCTGGGCCGCGCGCGCTGCAACGAGCCATCCGAAGCTCTGCGCGAGACCCGCGATCGCAGACATGACCGCGAACCCGATCAGGCCGGTCATGAACGCGCGCTTTCGGCCGAATAGATCGCCGATCCGGCCGCCGAGCGGGAGCAAGCTCCCGAACGCCAGCGCGTAGCCAGTGACGATCCATTGGCGCTCGCCATTTGAAAAACCGAGCGCCCGCTGGGCAGACGGGAGCGCGATGTTGACCACCGTGGCGTCGAGCACGACCATTAGCTGCGCGAGGCCGACGATCGCGAGGATCAGCCAGCGGCGCGAATGCATCGGGTCAGTCGCGGACATCGATCCCTCTTGAGCCAGGGCATTCATCAGGTCTCGGGTTGCGAGGAACTCAGAGTGCCCGCCTCTTCTGAAGACGGGCATTCCAAGTTCAGCGGATCGTTCAGGCGCTCCGAGCCGGGACCGCCACGTTCGCCTGCAGATACTCGACAGAGAGCGCGACACCGCCGTCGTGCGCGAGGATGCCCGGGTAGACCGCCTCCCGTTCGGGGGTTGTGTAATCGGGCGTCCACTCGGTCACGAGACCGATCCAGTTGATGCCGGTCGCGCCGGCCTGCTCCAGGCGCCTCTTGGCGTCTTCGTGAGCTTCCTGGGTCACCCCACCCGAGCAATCGCTGATGAAGTAGACGGTGTAGCCGTCCTTGATCGCAGAAAGCGCTGTCTGTGCCAGGCACACCTCGGTCCAGATGCCTGCCATCAGGAGCACTCGGCGACCGGTGGCCTCGACGGCGGGCTTGATGTCTTCCCACGCGTTGGTCGAGACACGGTCAATGGGCTCCTGGTCGGGAAACACCTCGCGGAGCTGGGCGAACTGCGGATCCTTGAGCGGCCCGCCGCTGGCGCCAACCGTCGTCAGAACGGTCGGGACCCCGAGATCCCTGGCGACGGTCGCTAGCCCCGTGACGTTGTTTACTAGGAGCGTGCTATCGATGGACTGAACCGAGAACGCGACCCACGGCTGGTGGTCGATCAGGATCACGACCGAGTTCTCGATGGTGATCGGGTTTGGGTTTTCGGGCACGAAGCCTCCTTTGGCTTGAGTGTCAGCTGGGGTTTCACCGGTGAGACGTCGTGCCGATCCTGGCAATCACGCGTGCGCGTCGAATCCGGGAATTCCTTAGTCCTTGACCGGGGGCCCTTAGTTGGACGTCTCTATGGAACCTGACGAAACGCCTTGCGCAGGTTCACCAACGGTGCTCGAGTCTGCGAAGCGGGATTCATTTCGAAACCAAGCTCCAACGCTCCAGTTCGGAAAGTCGAGAAGTCAGGGAAGCCTGAATATCCCGAACCGCATCCGTCCCGACTGCGATCCTCAAGGGTGGTTTAGCGGCGGCGACGGCAGTCAGGATGGCTTCTACGACGCTCGATGGTTCTCCGAAAGCTTCTCGCGGTTGGGCTGCGAACTCTCTGAAGAAGGCTCCAACCGTTGGTCCGTAGGTTTCGTCGGGCTGAACGCGATGGGAGGTAGCCGCGAAATCCGTCGCCATAATCCCCGGCGCCACGATCGTCACATTTACTCCGATGGGAGCAAGCTCGAGGGCGAGTCCTTCCATTGCCATCTCGATTGCAGCCTTACTAGCGGAGTAGACACCCGAACCGAGCCAGGCAACTTCGCCGAGCATTGATGAAAGCTGAACCACCTTTCCGCGATTCCGTCTCAAACTTGGTAGTGCTGCCCTGAGTACCGCCAAGGGAGCAAAAAAGTTCGTGTCGAAGACGGCCCGAGCCTCGCTGTCAGGTATCGCTGTCCCGAGCCGCTGTTCCACGTCCGGCGTGGTGAGATCAATCACCAGTGGTGTGACCGAGCCGTGATCGGCGGCTAGCTCCCGGAGTCGGTCTTCTCGTCGGGCGACGGCGATCACGTGATCCCCATCTGTCGCCACTCGCTCTGCCAGGAGACGCCCGAATCCGGAAGACGCTCCCGTGATCAGCCACTTTTTCATACTGTTGCCTTTCGCGATATTTGTAGTTACTCAACCGAAGGTGGGACATAGGTGGATCTGCTGCGTGGGTATCCACGGGAGTTCGGGCGCCTGACGATCGTGTAAGGCGATCACGAGCACCGCCTCGGGGACGGCAGCTCGAACGCTGGCGAGCAGATCGCCGGCCGTGGCGGTGTCGAGGCCTTCGGTTGGCTCGTCGAGGAGAAGCACCGCGGGACGCCTCAGGACGCCCTGTGCGACCGACAGGCGGCGACGTTGGCCGCCCGACAGCGCGGCGCCGCCCGGCCCGACTGGGGTGTCCAGCCCCGCGGAGAACCCGGCGACCGTTTCGCGTAGCGCCGCCGCGGCGAGAGCATCCCAGAGCTCCGTCTCGTCCGCCGCGGGCTCGGCGAGCAGCAGGTTGTCGCGGATGGTCCCGTCGAAGACATGGGCGTCCTGCGCCACCAGCGTTACCCGAGCAGCGATCTCCTTAGGCGGGACCGTCGCCGGATCGATGTCTCCGAGCCGGATCTCGAATCCGGATGCGGGCGATCCGGCGATGGCTCGGAGAACGGTCGACTTTCCGGCTCCCGACGCGCCGGTGAGGACCAACGCGTCGCCCGGCTGCAGCCGCCCCTCGACGCCCTGCCCAGGGAGAGCGAGATCGAGGCAGAGGGTCGCGGCCGTCGGCAGGCGTGCTCGGGATTGCGACGCTTCGGGTTCCGGGAGAAGCTCGATGATCCGAGCCGCCGCAGCCCGACCTCTGACGAGCGCAACAATAGCTCCGGGGAGCGCGCCCAGCGGCTCAAAGATCGCGATCGTGACCACGCACACGGCGACGAACCACGGCGTCGAGAGCGATCCCCCACCGAGCAGGCCTGCGGCGGCCACGATGACGACGACGAGCGTGAGGTCTGCGAGCAGGGTTCCCACCGCGTGACCCCTGGCGGTGATCTTCGCCATGCGGCGACGAGCATCCGCGTAGATCTCGAGGTGGCGTGCGACCTCGGCTGCCGCGAGTCGCTCAGCACCGAAGGACCTGAGCTCGGGCAGGCCATCCAATGCCTCGATCAGCGCGCGCCGCGCGGCGGCGCGCGCCGAGACCAACGTTTTGGCCGGTGCTCCAGCCTGCTTACGGGCAGCGACGACGAGTGTGGCGGCGGTGATCGTCAGCCCCGCCGTCGCGACGGCTCCCACGCGAATGGATAGCGACGTGAACGCCGCGATCGCCCCCAACGCCGCAGCGGTCGCGGCGATGATCGGGAAGGCACTCCGCAACAGGGTCTGCTCGACTGCGTCCGAGTCGATGGTGAGACGTCCGATGAGTTCGCTCGAGCGCAGATCGGCTGCCCGATCGCGCGGGAGACGGATGGCCGTGGCAAACAGCGCGGTTCGCAGTGCCGCCACCAGATCGAGCGTTGCGTGGTGCGTCGTGATCCGCTCGCCGTAGCGGGCGAGAGTCCGGGCCCAGGCGAGTGCCTGCACTCCCGCACTCGGGAACAGGAATGAGAACGTGCTTGTCACCGCCAGCCCCGCGACGGCCGACGCGGCGATGAACCAACCGGCGAGGCCGAGCAGGCCGACGCCCAAGACGACCGCGAGCACCGTCATCAGGGACGGTGCCGCGGACCTTCGGAGCGTCGCGCGTATGAACGGCTCGCCCAGCAGCCGGTCGATCTCGACGTCTCGTCCTTGCGTGGTCCTCCGCGACCGCCGCCCGGGGCTCCGCAGGTCCATCATCCTGCCGCCAGGGACTCGGTCTCGACGTGAGCCTCCTCGGCGAGGAGCTGCCCGCGGTCTAGTGTTATCACCCGGTCGCAGACCGCGAGCACCGCCGGAGAGTGGCTGGCGATTACGGTCGTCGCTCCCCGGGCGGCGCGGCAGATGACTCGGACGATCCTCGACTCGGTCAAAGCGTCCAGGTGGGCCGTGGGCTCGTCGAGCAGCATCAGCCGCGTACCCGTCAGCAGAGTGCGCGCGAGCGCCAGCCGCTGGATCTCGCCACCTGAGAATCCCCATCCGCCGTCAGCGACCGGCGTACCGAGTCCGCGTGGAAGTCGGTCGAGAAGCTCGCCGAGGCCGGCGTCGCGCGCCGCGCGAAGCACGGCGGCTGCGCTGTGCCCCGTGCGGCTCAGGATGATGTTGTCCTCGATCGTGCCCGGGAAAAGGTATGGCCGCTGGCCGAGCCAGCAGATCGCCGTGCGGTCGAGGCGGTCCGGCGCCGCGCCATCGACCCGCGCCGTGCCGGTCGTTGGATCAATCTCACCAGCGAGCACGCGGAGCAACGTTGACTTGCCAGCACCCGATGCGCCGGCGACGCCGATCAGCTCACCGGGCTCGATCGACAGCGACAGTCCGCGCAGGGCGGGCGCCTCCTGTTCCCGGAAGCTCACCGTCAGCTCCGAGACGACGATCGGCGGCGCACGGCGGAGCGGTCGGCGTGGGGCGGGCTCTGGCGCTGCATGCGCGAGCAGCGGCTGCAGCGCCTCGATCGCGGCCAGTGCGTCGGCCCGCTCGTGGTAAGCGGCAGCGAGCGCGCGAACGGGCTGGAAGTACAAGGGCGTGACCATGAGGACGAACAGCCCGCTGCCCAGCGACATGTGGGACGGCAAGCCTGGGACGTCGACGTATCCGAGTAGGGTCAGCCCCACGTAGATCGCGATCAGCGCGACAGCGACGGTCACGATCGCGTCGAGCACCGCGGCCGAGATGAACGCGACGCGGAGCACTGCCATCGCACTCTCGCCCAGGCGCTCCGAGGTGGCCCTCACACGCGCCAGCTCGGTCCGCTCAGCACCGAGCGCGCGTAAGGTCGCGAGCCCGCGCAAGCGATCCAGGAAGTAGCCCGACAGGTAGCGGAGCTCTTCGGCGTGGCGACGGGCTACGGACGCTGTTCCCATCCCGACGATGCTCAGGTTCACCGGGGGAAGCGGGGCGCAGAGGATAAGTAGGACGCCGACCGGCCAGCTGAGCGGGAACACCGCTGCCAGGAGAACGAGCGGGGCCAGGACCGCCGCGACGCGCGCGGGCTGGTAGCGCTCGGCGTACGCGCCGATACGCTCGACCTCATCGAGGATCGCCGTCGCCTGAGCCGCGCTCGGGAGCGATGTCACAGCGCCCTCCGTCATGCGTGCGAGCAGTCGAGCCCGCAGGTCCGCTTCGACCGCGAGCGCGCCCTCGGTCGCTTGGCGTGCGGAAGCGCGCGCGGCGCCAGCCCGGACGATCGAGGAGCCGGTGAGCAGCGCGAGCCAGCGCGCCTCGTGCGTCCAGCTCGCCCGCTCGAGGAGCACATCCTGGGCCACCTCCGCGACCGCGAAGAAGGTTGCTGCGGTGGCGCTGGCTGCGACGGCAGAGAGCGTGCCTGCCGCTTCGAGTCGCCTTCTCCCGGGCTTGAGTGCGTCCGCTAAGCGCCGTCGGGCGGCGGCATCGAGGGACGAGACGAAGGCGGAACCTAGCAGTCGCTCTGCGACCATCAGCCCGAGTCGCCGGACGGCTTGCGCTGAGCAGCTTTCAGCTCGGCGCGGCGGTCACGATCCTCCCCGTACCACCAAGCCCACGCCGCGAACAGCATGAAGATGACAAGTAGGACGGCGTTCCCGGTGGCCGAGTACTTGCTGAGCGTGTCAGTCGAAACCAGCCCGACGACGTTGAAGAGGACGTTAAGCGCGATGTTGATCACGATGAATATCGCGATCGCGCGTGTCCGGCGGAACCGTTTCCTCACGCGGACGTCGCCTCCCGGGTGCCGCCGACCTTGCCGCGGAACACGATGTATCCGTAGGTTTGGTAGATCAGGATGATCGGAACGAAGATGCCCACGCCGATGATGAGAAACAGCAGCGAGCTGTGAGGAGACGACGCGGCGTGGACGGTGACGTGCGGGGGCACGAGCGTCGGGTACAGAAGACCGCCGGCGAGCAGCAGGCCCCCGGCGTAGATGGCCAACGTGGCGACTGCGGGCAACCACTCGGCTCGGACCTGGGCTGCGAACGACAGCAGCGCGAGACCGAGCCCGGCCGCCAGCACGACCGCGCCCACGATCCAGACGCCAAGCCTCGAGCCCGCACCGGGATGTAAGACCACCGGACCCGCTGAGCTGGCCAGTAGCCAGCTTGCCACCGTGCCGGCGCCGAGAGCAACCACAGCAGCGCTACCAATCCGGGCTGCACGCACCTGAAGATCACCGTCGGTCTTCAGGTAGAGCCAGGCGCAGGCGGCCACTACGTACAGAGCCACGGCCGTGAAGCCGGTCAGCACGGCGTAGCCGTGATGAAGGAACGTGAACGGGCCGCCGGCGAACGTGCTCGCGTGCGCCGGGAGCCCGGCGACCAGACCGCCGAACGCGGCGCCCTGGCAGAAAGCCGCCAGCAACGAACCGATCCCGAAGAGCGCGCCCCACACCCGAGGCCACCCCTTGTGCTGCTCGATCAGCTCGAGGGAAACGCCGCGAGCGATCAGCGACCACAGCATCGGGATCAGCACCACGTACAGAGCCGGGAGGGCGACACCGGTCACCAGCGGCACGCCGGCCCACAGCGTCAGCGCGACCAATACGAGCCACGACTCGTTGCCGTCCCAGACCCACGATACGAGTTCGTGCATCTCGCGCCGGCGGCGATCGTCACGCTCAAACAGCGTGAGAACCCCTATCCCGAGGTCGTAGCCGTCCAGAACTATGTACATCGCGAACGCGAGGAACACGAAGATCATCCAGGCGTCGGATAGCCTCACGCCGCGCCTCCCTCCGGGCTCGGCACAAGGCTCGGGACCGCGCCCGGCCGCACGTGCTCGATCGCGGGCTCGGTGAGCGGTCCCTCCTCGGGACCCTGGCGGACCACGCGAGCCACGTACCAGACGTAGGTGCCGAGAAGCGTAAGGTAGATCAGGATGAACGCGATCAGGGAGGTGAGGACCGCCGCTGGTTTCAGCGGGGACACCGCCTGCGCCGTGAGCAGCTTGCCGTAAACGATCCAGGGCTGCCGGCCCGTTTCTGCGACCACCCAGCCGCCCCAGATCGCGATGATCCCGATTGGCACCACGCCGACCAGGAGCTTGTGGAACGACCGGGTGTTATACAAGCGCCCCGTCAACCTGAGAATCAGACCGACGATCGCGAAACTGAGCATCAGAACCCACGCGAACCACATCGCGTGAAAGCCGTAGAAGGTGGGGAGCATCATCGGGCGAAGGTTCTTCGGCGTACGCTTCAAACCCGGGAACGGGGTGTCACCGCTGTAGTCCTTGTTGACCGCGCTCCCCAACCACGGCACAGTGACCTGCCAGATGTTCTTGGCGGCGCCTTGGTCCGGGATGATGAGCAGGTTGTAACCAGTGTTGTGGGAGTCCCAGTTGCCCTCCATCGCCTGATACTGCGCGGGCTTGTACTTCTGCACGTACGCCGCGACGTTGTCGCCGATATAACCCTGCAGCGGCAGCACGACGGCGAGAACGCCGAGCGCGATCGACATCCCGCGCCGGGCGATCGGGAGATGGCGGTTCTTCACGAAGTACCAGGCCGAGATGCCCGCGATGAACCAAGCCGCGGCGATCAGTACGCCGACGAACATGTGGACGAACCGAATCCCGAACGACGGGTTGAAGATCACGTGCACCCAGTTGACCGGCTGAAACTGGCCGTGGACTCGCTTGTAACCGGCCGGTGTCTGCATCCACGAGTTTGCGACCAGAATCCAGGTGACCGAAAGGGTTGTGCCGAGCGACACCATGCAGGTCGAGAACATCATCATCCGCTTGCTGATCCGTCCTTCTCCGTAGACGAGCAGCCCGAGGAAGCCGGCCTCAAGGAAGAACGCGCTCACGACCTCCATCGCGATGATCACGCCGATGATCGGACCGACATCGTGCGCGAAGCGACCCCAGTTCAGCCCGAACTCAAACGTCAACACGATCCCCGAAACGACGCCGAGCGCAAAGCCGATCCCGAAGATCCGACGCCAGAAGCGGAACATCCGCAGCCACACGTTGTCGTCGGTCCGCATATACATCGCGTAACAGACGACAAGGAACAGGCTGGTCCCAACAGTCACCGCCGGGAAGGTGATGTGCATCGCGGCCGTGAGTGCCCACTGCCACCGCGAAAGATCGAGCAGAGTGTCGTGGCTCATGGTGTGCTCACCGAGGCGCGGGGGACATTGTCAGTCTCCGTGTCGCCCACGCGGAGCTGAAGCGGCCGGTCGGGCGACGAGCTCGAATGCAGCGACGGCTATGCCGATGCTGACGGCGATCGCGAAGCCGAGAAGTGTGACCTTTGGGCTGACGTGGCGTGCGAGCGTTATGCCAGCACCGACGACAGGCAACGAAATGCCGACGTACGAGGCGAGAAACACTCCGGTCAGCGACTCTGCGACGCGTTCGGGCGGCGAGATGCTCATGACCGTTCCGACCGCGCCCTTGAAGATCGCACCTGACCCCACGCCGATCAAGGCGCCGCCGGCGATGAACAGACCCAGCGATGGCGGGCGCAGCCATACCGCCAGCACGGCGAGCCCGACTCCCAGGACCATCGCGACCATGCCGGCCTCGAACTCACGGGTGACGGGCCAGGTAGCGGTGAGCACTTGCGCGACAACGCCCGCTCCGAACATGGCGCACAGGACAGCACCCGCTAGAGCAAGGGATGGATGGTGAAGGGTGACGGCCAGGAACAGCCCGGCGAGCCCGGCGAACAGGCCAATCGCGGCGAACGCCACCAACGTGCTCAAAGCTGCGGCGAAGTACCGGCTCCGCTCGTCGCGCGGGATTGACAGACGCTGCGGGCGGTAGGGCGGGGGTGGCTTTCTGGCCTTGCGGGTCTCCGGAGCGAGGGCGACGCCGACCGCGCTGAGCAGGAGCGCGCCGAGGAACACAAGGTAGGGAACCGTGAGCGGGTGCGCTACCCATTGCGCGAGGACGCCCGCCACGAGGGCTCCCACGCCGAGCCCGCCGACGTTCACGGCCGACGCGATCAGCGCCGCTTGACTCGCGCTCGCTTGAGGTCGACCACTGGCGTGGAGCTCGGCGAGGTACGCGGTAGCGGTCGACGCGACGATGCCAATCGCGAACCCGTTGAGGAGCCGCGCGATAAGGAGACCGGCGAGGCTCTTCGATGCGAGGAAGACGACCGCGCTGACGATCGCAAAACCGAGCGCCGGAAGTAGGAGGCGCCGGCGTCCGTAGAGATCCGAGAGATGCCCGGCAAGGAGCAGCGCAGCGATAACCCCGATCGCGTACACCGCGAATACGACAGTGATCATGAACAGTGAGAAGTGGTCACGGGTCCGGTACAGGCCATAGAGTGGACTGGGCACGGTCGAAAAGCCCATGACGGCAAAGAAGGCGAACGCGACTACCCAAAAGGCGCGTCGGTGGCGACGGCTACCGGCCGGATGGCGCGTTTGCGCGCCGTTCGACGACGGTTCCAAATCAGTCGCCGTCACCTCTCGCTCCTGCTGAGTGGGGTGAGAGGTGCTTTCGGGGAATTCCATGGCGGTCACCAATCAGGCCACGAGCAGCAGCTTGTTGTGGGCGCGTCCTTCTTCCAACAACCTGTGCGCTTCAGCTGCCGACGACATCGGTAAGGAGCGCTGCGATCGCAGGCGCAGTTGGCCCGAGGCAAGAAGCTGCATGCCGATCTCGACGCCGTCCGGAGCCCGATCCGGGGTCGGTGCTGAGAATCGAACTCCCAGCTCGGCCGCGTGTTCGTCGGCCAGCGTGATCACGCGCTCGGAGCCGCCGACGAGCTTGACGGCGTCCTCAAGCCCGCCTTTGCCGGCGGCGTCGAAGGTGGCGTCGACTCGGTCGGCGACCGCGCGGACGTTGGAGAACAGATTGCTTCCGTAGCGGACGGGCGTGGCTCCGAGTTCTCGGATGAGCGCCTCGTCTCGCGCGCCGACGGCGCCAATCACATTGAGGCCCTGTTGAACCGCCAGCTGTGTGGCGACGATCCCGACCGAGCCGCCCGCGCCCAGGATCATGAGCGTCTCGCCCCGCGCCACGCCCAGTTGGCGGAGCACTCCGACCGCGGCCTCTGCCGACGCGGGAAGCGCGCCGGCGTCATTCCAGCTCACATTCTCCGGCTTGGCTGCCCACACCTCGGCCAGCGCGTACTCGCCGTACCCCCCGAGTGATGGCAGCCAAGCGGCCACCTCGTCTCCCAGCGCCACTCCGGCTGTGGCGCTACCGACGGCGTCAACGACCCCGGCGGTCTCGAACCCGAGGACCGCAGGCTCCGGTAGAGGGAAGGCCCCGTCTAGGTCGCCGCGGCGGATCTTCAGATCCGTCGGCCCGACGCCGGAGACGCGAACCTTGATCCTGACCTGCGTCTCAGACGGTTCCGGAATCGGAACCTCTTCCCACTGCAGAACGGCGGGGGGACCGTAGCTAGTTAACACGCAGGCGCTGGGCACGTTCGGGCCTCCAAAGCGTCGGGCAGACAGCGGATATGGCCGATGATCGTGCCGTCGTTGCCTGGCGCTCGAATCCCAAATTTCCTTAGTCCGCGACCTGAGTGCCGTCGGCAGTCAGGCGACGCGGGGCGGTGGTCTCCGACCGCGGCGGCGGACCGGCCGAGCAGGTAGCTCGGCCGGACGGGGCGTCGTGCCGCGCGGCTACACGAAGTGGTTGACGAACGCGAGCGCCTTGTCGCAGACCTCACGCCAGCCGCTGTCGATCGTCAATGAGTGACCCGGCCCTCGATCTCGACGATTTCGGTCACGCCGTCGTTGCGGCGCTCCCGCTTGAACCCGGACTGCAGCCATTCGCGGAGCGCTTTTCCCGCGAGGGGTTCACGGCGATCGCGTTTGACTACCGCCAATGGGGCGGCTCGAGCGGCCAGCCCCGCGAGGAGGTCTCCGTTCCCCGTCAGCGCGAGGACTACCGAACCGTCATTGACTGGGCGATCGCCGATCCACACATCGACGCGACCCAGATCTTCATCTGGGGTACCTCGTTCTCAGGGCTCCACGCGGTCGAGATAGCGGCGACCGACACCCGGCTTCGCGGCGCCATCGCCCAGAACCCGCTCGTGGACGGACTCGCGGGCACGAGGATGGCCGAGCCGATCCGCCTGCTGCATCTATTCGCCGTCGGTGTTCTGGACCGGCTCGGCGCGCTGCTGGGACGCCCGCCGCGGTACGTTCCCGCGGGCGTGGCGGCCGGCCAATTCGGTGCCGTAGCCAACGCGGCCGCATTTGCCGGACTGGACATCATCCGCCCCCGGGACGGCTCTGAGTGGCACAGCCGCGTTGCCGCCCGCTCGCTCCTGGGCATCGGCGCCTACCGCCCCGTCCGAAAAGCGGCCGATATCCGCCGTCCGATCCTCCTCGTCGTCGCCGAGAACGACACCATCGCCCCGGTCGGCCCCGCGCTACGCGTCGCCGAACGCGCACCAAAAGCCGAGCTCTTCCGCAGCCGCGGCGACCACTACGGCGTGTACGAAGGCGGCGAGGACTTCGACCGAGTCGTTGACGTCGAGATGCAATTTCTACATCGACACACACGCGTCCCCGCCCCATCAGCCGACGAGTGAGAGCGTCGCCGGGTCATGAGCACGTCGCGCCGCTCCCGCATTACTCGTGGGACGCGCATGTCGCTCGTTTCACCCGCGCACCGGCAATGCGCGGAATCGGCGACCGAACCACAGGCCCCGCCGCTGGCGACGAGCGGCGGTCAGCGGTCGATGGCGGACATGTTCGCCGCGTCGTGGCGCTCGCCGATGGCCGGGGTGAGGTCGTTGAGCCGTTGGATCTGCTCGGCGTTCAGTTCGACGGCGTCGGCTGCGGTGTTCTCCTCGACGCGGGTGACTCGCTTGGTGCCGGGGATCGGGCCGATATCGTCGCCCTGCGCCAGGAGCCAGGCCAACGCGACCTGCGCTGATGATGCGTTGAGCTCGGAGGCGACGGCCGTGACCTCGTCGACGATGCGCAGGTTCTTCTCGAAGTTGCCTTCGCTGAAGCGGGGGTTGGTCTTGCGCCAGTCATCGTCAGCGAGGTCGTGAGGGGAACGAATCGTCCCGGTGAGGAAGCCGTGCCCGAGCGGCGAGTAGGGCACGAAGCCGATCCCGAGCTCGCGCAGCAGCGGTAGCAGCTCGGCCTCTGGATCACGCGTCCACAGGGAGTATTCGGTCTGTAGCGCGGCGATCGGGTGGACGGCGTGGGCGCGGCGGATGGTCTCGGGTCCCGCCTCCGAGAGTCCGATGTGGAGGACCTTGCCCTCGGCCACGAGCCCGGCGAGTGCGCCGACGGTGTCCTCGATCGGGGTGTGCGGGTCGACGCGGTGCTGGTAGTAGAGGTCGATGCGGTCGGTCCCCAGCCGCTTCAATGAGCCTTCGACCGCTGTCCGGATGTTCTCCGGGCTTGAGTCCAGGACACCGGGCCCTTCACCGGCATGTGAGACCAAACCGAACTTCGTTGCGACCACGACGTCGTCGCGATGGCCCTTGAGGGCGCGGCCGACGAGTTCCTCGTTGGCGTAGGGGCCGTAGATCTCGGCGGTGTCGATATGGGTGACGCCCAACTCCAGTGCTCGGTGGATGGTGCGGATCGATTCGACGTCGCTGCTGTCCGGGTCGAGGTAGTAGCCGGACATCGCCATGGTGCCGAGTCCGATTCGTGAGACGTCAAGTCCGCCAAGGGAAATGTGCTTCATGACAGTGTGGCTCCTGCGTTCAAGGGGAAGATCTGGGTCGAGTCCAAGAAAGCACGGGATCGTGGGAAGTGAGAGTCCCTGTTCATGGGGGTACTGGCAGGGTCTCCCAGCGTGTGCCGAGCGGGTTTACCCTTCGGTCGTGGACACCAGAGGCGAGATCCGCGAGTTCCTCACCTCCCGGCGGGCGAGGATCACCCCGGACCAGGTCGGATTGGCCAGCTACGGACCTCGCCGTGTTCCGGGACTGCGCCGCGAGGAGGTCGCCGTCCTGGCCGGCGTGAGTGTTCCCTACTACACGCGGCTCGAGCGCGGCGACATGGACGGGGTCTCCGAGAGCGTCCTCAACGCACTCGCGGGCGCGCTCGAGCTCGACGACGCGGAACGCGCGCACCTCCTCGACCTCGCGCGCGCCGCACACCCGACGCCGACGCGACCGCGCCGCAGCCAGGCCAAGCGGCGCGTCCGGCCCGAGGTGCAGTGGACCCTTGACGCCATCACCGGCGCCGCCGCATTCGTGAGCAACGACCGCCTCGACATCCTCGCCGCCAATGAGCTTGGACTCGCTTTGTATTCGGACCTATACGACGCACCCGGCCGGCCGGTCAACACCGCCCGCTTCGTGTTCCTCGATCCGCGCGCCGAAGCGACCTACCCCGAATGGGATCGCGTCGCCACCGAGACCGTCGCGATCCTGCGCTCAGCCGCGGGCCGCGACCCACACAGCCGCGAGCTCTCAGACCTCGTTGGCGAGCTCGCAACCCAGAGCGAGGCGTTCCGCACACGCTGGGCCACGCACAACGTCCGCTTCCACAACACCGGCGTCAAGCGCTTCCACCATCCCGCCGTTGGCGAGCTCACGCTGAACTTCAACCGGTTGGACCTCGCCGCTGACCCCGGGCTCACCCTCTTCACCTACACCACCGAGCCCGGCTCCCGCTCCGAGGAGGCGCTAAGGCTCCTCGGAAGCTGGGCGGCCACCATCGACGCCGCCGCGTCGGCGTCCCCGGCCGACCAAAGCTGAGGTGTTCCGGAACACCCACCAGGAAAGAGCGCGAAGTGCCGTTCGGTAGTGGCTTCGCGATGCAGGGCGCGATCATCGCCGGCTTGGCTGGCACCCTTCAGAGTGGGGGCGGCAGCTTCGCCGAGCCGGGCGCCCGCAGCCCGTCGATGATGATCTCGACCAGTCGCGGCCAGCGCCCGATGCCGGGCCCGGCCAGCTGCTGGGTCGTGGTGCCCAGGCCGCATACGATTGTGGGGATGTCCTCCCACGTGAGGTCGCGCCGCAGCTTGCCCGCCCGCTGAGCTCGCTTGACCAGCTGGTCGACGAGCTCCGGCATGCCGACCGCAATCGCCACGCCGGCCACCATCTCCGCGCGGTCGGTGGTGACGTCGCACAGGCAGCGATCCTGCGCCTGGGCATGCGCCGATGAACGGATGAACTCCGAGATCCCGTCCCACGGGTCGTCCATGGCCAGGCACTCGCGCGCCTTGTCCGCGAGCGTCTCGAAGTGGGCAACGACCAACGCCGTGACCAGCTCGTCCTTGCTCGGGAAGTGCCGATAGACGGTACCCACGCCGACGTTGGCGGCCCTGGCCACGTCCGGCATCTGAGCCTCCAGGCCCTCCTTGGCGAACAGCTCCTTTGCCGCCGCGAGCACCGCCTCACGGTTGCGCCGCGCGTCTGAGCGAAGGCTCCGGATGTTCTCGATCGCGGTCATGTGCCGTAAGTGTCCCGAAACCGCCCGACGGTTCGTCGACTGTCAGACGAGTTGTTTGCAAGCGGAATCATGATTCAGTATATTAGCTGGAAACCGGAATCCGCTTTCCGAATCGCAGTGTGCGAGTTGCAGACATCGTGCCCGAGCAATCGGGAGTCGACCGAGTAAGGGAGCCCGCGGAATGACAACCACACGCACCTACCGAGACCGCAGGTGGACGGCGTTGATCCTCCTGACGGTGGCCCAGTTCGTCGTCGTCCTCGACGCGTCGATCGTCAACGTGGCCCTGCCCAGCATCGGCAAGGGCCTGCACTTCTCCGACAAGGACCTGGCCTGGGTGGTCAACGCGTACGTGATCGCGTTCGGCGGCTTCCTGCTGCTCGGTGGACGCTCAGCCGACCTGCTCGGCCGACGGCGGGTGTTCATGGCCGGCTTGGTGGCGGTGGCCGTGGCCTCGCTGGCGGCTGGGTTCTCCGCCACGCGCGGCGAGCTGATCGCGGCTCGAGCGGCACAGGGACTGGGCGCGGCCTTCATCTCGCCCGCGGCGCTGTCCATCGTGGCCACGCTGTTCACCGACGGCGCGGAGCGCAACAAGGCGCTCGGCGTCTGGGGGGCGGTGACCGGGGCCGGGGGCGCGGCCGGCGTCCTCCTCGGCGGCGTCCTGACCTCGGGCCTGAGCTGGAAGTGGGTTCTTTGGGTGAACGTTCCGGTGACGCTGGTCGCGCTGCTGCTGACGCCGGGCCTGGTCCCCGAGAGCCGCTCTGAGGACAGCACCCGTCACTTCGATTCAGCCGGCGCAGTCACGATTACCAGCGGGCTCTCGCTGATGGCCTACGCGCTCCTGGACGCCGGAACCGCCGGCTGGGGCTCGACCAAGATCATCAGCCTTCTCGCGGCCTCAGTCGCGCTGATCGCGGCATTCGTCGTCATCGAGCTCCGATCGAGCGCACCGCTGGTTCCGTTCCAGATCTTCCGGTCGCGGACGCTCACCGGCGCCAACGTGGTTGGGCTCCTACTCGGGGCGTCACTGTTCTCGATGTTCTTCTTCATCACCCTGTACATGCAGCAGGTGCTGCACTACAGCCCGATCCACGCCGGCCTGTCCTACCTGCCGCTTGCGCTGACGATCATCGTCGCGGCCGGGGCGGGAGGCCAGCTCGTCACGCGCTTCGGCTTCAAGCCGATCCTGGCCGCGGGCATGGCGCTGATCGCCGGCGGGCTGCTCTGGTTCCACGGCATCGCCACGCACGGCAGCTTCCTGGCCGACATCCTCGGGCCCTCACTCCTGGCCGCGCTCGGCCTGGGGTTCGGGTTTGTGACGTCGACGATCGCGGCCGTGTCCGGAGTCAAGGACCGCGAGCAGGGACTGGCCAGCGGCCTGATCAACACCTCCCAGCAGTTCGGAGGCGCGCTCGGCCTAGCGATCCTCTCCACGATCGCTACGACCCGCACCAGCCACGTTCTGGCCGCCGGCGGCTCGAGCCTCCCCAGCGCCCTCACGAGTGGGTTCCAGGCGGCGTTCCTGGCAGGCGCGGTGATCGCGATGGGCGGAGTCGCCGCCAGCCTGTTTTTGATCCGCACCCGCGACAGTCGGGCGCATCGCGACCTCGGGGATCCCGAGGCGGTGGCGACCGCCGCGTAACTAGCACCGAGCGCTGGGAGTACTGGACGGCCCGGCTGGTGAAGGTCCGAGGCGACGGCGCGGTCGCCGGGACCTTTACCGCCAGGCGATCGATGACGACGGCAAGTGTCCGCTGAGACCGAAGCTGGCCCGTACGCATCTGCTTCACCGCCCCAATGGTGAACGGTCTTGTCAAGCCTGGTGAGCGAGCGTTAGCGTCGCTTGACGGGATTGTCCTGACCCGAACGATGGAGGCCGACCGGAGGTGAGAGATGGGCGCGGACGCTGTGCCAACAATGCTCTACGTCAGCTACCGGGGCGAGCAAAAGGGGGGTGATGCGTCGCCCGAACCGCCGCAGCAGAACCTCGACGTCATCGACCAGCAAGGGTACGTGGGGCAGAACGTGCTGCAGACAGCGCTGCCTCCGGGTATCGCGCTCGACGAGCTGCGCGGCATCTGCTTCGGAGCCGACGGATATCTATGGGTCGCCAGCGCGGCGAAGACGACTAGTCTGATCCTCCGCTTTCAAGCACATGCAAGCGGCGATGGCGTCCACGAATACAAGGACTGCGTCGCATCGACGCAGCTGCTCGACGCCGTCGACCATCCATTCGACATCGCCTTCCAACCCGGTACCGAAAACTGGTTCGTGTCAAACCAGGACACCAACGTGGTCGCCGGACCATTTCCCGCGAAACCGCTGCAGCCACCGTTTCCGCTCGCGACGTACCTAAAGCAAACCTACCCCAACGGGACGTTCTGGGAGGGGACCCTGATCGCGTCCGCGTGCGAGGTGCCGGTGAAGCACGCGCCGACGATCCAGACGGTACCCACGCCGCAGGGGCTGGACGGCGAGTTCAGCAAGAAGACCCGTCACTCGGTTCGCGGACTCGCCCACGACGGCAGGCTGCTGTACGTGGCCGATGAGCAGGCCGGGCAGGTCAAGGGCTACGACATGACCGGCAAACTGGCGTGGACATTCCCGGGAGCGGGCGACGGCGTCTCGGTCAGCGAGCCGGTGCACCTGCTGCTCGCGGGCGCCGGGCTGCTCGTGGGCAGCAGCGGCACCGAGGAAGTCATCCACGTGACCCCGGCCGGTGCGGCCACAACGACGGCCACCGTCCTGGCACAAGGCGTCAAGGGACTGTCTGGACTGGCCGTCGATGCCCAGGGCACGCTGTACGCCGCCAGCCGCACAGACCAACAGGTGTACTTCGTGCCCGGCGCGATCCCGCCGGAAAGCGGCGCAGGAGCGTTACCACCGCCACAGCCCTGGGGCAAGAAGCTCGACGATGAGCCCGAATTCATCGTGCCCGCGCCCCCTCAACAACCCGTCTCACCAATCCGGCGGTAGCGACTGGGAATCGCGGCGACCTGCACCCGGCCACCTCCCCTCGCGGACCGGGGAGAGGCACTAGCCCTAACGCTTTCCTGTCGCTCGATGAACGTATTGATCTCCGCGCCGAACTCGGTCGGGTACTGAGGAATCACGGCGGCACCACCTCAGTCCAGCAACCTGGTCATGGAGCGTGCGCGGCTGCAGCCGTGGCGCCGGCGGGCGGCAAGCGGCGATTGGCCCTATCTGGGCGATTCGGCGGTTAACAGATCGATGGAGCCGTCGAACTGCCAAAGGGGATTTGGTGCATCGCCGGTCGAGGTGTGAACCTGGAAGAAGCCGTCGACTTCCTGTGGTCCGTCACCGTCGGCGACGTACCGGCCGTCTGGGTGGACGTCGAGCTGATAGATGGCCGAGCCGGTCGCCGCGGAACCTGGGAGATGCCACGTCACGACACACCGCCAGTCGTTGCCCGGTCCTAAATCCTCGACAAGGGGACCGCCCTTGTCGCAGGAAGCGCCGGTCCGCAGTTGCGCCTCAGTGACGTCAGGACGATGCAGCTCTCCGGTCTGCATGCGGTACAGATGGGCGAACGCCGTCGCGAGAGAGCGGTCCAACTTGGTTCTGTCGATCCCTGAGCCGGAGGCCGACGTCGCGCTGGCGATCACCCCGACGGTGACCGCGAACAGGGCCGCCAATGGCAGCACAGCTCCCACGAGAACGCGGCGGCCGGACCCGTCGTACGCCACGTCGGTGAAGTCGCGGCGCATGAAGAGGCGGCAGGCCAGCGCGGAGGCGGCGACCGCCAACACGAGGCTGACGGCGACCCCAACAAAAAGGGGGCCGGTCTGGGCCGGGTCGGTGAACAGCCCGCGCCAGGCGATGAAGGCGTAGCTCGGCAGGGCGACGCGCACGACGACGGGCAACGGAAGCAACTGCGCAATTTGCAGCAGTAAGGCGAGTACCGCGGGAATCACCAGCCCCATCGGAGAACGGCCGAGCGCCACCGAGCCAAGCAGTCCGACCGCCGCGAACGCCAACGTCGGCGCCAGCACGCTGGCCCAGGCGAGCAGTACCGCGGTGGCTGCCTGCCCCGGCGCGAGCTGATGGCCGTCGAGGCCTACCAACGGCCGGTTGCCGGCCGCTGCGAGTCCGCCGACGATGCCCGACGCGGCCAGTCCGGCCACCAGGACCATGATGATGGTGAGGCTCGCGAGCGCCTTTGCCGCGAAAATCCGCCTCGGTGACCGCACGGCGACGAGCAGGTGTCGCCAGGTGCCGACGCGGTCCTCGCTGGCGAAGACGTCGCCCGCGACCAGAGACGTCAATAGCGGCAGTATCCAGCTGCAGGAAAACGCCAGGACCACCAACGGCCCCGCCCAGCCGGTCTGGCTCATCCAGCGGCCGAAGACCGTGTCCGCCGGCAGCGAGCTCTGCTGACTGATGACGGCCACGATCAGCGCCGGGCCGAGCCAGCAGGCGAGGAGCGCCAGGCGGACCGGCCACTGCGCCAGCAGCTTGACCAGTTCGAAGCGGTAGCTGCGCCAAGCAGGTGCGGGCCGTGTGCCGGCCCTCGGTACCGTGACGGCTGCGGTTGTCACCGGTCCTCGCTTGGCTCGTGTGCGGCCACGGTGAGGGCCAGGAAGGCCGCCTCAAGCGGCGCCACGACAGGCGCCAACTCGCGCACACCCACACCCGCGCCGATCAGGCGCCCGAGCAGGTCGTCCAGGGCAGGCACCGCAGCACGCACCACAAGCGCCTCAGCGTCGTGACGCCGGGGCAGATCGTCGCCTTCGAGGACGCGCAGCTCCGGCGTTTGGGCCGCAACTCGCCGGGCCGCTGCCGGATCGGAGGTGCGCAGCCGGTAGTCCAACTCGTCGGTGTCGGCGACGAGCTTGCTAACTGGGCCGGAGAACACCACCCGACCGGTTGCGAGGATGGTGACCTCGCTGCACAGCGCAGCCAACTCATCCATCCGATGGCTGGAGAGGACGACCGAGGTGCCGTGCGCCGCCAGCCCGGCCAGCACACGGTGCACGTGACGGGTGCCGGCAGGATCAAGGCCGTTCGCTGGTTCGTCTAGCACCAGCAGCCGAGGCCTCGTCAGTAGCGCGGCGGCAAGCCCGAGACGCTGTCGCATCCCGAGTGAGAAGCCGCGAACGCGGTCGTCGGCAACATCGGTGAGCCCGACTTGCTCCAGCGCGTCGCCGATGCCGTCGGAACCGTCACCGCGCAGGCGTGCCAGCGCGGCGAGGTTCTGCCAAGCCGTGAGCGAGGGATACAGGCCGGGCCCATCCACGAAGCCCGCGACCCCGTCGGGAACCGCGAGCGTCCGACGCACCGGGCTGCCGAAAATCTCCAGGTCGCCGCCGTCGGCCTCGGCCAGCCCGAGGAGCAGGCCCAGCAGCGTCGTCTTCCCGGCACCGTTCGGTCCGACCAGACCATGCACCTGGCCCTGCGCAATGTCGAGGTCGACGCCGCCAAGGGCAACGACCTCGCCAAAGGATTTGGTGATCCCGCGCGCCCGGACCGCGAGCGTTTCATACACCCGGTTTTCGGACGGCGCCTGCGGCAGCCTGGGCATCTCGGCCTGTGGAATCGATGCCCGGCCCGTTGAACTATTGGTTAAAGACAAACGTTGCCTGTCTAACGGTGACGACCCGCCGGACTTCTCCGCCGGGCCGTCACCTTGTGATGCTGTTCAGCTGTTATCCGGAGACTCCTCAGTGGATGTCCGGACTCGGGAGGTAGCCACCGGGAACTTGCGCCGGAGCGTAGATCTTCGAATCACCCGGGTAGGGCACCTTCCATCCGTGGGCCTGGTACCACGTGTATCGGTTCATCTGCTCCGGGTTCGCGTAGTCCGGGATCGCGCCGTTGCCGGTGAGGTGCTGGCCAGCGAGCCAGGTCCGCCAGGCGGCGGCGGTGGCGTGCTCATTCGCGGGTATCGCGGTCCTCCGAGCCTCCTCCTTGTTCAGCGCCCTCGCCGCGGCGCCGGTCTTGCCCAGGGTGTCCAGACCACAGGCCGGCGGGGTGGCGATGCCCTCAGTGAGCGGCACCTGGTTGCGCACCGCGTTGAAGGGCGCGTAGTTGGGCTTGGACGTGAATGCGTCGTACATCGGCGTTGCGGCAGCGACCTTCTCGTTCAGCGACTGCGCGCCGAGGATCTGCTCGATCGTCCGAACCGCCGAGATCTGCGAGTAGTAGGTGTTGATCACCTTGCCGTGCTGGGCCCACGGGCTGATGACCTGGACCGGGGCGCGGTGGCCGTCGACGTGATCGGCGCCGTCCTGGCTGTCGTCCTCGAAGACGAAGATGGCCGAGTTCTTCCAGTACTTGCTATGCGAGATCGTGTCGACGATGTCACCCGTGGCGAGATCGTTGTCGGCCACCCCGGCCTCCGGGGTCGTCGGCCCACCGGTGTGATCGCTGGAGAGCCACACCATGTTGAAGTTGGCGGGACCGTTCTTCTCGAAGTTCTGCTTCCAGATCTCGTACCGGTAGATGTCCGGGATCGAGAGGTCAAACGGCGGCGACTGCGGGTCGGCGATCTCGTTCAGCGACGGAATCACCGAGCCGTAGTTGCCCTTCAGGTCCGGGGCGGTCAATTGGGAAGGGTCACCACCGTTCTCGACGCTCTTGCTCGCGCAGTAGTACTGCTGCCAGGTACCAGGTGGCTTGCCCTCCATGTACTCGAACTCGCCGTAGTTCTTGGCGCTCGCACCCGCTGACTCGGCGGCGGTCCACAGGAAGCCCGAGCGCTGGTGGCCCAGCACATCCTCCTCGGTGTCATAGCTGCGCTGGTACTCACCCGCGGAGGACTCGGTGTACTCAGGATTGTCGCCCTGCATAAGCCAGTTGTGGCCCTCGGCTGAGTTGGTGCCGACGTCGTACGTGTTGTCGTAGAGACCGAACTGCTTTGCCAAGGCCTGCTGGTTTGGCGTGACCTTCTGGCCCGCGGTGTTCGTGCCGAACTGCGCGAGCGTCGGGTCGCCGTTGCCCTCTCCGATGTCGCCGAACACCTGATCGTAGGTGCGGTTCTCCTTTACGATCAAGAAGACGTGCTTGATCGTGGATGGGTCACCGATACGCGTTGGGACGGGGACTGCCCTGGCATTGTGGCCATTGGCCTGCTGGACGTCGCTTTTGCCCCAGCCGTTCTGCGCGAAGACCGTCGCCGTGTCGCCAGCGATCTCCCAATCGCTCGGAAGGGTGAAACGCGTCAGGGATGCGGTGGTGCTGTGCGTGTCGTGGCCGCTCACGGGGACGGTTCCCTGTCCCTTGTAGGTCGTGATGGCCGGTCCGCGCGCGTCGATGCCGCGGGTGTTGGTTACGACGATCTGGTCGCCGACGGTCGCTACGTTCGCCGGGTAGTAGTCCGTGGGCAGCAGGCCGATGTAGCTCACCGGGTCCTTCGGCGTCCCGTCGTAGCGGTAGACCGCGACCGCGTTCGCCCTCCCCAAGGTGACCAGCAGGTGGCCATCGTTGGTCATAGCGATGCCGTCGGGCTCGTACCCCACCGAGGACGACGGCCACGGCCTGGTCTCGATCGTCTGCACGACCTCGTTCGTGGTCGTGTCGATGACCGAGACGGTGTCACTGTTCGTGTTGGCGACGAACAACGCGTTGCCGCTTCTATACATCGCCGTCGGGTGCAGGCCAACGGCGATGGATCCGACCGTCGCCGACGGGTTCGCGGGATCGATCACGCTGACGGTTCCGGTCGTCGACGTGCCGAGGTACCCGTTGGCGGGCACCTGGGTGCCGTAGGAGCCCATGGTCGTCTCGCCGGGCTGCGCCTGACGGCCACCCTCGTCGCTCACGTAGAGCTTGCCGCCGACGAAGGTCAGCTCACGCGGAGCGATGCCGACGTTCCACGTGTGCTCGATCGCACCGGTGTTGGGGTCGAGCGCGACGACGGTGTTCTGCCCGTTGATCGCGGCGTAGAGGGTGGACCCGTCGGGCGAGTATGTGGTCTGTCCCACCAGGGCGGAGTGGCCGTTGACGGGCGGGATCGAGACGGTGGTCGGCGTGCCAAGCGTGCCGTCGGCGTTGACCGGGAAGCGGCTCAGACCGTTCTGCTCCGGAAGCCAGAGGAACTCGCCGTCCGGCGAGTACGTCGGGCCTACCTGACCGACGGTGCCGTCGGCCAGCTTCTGGTTGACCGCCGATGCCGAGCCGACCGTCCAGATGAGCTTGTAGCTCGACAGGTCGAAGATCTGTAGGACCACCGACTTGTCGGCGCTGGTGGCGGCAAGGAATCGCCCATCGGGGCTGACCGTCGAGCCCATGAACTTCCCGAACTGGGTGAGCAGACGGTCACCGAGCGGCTTGATGATCTGGTCGTCGGAGACCTGGATCCCGTTCGCGTACTGGGTGCCGACCTGATTGTCTCCAAACACCCTGGTCGAGGCGTAGGTCAGCCCCGCGCCGGCGAGGACGACAGCTGTAGCGCCGAGTGCGACGATGCCGAGTCGGTGGCTGGCCCCGAAGACCCAAAGACGGCCTCTCGCGACTCGTCGGCGTTGTCGTGTGACGCGCACACCCTTTTCGACTCGATTCGCCCCACGCGACCTGAGCATCACCTACCGCCTTTGTGTGAGAGACGTGGACCGGACCCGCACCGCATCGTTCCGGACGAGGCCGGCGCGTGTGTAACCCGGTCGTGAACCAGGCGTTTCGATTCTCGGCTCATCGACAGTCGGTGGTGAAGGTTCAGAGCGCATGCCAAACCTTGAGTAGGTTGTGAGCGAGCTGGCGGTGCCAGCGGGTTGCACCGATTCTTCGGGCGCGCGTCTTCGACCACCGTTCGTAGCTGGGTCTGGATCGGGGCGATCTCGGCTGGAGTCGGTCGCGGGCCGTGGTGGTCGTCGCAGGCAGGCGCGCTAGGCGGCGAATAGGAGAACGCTTGTAATGGGCGCTTCGAGCACTGTCCCGCGCTGCTCGCGGTGCTCCGCTCGCCGGTCGCCAGCCGCCGGCGCTCGTGCCAGACCCAGCGGCCGGGTGCCGCCGTTGGATCCTGGGTGGTTGTGCCCTTTCGCACGGAAAGGGCCTTGTGCGTGCGCGGCGCGCGCCGGGACGGAGCGCGCCGCGCGGTGGTGCGTTTTAGCGTGGCTGGGTGTGGTTGACGGGAGTGCCGATGCCGTTGGCGATCGGGTCGCCGGGGTACTCGTAGAACCTGCCGGGCTGTGAGGTCTGGACCCCGTAGCCGATGCCGAGTGTCTCGAGGGCTTGGCGGACCGCGCTGACCGTGGGGTAGTCGAAGTTCTCGAAGCCGACGTCGTTCGGCGGGCCGATCTGGTTGCCGAGTTCGCCTTGTGCGAAGCGTACGAGCGCGCGGTGGACAGCCTCGGTGCCCATCGCCTCGGCACACAGGCGGGCGCCGAAGTCCTCACCGAGGCGGGCGTAGGCGCTGACGCCGATCAGGTAGGGGCTGATCTCGATCGTCTCGATGGGAGCGCGACGCTCGCGAGTGGCGGCTAGAGACCTGCCTTCGTTCTCGCGCGGGTATCTGCCTGCCGATCCCGGCGACGCGTGGCTTCCTGTGTCCGACACGGGTAGCCGGAGGCCTGGCTGACGACGCCCGAAGTCGTGACCGCTTCGCGCCGCAGGCGGCGATGCTTGCGCCCACGCCGTGGGCACTGCCGCGCACGCTCCAGGTCGTGCCCCGAGCGGCTCGTGCCTGTATCGGGTTCTGCCGAAGATGCTCGGGTGGGTTGTTCTCCGCTCACTCCTCGAGCAGGTGGCGCACGCGGTGAAGCTCCTCGCGGAGTCGCATCTGATCCTGGGCGTACAGCGGTGAGCCTCCGTCGACGATTAACCGCTCGGTGAGCGCCACGCCACGGGCGCGGGCGTGCTTCTTCTGGAGCAGCCTGATCACAGCGCGCAGGTCGCCCGAGACGCTTGCGATGACCCGTACATCGAATAGCGGACGTGCGCTCGGGATCGTCGGAGGGCTTGTCGCCTGGCGGACCATCGCGTCGAGCGTCCGGGCCAGGACCTTTCTCCTGCGGCGGGCGAGGAGGCGCCGGCGCTCGCGCTGCACGGCGATGATCGGAAGGGTCTCGCGGCCTTCGGCGATCAGGTCGCGGGCCCGGTCGCGCACGCGCAACCGGAGCGCGGCTACGAGGGCGGTGAGTGCGAGCAGGACGACGCCGGCGCTGATCGCTAAGCCAGTCGCCCACGGGTGACCCTTGACCTGGGCGATGCTGGCGCCGGCGAGGAGGGCTGCGCATGTGCGCCACTGCCTGGTCACCCGTGCGACGGTTTCGGTTGCTCGCGCCAGCGGATGGGTTGGTCCAAGAACCATGCTGGCGGATTGCTGCGCACGGTTGCTTGACGACGTCCCGGTGAGCCGACGACGCCTGATGACCCTGGTCTGGCGACGGGAATTGCTGGGTGGTCGGGTGAGGTCGGGCGGTCGCATCGCACGTCCGTAGGCCGACCAGACTTCCCGGCTCGCCAGCGTCGATCTTACGCCGCGCTGAGCGCTCCGATCCGGATCTTCACAAAACCTGTATACGCGCCGCTGGTTGCTTAGCGCGACGTTGACGCGGCTGCGGCGAGCATTTGACCGGGGTGTCTGTTATTGGCGATCCACCAGGTCGTGCTCGAGTCGCGCCGAGCCCGCGTCACGTTTCGCAATCAAGGCGCCCTGCGTCCTGGTGGCTTCCGGCTCGGTCCGCGGCGAGCTGTTGGCATCGGGTTCGCCTCTCCTGGATCGTCCGTTGGGAGGCGGCAAGGCTCGATGGAGAGCTTGCCGCGGGCGTCGTTGCGCAGGCCTCTGCGGCTCTCGCGCTTCGGGCGCGAAGGATCACGGGGCGTCGCAGCCGCGAGAGCGTGGCCGGTGGGCTGGAACGAGTGCTTCGCGGTGCGCGCGACAACGCCCCGGCATTCTGTGCGGCGGTCCCGCCGGACCGTCGGGAGGTCCTGGCAGCGGGCACTGTTATCGACGCCCTAGAGCGACGCCTGCGCGGCCCTGAGCCCGTAGCGGCGCGCGGGATGGCGATGCTCCGCTGGGTCCTGACCGACGCAGCGAGCCCGCTTTACCTACCAGATGAGCCGGGCGCGCTCGGCAGCCGGCTTCGCGCCGCGGCGGCGGCGCTGGAGCCCACCAGGCGATGGGACTGAACACGGATTGTCGGATGACCACAACCGTCCCGCGTGTCCTGGTGGTGGACGACGAGCCGCAGCTTCTCCGCGGCGTGAGGATCATCCTGCGATCCGCCGGCTACGCGGTGGAGACGGCACGAACCACGGCTGAGGCGCTCGCGATCCTGCCGAAGCGCACGCCCGACGTGATCGTGCTCGATCTCATCCTGCCCGACGGTGAGGGCGCCGAGGTCTGCAGGGAAGTCCGGCGGTTCAGCAAGCTGCCGATCTTGATCCTCTCGGCGGCCGGTGAACACCGGGACCTCGTGCGGGCTCTGGATGCCGGCGCCGACGACTATCTCGCCAAGCCGTTCGGCGGCCATGAGCTGCTGGCGCGATTGACGGGGGTGCTGCGACGGTCAGCTGACGGTAGTGGGAGCTCGACGCTTGAGATCGGCGAGGTGGTGATCGATCTCGCCCGCCGCCGTGTGATCTGCAATGGCGCAACGGTGCTGCTGGCGCCGATCGAATTCGAGCTTGTTCGCATCCTGGCCGAGAACCGGGGCCGGCTCGTCACCGACGGGCAGCTGTTGGGGGCGGTGTGGGGGGACCAACGCGGGCAGGAAACTCATCGCCTTCGGGTCGGCGTCGCGCGCTTGCGCGCCAAGCTGGAGCGCGACCCAACGCGTCCCCAGTACTTGATCGCCGAGCCTGGGATCGGCTATCGACTCAGCAGTCCCCGCGAGGTCGCAAGATGACCGTTCCCCGGCGGCCTCGGAGACGACAGCAGTTGAACGAAGCAGCGCACAAGCTCGACTCGGTCGCTCGCAATGGCGGTGGAGCCTCGGCGGGCAAGCCTGCCGCGAGGCACAGTTTCAACGAGGCTGCGCACAAGCTCGGCTACTGGGCCCCACCGGCCGTCAGCACCCACGAAGAGGAGTCGGAGGCCAGCCGGAAGCGGTTTGAGGCGCTGGCTGATTCGCAGCGAGACGTGATCGCCCATGCCGGGCGGGCGGTCCTGGTGCTCGGCGCGCTGGGCGTGGTGTATGGCGACATCGGCACCAGCCCGCTCTACACCGAACAGGTCATCTTCAGCTCTTATCGAGCCACCGCGCACATCACCCCGGCCGGTGTGTACGGCGTCGCCTCGTTGATCTTCTGGGCGTTGATGGTGGTCGTCTCGATCAAGTACGCGGGCTTCATCATGCGCGCGCACAATCGCGGCGACGGTGGGATCATGGCGCTGACCGCCCTGCTGCAGCGCAGCCGGGTGCCGCACGGCGCGCTGCTGGTAACGCTGGGGATCTTCGGCGCGGCGCTGTTCTTCGGCGACGGGGTGATCACCCCCGCGATCTCAGTCCTCGGGTCGATCCAGGGGGTGCAGGTCGCCACGCCGGCGCTGGCGCACCTCGTCGTCCCGATTTCGGTCGCGATCCTGCTCGCGCTGTTCGTGCTCCAGCGTTTCGGATCGGGAACGATCGGGTGGCTGTTCGGCCCGGTGATCCTCGTCTGGTTCACAGCGATCGGCGTCCTGGGACTGACCGAGGTGCTCAAGGACCCGGCCGTGCTGCAAGGGTTGTCTCCGAGCTGGGCGGTGCGGTTCATGGTCGACCATGGCGCCGCGGGCTACCTCGTGCTCGGCGGCGTGGTGCTGGCGGTGACCGGCGCCGAGGCGCTCTACGCCGACAGGGGACACTTCGGCGCGACCCCGATCCGGATCGGCTGGTTTGCCGTCGCGCTACCGGCGCTGATGCTCAACTACCTCGGCCAGGCCGTTTTCATCCTGCACCATCCGACCCTGCCCCAGGACCCGAGCACGTTCAATCCCTTCTACCAGATGGCGCCGAGGTGGGCGCTATGGCCGTTGGTGGTCCTCGCCGCGTTCGCCACGGTAATCGCCTCTCAGGCGGCCATCTCGGGCTCGTTCTCCGTGGCAAAGCAAGCCGTGCAGCTCGGCTTCCTGCCTCGGCTCAAAGTTCTCCACACCTCAAAGATCGAAGGGCAGATCTACGTTCCCATCATCAACTGGGTGCTCTGCATCGGGGTCGTTGCGCTCACGCTGGTGTTCGGCTCCGCCACGAAGCTGGGTGACATCTACGGCGTGGCGGTGACGGGAACATTCATCCTCAACACGGTCCTGTTCCTCGCCGTCGCGAGGTTCCTGTGGGGGACGGCCAAACGCAAGCTAGCGCCCGTCGCCCTTCTGTTCCTGACCGTCGAGATCGCCTTCTTCAGCTCTAACGTCGCCAAGGTCGAGCACGGCGCGTGGCTGCCCCTCGCGGTCGGGTTGATCGTGTCGATCGTGATGATCAACTGGCGCCGCGGCCAGGTGATCGTCACACGAAACCGCGTTGCCCAGGAGGGCTCGCTGGACGAGTTCCTCGACACTCTCGCCGACAATAAGAGGCCGCCCATCCGCATCCCCAACGTCGCGGTGTTCCTATGCCGCGACAAGGCGACCACCCCCCTGGCCTTGCGCGCCGAGGTCGAGCACACCAAAACGCTGCCGGAGAAGGTCGTGATCGTCTCCGTCGACACGGTCAGCATCCCGCACGTCGAGACGTTCGACAGATGCGCCGTCGAGGTGCTGGGCCACGGGCTGTTCAAGGTGGTCCACGTGACTGCGCGGTTCGGCTACCACGACAAGCTCAGCATCCCCGACGCGCTGGCGCTCGCCCGCAAGCAGGGCCTGCTCGAGCGCAACCTCGACCTCGAACACGCCTCCTACTTCGTCTCACGCATCACAATCACCCCGACCGACGCGCCGGGCATGCGACCCTGGCGCAAGCAGCTGTTCATTGCCATGGCCCGAAACGCGAGCAGCGCGATCGAGCACTTCGGGCTGCCAGCCGACCGCACCGTGATCATGGGCTCTCAGGTCGCGCTCTGATTGTTCGGGCGCTCCCCCGTCGTACGCTGACGCCAGGTCGGATCGATCTCGCCGACCGGTGCGAGCTGCTGGGCGTGCTTGTGCGCAACCGCGGCCGGCTGGTCACAGACCGTGAGCTTCTGGTCTCGGTGTGGGGCACGGCGCATGGCAACGATGCGCAGATGCTGGGCGCGCACGTCGCGCAGCTGCGGCGAAAGATCGAGCCGGAAGAAGGTCCCCGGTACGTCAAGACCGATCCCCGCATCGGATATCGATTCGCGATCTGACGCGGCCCTGCGCGACGTTGCCCGAGGAGTAAGATCGGCGGTGGCGTGCCGGGAAGTCTGGTCGGCGGTTATGGCCTGTGCCATGAGACCACCGGGCTTCATCGGACCAGCGAGAGCGCTTGAGCGGCGGTCACCGCAGTGAGGTGGCCGCCCGTGATCGCGACCGGCGCCTCCAGCGCCCCGCGGCCCGCCAGCGCGGTTCTCGGCCCGGACCATCCCCTGTCTCGGGCAATTGAAGCGCATGACACCGCGCTCAAACAGTGGCGGGCGGTGGCCGCCGTCCTGGTCGGCAGCGTCATCGCGCTCGTCGAGGGCCGAGTGTGGGCGCCGACAGTGGCTGGTGGCGCGGCGATCGTCCTGGTCGGACTCACTGTGATCGCGTCCGCGCGCCAACAACACAAACGCGATGTCGCGCTCGACATGATTCTCGGGGGTGAGGAGCTACTCGCGATCGCCGACGTGCAGCGTCAGCGTCATCGGCTTTTATGTCAGCGCACTCGGGCGATGCTTGCTAGCAACCTCGAGGAGATCATCGAGCAGGCGACTAGGTACCAGAAGCTCCAGGTGCGGCTAGTCCGGCCGTTGTTCCAGCGCCGGGTGGTGGCCAGCGTTGCCGACGACCTTCGACTGATAATCGGGCTGCTGCTCGCCGATGACGCTACTGCTCGTGGCGTCGCTGCCTGCGAGCGCCTGATCACCCACGCGTGCTCGCCGCTGTACGGGCAGGACGTGGCGCTTTTGCGCCGCGAGCTCTGCCGCGTTCGCGACATGCTCGGGGGTGGCCAGTGATCGTGTCGGCGTAGTGACCGGATTCGGCGTGCCAGCATCGTGAGGATGCGATGGTGCCGTCCACGACGACCCGCG
>DASSGR010000104.1:0-36023 GCA_035693425.1 Solirubrobacteraceae bacterium
CCGACACGTGGCGCAGACGCTGGCCGCTGAGCTCGCGAGCGCCCCCCGGAGCTGGTCCGCGAGGATGATCTGGTCGGCCGGCTGCCGGCCCTGGCGCGTCACCGCAGACACCATGTGTGTGCTGGCCCGCGACGCGGGGGCGACCCTCGGCTCGCCGTTTCTCGACCCGGCTTTCCTGGCCTCGCTCGCCGCCGCCGGCGGACGATGTGGATGGGGCGATCGACGTGCCACCATGGACGCGCTGTTCGGCGATCTGCTTCCCGAATCGGTGATCAGCCGACGAGGTAAGGCTGAGTTCAGCGGGCCGTTCTACGCCACCGCCACCAAGCGTTTTGCCGATGAGTGGGACGGCGACGCCGGCCCCGTGTCGCACCTCGTGCGACCGCAGGTCCTGCGGGAGATCTGGCGATCGCGACAGCCGCACGGTATGTCGGCGATGCTCCTTCAAGCCTCATGGATCGCCGGCAACCACTCCGAGGCCTGATCGATGACCACGAACGCCGAGTTCGCGAAGAAGGCCTGGAGCTGCTACGTCGATCAGGTCACCGCGGCAGTGACGACTCAGTTCGAGACCCACGGCGTGGCCCCGATCCTGCTGAAGGGGCCGGGCTTCGAAGCCCTGCTGTACGACGTCGCAGACGGTCGCTTCTACCGGGACACCGACCTGCTCGTCCAGGTCCGCGACCGGGCGCGCGCCGAGCAGCTGCTGTTCGATTCCGGCTTTGAGCGCATCGACCGCGATGAGCCCGGACTCGGACCTGCTCCGAAGTACGCACGGACCTTTCGGCGCGCACGTGACGGCGCGATAGTCGACCTGCATTGGCGGCTCTCCGGCGCGGCCGCGCCACCCGCGCAGGTGTGGTCGACCCTGAGCGAGCATGTGACGACGCTCGAGGTCGGCGGTCGGCCAGTGAGCGTGCTCGACGCGCCGGCGAGCGCCGTGCTGGTCGCGCTCCACAGCGCGCACCACGGGACGGGTCGCCCGAAGACCCTGACCGACGTGGAACATGCGGTGGCGCGCCTCGACCGCGCGACGTGGGACAGGGCGCGATCATTGGCGGACGCGCTCGGAGCGAGCGAGCCGTTCGCGGCCGGCCTGAGGCTGACTAGCGCCGGCGACGAGCTCGCCGACAGCCTCGGGTTGGAGCGCCCAGCGTCGGTGGCGATGTGGCTCAAGACCAACCCCCGCTCGTACGGTGCCTGGGCGCTGCACCAGGTCTCGCAAAACGAAACGGCGAGGGGTCGACTGGTAGCGCTTGGCACGATCGTGCTGCCGTCGCCGTTGGTCATGCGCACGTTCTTTCCGATGGCTCGGCGCGGCCGCCTGGGGCTGATGCTCGCCTATCTGCTGCGGCCGGTGCGTTTGGCCGTCCACGCGGGTCCCGCGCTCCGCGACCTCGTCCGGGCCCGCCGGGCCCTGCGGCACGATCGCTGACATTGACGATGGACTTTTTTGGGCCTTTCCCTCTTGCACCAAGGGTGTACCGTCTATAGCGGAATGATCGACGAGCGAGCAAAGCCTGAGAGCGCGATCTCCGAAGTTGAGCCATACGAGACGCCGGAGGTCAGCGACTTCGGCTCACTCGTTGAGCTCACGCGTTCGGGCAACAACGCGCTGACGGACATTGCGGGATTCGCCACCGCCAGCGCGAGCGGCGGGTCCTAACCTCCGCCTGAACCGGCCTGACTAGGCGGCGAATGCCGCTTCGGTGCCGCCCGCTCCCGCTTCTCGGGGCGCGCGTGGGGCGTTAAATGGCGCCCTTTACAACGCTCCTAAACTTGGATCACCTGGTCCTCCCCCGGGCCGCCGATTCGAGGGCGCGTCGTTGCAGGGCAGATCCGATTCGGGAACGCTGGCTCCGTATGTGCCGCGGGCGCTGCTTGCGCGCCTGGCACGGCAGCCGATCGACGTGCTCACCGAAACCGTCGAGGGCACGATGGTGTTTGCCGACGTCTCGGGGTTCACCTGCGGATCGTCGTCCCCTTTACAGCACTCCTAATATTGGATCACTGGGCCCTCTCCCGGGGCCGTCGACTGAGGGCGCGTCGTTGCAGGTCCATCCCGATTCGGGCACTCTGGCTCCCTACGTCCCGCGGGCGCTGCTCGCGCGATTGGCACGAGCATCGATCGAGGTGCTCACGGAAACGGTGCCCGTCACGATGGTGTTCGCCGACGTCTCGGGGTTCACCAGGCTGTCGGAGCGGCTCGCCCGGGCGGGGCAGGAGGGGGCAGAGCAGCTAGTCGATCTGATCAACGCGTGCTTCACGGACCTGCTGGCCGACGCCTACCGGCGCGGCGGCTCGCTCGTGAAGTTCGGCGGCGACGCGATGCTGCTCCTGTTCTACAACGAGGGTCACACCCAGCGGGCGTGCGATGCAGCGGCGGCGATGCGGCGTACGTTGCGCAGGGTTGGCCATGTCCGCGCCGGGGAGAGCAACGTCGTGCTGCGGATGACGGTTGGGGTGCACAGCGGCGAGTACACGATGTTCGTGGTCGGCGACTCGCATCGCGAGCTGCTGATCGGCGGTTCTGCGGCAACGGCCGTCGTGGAGATGGAGAGCACTGCATCGTCGGGACACATCGTGATCAGCCCGCAAACCGCTCGTTGCCTGCCGCGCAGCTGTGTCGGCGCGAACATTGGCCCGGGATTCCTGCTGGCGCGGTGTCCGCCGGCGCCCGAGTGGGCTTCTCCGCCCGGTCTGGTCACTCCCACCGACGAAGTGATCGCCGCATTTCTCCCCGACGCCGTCCGGACGCAGCTACTGGAGGGATCGGGGTCGATCGCGCCGCAGCACCGCACCGCGGCGGTTGCGTTCGTGCGCTTCGGCGGCCTCGACGAGCTGATCGCCCAGCGTGGAGCGTCGACCGCGGCGCAGCGTCTCGACGAGCTCGTCCGGCTTGTGCAGGAAGCGGCCGATCGCTACGAGGTGTGCTTCCTCGACACCGACATCGCCACCAACGGCGGCAAGATCCGGCTGAGCGCCGGCGTCCCGTGGGCAATCGGCGAGGACGAGGAGCGGTTGCTGCTGGCGCTCCGACACATCATCGAAGCCCAGCCGCCGTTCCCCGTGCAGGCAGGCATGAGCTGGGGCCCGGTGTTCACCGCGGCGGTCGGCCCGCCGTATCGGAGATGGTATGCCGTGATGGGCGACACGGTGAACGTGGCGGCCCGGCTGGCGGCTCAGGCCCCCGCCGGCCGTGTCTACGCGACCGGCGACTTCCTGCGCAACAGCAAGGCGAGCTTCCAGATGACCGTGCTCGAGCCGTTCCACGTCAAAGGCCGAGACCAACCGGTCCACGCAGCCGATGTGGGGGCTCGAGGTCTAAGTGACCCGGGCGCAACGCATGGACCTCGGCTTCCGCTCGTCGGCCGCGACCGCGACCTGGAGCGGTTGCGCCTGGCAATCGATGGAGCTCGTCGAGGCCGCGGGGCGCTGATCGAACTGGTCGGGGAGCCCGGTAGCGGCAAGTCGCGCCTCCTGGCCGAAGCCCGGGCTCTCGCCGACGGCTTGACGGTGCTCCGGACGGCCTGTGAGGTCTACTCGCGTCAAACGCCGTACGCCGTCTGGCGTGATCTGCTGCATCAACTTCTCGGCGTCGAGCGCGACGATCCAGTGATTGCCCAGGTATTTGAATCGAAGGCGGCCGAGCTTCACGAGGCCGTCGTTCGATTGCTGGGTTCCGCGCTGGTCGTGCCGACGCTCGTCGAGATCGAACACGTGGAGCTGATGGATGCCGCCTCCGTGGGGTTGTTCGACGCGGTCGCGTCGGACCTCCAGTCCTCGGCCTGGGTGATCGTCGTCACGCGCAGCGACGTCGCCGGCGGCTTGAGGCTCGAGGGCCACGACCACCTGCGGATCGAGCTCGAGGCCTTGTCGCGCGAGGACACGCTGACCCTTGCGCTGACCACCAATGAAGCGGCGCAGCTTCCGCCGCACGTCCTGAACCTTGCCGCCGACCGTTCCGGGGGGAGCCCGTCGTTCCTGCTCGACCTGCTCGCCGCGGCGGCGGGCGGCCACCCCGATGAGCTTCCGGAGGGCGTGGGGGCCGCGACGATGGCACGGATCGATGCGCTCGATCCACGGGACGGCGTCATCGTCCGGCGCGCGGCGGTGCTTGGCCTGACCTTTAAGCCGCGCCGCCTTTTGGACGTTCTCGATCGCGACACGGCTCCGGCTGACGAGGGGTTCTGGAACCGGCTCTCGACCGTGTTCGTCCGCGAGCCCGACGGTCAGGTGCGGTTCAGGCACCCTGCCGTACAAGAGGCGGCGTACGCGAGCCTGCCGTTCAAGCTGAGGCGGCAGCTGCACATGGCCGTCGGGCTGAGACTGGAGCGTGACCTGGGCGTGGAGTCCGACGCCGATCCCGCCGTGCTCTCACAACACTTCGCGCTGGCAGGCGACCACGCACGCGCGTACCGCTACGCGATGGGCGCCGCCCGGCAGGCAACCGAACGTTTCTCCCATGCGGATGCCGCGCAGCTGTATCGCAGGGCGATCGACGCCGGACGCGCGTCTGGGCTCGCTGACGATTCGCGCGCGCTCGGGGAGGCATGGGAGCAGCTCGGCGAGGCTTTGCGCTGCATGGGAGAGCCGGAGGCGGCCGCGCAGGCGCTAACCGAAGCCCGCCGATTGCTCAGCGATGACCCGGTCGCGCAGGCGCGGATATGTCACAGCCATGCGAAGGTCGCGGAACGCAGCACGTCGCTGACGGCCGCCGTTCGCTGGCTGCAGCGAGGACTTCGCTGCGTGGACGGGCTCGCCGGCGCCGAGGCGCTCGCGTGCCGGGCGCAGATCAGGTCACACCTCGGCGGCATTCGCAACCGCCAGGGCCGATGGGCGGAGGCTATCTCGACGTCTCGCCAGGCGATCGCCGAAGCCGAGGCGGCCGGCGAGCTGAGTGCCCTGACACACGCCTACTGTGCACTCGATTGGGCGCTGATCGAGTCCGGCCGGCCCGAGGAGGCGACTAACTCGCTGCGGGCGCTCGAGCTCTGTGAGCAGCTCGGCGATCCCGAGCACGAGTCCGCCGTGCTCAACAGCCTCGGCTTGTTCGCCTACTTCGATGGCCGCTGGGACGAGGCCGTCGCACTCTACGAGCGAGCCGGGGAGTGCAGTGACCGCGCCGGCCGGCCGGCCGATCGCGCTCTCGCGGACTGCAACGTGGGAGAGATCCTGTCCGACCGGGGGCGGCTCGACGAGGCCGAGGCGCACCTGCAGCGCGCTCGCCGCGTGTGGAGCGCGACCGGCGAGCGACAGGCGGTGGCGTTCGTCGACGTGCTCCTGACGCGGCTTGCGGTGCGCCGCGGCTCGTGTCCGGACGGGGTACGGACCCTCGAGGAAGCGGCGTCCGAGTTGCGCAAATTCGGGGCCGATGTGTTTGCGGCCTTCGCACGAGCCCTCGTCGCCGAGGCCCATGCGTTCACAGGCGACGCTCCCCGCGCGCTCGAGATTGCTCGGCGGGAGCTTGAGACCAGCCGCCGGCACCGCCCCCTGCTCGAACGCGTTTCCGGCGTCGCGCTGGCGCGGCTCGGCCGAGTCGACGAGGCCGAGCAGCAACTGCGCATCTCGCTGGCCGGCGCCAGGGAGGGAGGAGCCGACTACGAGGTCGCCGCGACGATCGACGTGCTCGATTCGCTCGGCGTGGCCGGACAGGACATGCTCCGCGACCGCGACGAGATCGTGGAGCGCTTGCAGATCGAACGACTGCCGGTCCCAGCGCTGGCGTTCCGTTAGAAGGCTCCCCGCCGGACCCGCTCCGGCGCTGAGGGCCCAACCTCGATCGCGAGGACGGCCGCGTTGTGATCCGCACCGCACGCACCCGGGTCTTGCCCATCGCCCAATTTCCCCCTACACTCCCGGCGTCAGCCAATAGCCGCAGCCGCCCAAATGCGACGGCGCCGCGCCACATACGCGGCGATCCGGGGCGGGGTCCGTGAGAGCTGATGCCCCGTGCACAGGGCACCGATGCCGTGTGCTATCTTTGCTGGTCGCGCTCTATGGGGCCGTCGCGACTCCCGGAGCGCATCCGTGCCTCCCTCTCGACCGCCCGAGGAGCCGCCGTCTTGGCAACTACTCACGCCCCCCGGACGCGCCGCAGCTTCGCGCGTCTGAACAAGGTCCTTGAAGTCCCCAACCTCATTGATATTCAGCGCAAGTCCTTCGCCTGGCTGACCGACCCCGATGGTGGCGGCCTGCGCGAGACGATCGACGACATCTCGCCGATCGAGGACTACACCGGAAACCTCGCCGTGCAATTCGGCGACTTTGTCTTCGACGAGCCCGTCGCCAGCTTGGAGCAGTGCCGCGAGAAGGATCTGACCTACGCGCGCCCGCTGACCGTGACGGTCGCCTTCATCAACCGGGAAACCGGTGAGATCCGCGAGCAGTCGGTGTTCATGGGTGATTTCCCGTGGATGACCGAGCGCGGCACCTTCATCATCAACGGCACCGAGCGGGTCGTGGTGACCCAGCTCGTGCGTTCGCCGGGCGCCTACGTGATGGAGCCCAAGGACCGCGAGAAGCAGGTCTTCATCGCGAACCTGATGCCGGCCCGTGGCTCCTGGCTGGAGCTCGAGATCGACAAGAAGGGCCGCGTCTACGTCCGCATCGACCGCAAGCGCAAGCTTCCCGTGACCGTGCTGCTGCGCGCGATGGGCTACGCGTCCGACGAGGAGATCCTCAACCTCTTCGACAACTCGCTGTACATCCGCCTGACCCTCGACGCCGACCCGGAGATGGTCCGCAGCGAGGAGGGCGCGCTGATCGAGCTGTTCAAGAAGCAGCGTCCCGGTGAGCCGCCGTCGATCGACGCCGCCCGCTCGCTGCTCAACCAGCTGTTCTTCGACCCCAAGCGCTACGACCTCACGCGCGTGGGCCGCTACAAGCTGAACTCGCGCCTCGGCCTAGACATCGACCTCGAGACCCGCACCCTGACCCACGACGACATCATCGCGCTGGTCAAGGAGCTCGTCTCGCTGCCCAGGCTGCTCGGCATGCCCGAGGAGCCCGACAGCGAGGTCAAGGACTACGCCGCGGAGGCGCTGACGCTTCCCCGTGAGCCGATCGCCGACCACCTCGACGAGTACGAGCACTTCGGCAACCGCCGGCTGCGGACCGTCGGGGAGCTGATCCAGGAAGCGTTCCGGATCGGGCTGTACAGGATGGAGCGGGTCGTGCGCGAGCGCCTCACCACCGAGGACGCCGACACGATCACGCCGCAGACGATCGTCAACATCCGCCCGGTCGTGGCGGCGCTGAAGGAGTTCTTCGGCTCCAGCCAGCTATCGCAGTTCATGGATCAGACGAACAGCCTCGCGGGCCTCAGGCACCGCCGGAGGCTGTCCGCGCTGGGCGCCGGCGGTCTGACGCGCGAACGCGCGCCGATCGAAGTGCGCGACGTGCACCCCACCCACTACGGCCGCATGTGTCCGATCGAGACGCCGGAAGGACCGAACATCGGCCTGATCGGGTCGCTGTCGTCCTACGCGGAGGTGTCCGAGCACGGGTTCCTGACGACTCCGTATCGCGTCGTCAAGAACGGCAAGGTCTCAGACGAGATCGTGCACCTCGACGCCACCCAGGAGGAGGAGCGGATCATCGCGCAGGCGAACACCCCGCTCGACGACAAGGGTGGTCTGGTCGGCGACGAGATCATCTGCCGCACCCAGGCGGGCCAGTACGTGACCGTCGCGCCGAACGAGGTCGACCTGATCGACGTCTCGCCCGAGCAGATCTGGTCGGTGACGACCGCGATGATCCCGTTCCTCGAGCACGACGACGCCAACCGGGCGCTGATGGGCTCGAACATGCAGGCTCAGGCCGTGCCGCTGCTCGTCACCGACGCGCCGCTGATCGGCACCGGGATGGAGCGCCGCGCGGCGATCGACACCGGCGACGTGGTCCTCGCGACCACGCCGGGTACGGTGTCCTATGTCGACGCCGAGCAGATCGTCGTCGACAAGAAGGACGGCGGCCAGGCCGAGTACGAGCTGCAGAAGTTCATGCGCTCAAACCAGGGCACGCTGATCCACCAGAAGCCGATCGTCGACGTGGGCGCCACGGTGGCCGACGGCGACGTGCTCGCCGACGGCTCCGCGACGGACGCGGGAGAGATGGCGCTGGGCAAGAACCTGCTCGTCGCCTTCATGTCCTGGGAGGGCTACAACTTCGAGGACGCGATCATCCTGTCCAAGCGCCTGGTGCAGGACGACGAGCTCACCTCGATCCACATCGAGGAGTACGAGGTCGACGCCCGTACCACCAAGCTTGGCGACGAGGAGATCACCCGCGACATCCCGAACCGCTCCGAGGAGTCGCTGCGCAACCTCGACGACCGCGGAATCGTCCGCATCGGCGCCGAGGTGTCGTCCGGCGACCTGCTGGTCGGCAAGGTCACGCCCAAGGGTGAGACCGAGCTGACGGCCGAGGAGAAGCTGATCCGCGCGATCTTCAAGGAGAAGGCGCGCGAGGTCCGCGACACCTCGCTCAAGGTGCCCCACGGTGAGGGCGGCGTCGTGATCGACGTCAAGACCTTCAGCCGCGACGAGGGCGACGACCTGCCGCCGGGCGTCAACGACCTGGTGCGCGTGTTCGTGGCCAAGAAGCGCAAGATCGCCGAGGGCGACAAGCTCGCCGGCCGTCACGGCAACAAGGGCGTGATCTCGAAGATCGTCGACGTCCAGGACATGCCGTTCCTCGAGGACGGCACCCCCGTCGACGTGATCCTCAACCCGCTCGGCGTGCCGAGCCGAATGAACCTCGGCCAGATCCTGGAGACGCATCTGGGCTGGGTCGCGGCCAACGGCTGGTACGACGACGGCTCAGACGCCCACAAGCAGACCGACGGCAACGGCAACCAGAAGGTGTACATCGCCACGCCGGTGTTCGACGGGGCGACGGTCGCCGACGTCGACACGGCGCTGGTCCGCTGGCAGGACGAGCACACCGGCTTGATCAAGATGGACGTCGACAAGAAGCGTCGCGCTGGCGAGCAGGCATCCGGCAAGACGCGGCTGTTCAACGGCCGCACCGGCGAGCCGTTCGCCGAGCAGGTGACCGTCGGCCACATGTACATCCTGAAGCTGCTGCACCTGGTCGACGACAAGATCCACGCGCGTTCGACCGGCCCCTACTCGCTGGTCACCCAGCAGCCGCTGGGCGGCAAGGCGCAGTTCGGCGGTCAGCGCTTCGGCGAGATGGAGGTGTGGGCGCTCGAGGCCTACGGCGCGGCGTACACCCTCCAGGAGATGCTCACGATCAAGTCAGACGACACGGTCGGCCGGGTCAAGGCATACGAGGCGATCGTCAAGGGCGAGAACATCGCCGAGCCGTCGATCCCCGAGTCGTTCAAGGTCCTGCTCAAGGAGATGCAGTCGCTGGCGCTCGACGTCAACGTGGTCTCCGAGGAGGGCGAGCGCGCCGAGATGCGCGAGGAGGACGACGACCTGCTGCGGGCGGCCGAGGAGCTCGGGATCGACCTCTCCGGTGTCCGTGCCACCGACGGCCAGGCCGCCGACGAGACCGCCGAGCACGAAGGCGAAACGGCCGAGGCCTCCGAGGAGGAGGCCGAGGTCGAGGATCCCGACCTGGAGTCAGGCGAGGACCTGTCGGCGGATGACTTCGACGCTGACGGCGACGATCCGATGCTTGACGCGGAGGGCGTCGACGCCGAAGCCGTCGATGCGGAGGGCGTACTTGAGGAGGGGGAGTCGTGAAACGGCGCGGCCGATCACCGCTGCGCGCTCACACTCTCCTTCCCGACACACAAGGAATCGCATGATCGACATCAATAACTTCGACGCAATCGAGATCGGCCTCGCGTCCTCCAAGCAGATCCGCTCTTGGAGCTCCGGCGAGGTCACCAAGCCAGAGACAATCAACTACCGGACGCTGAAGCCCGAGAAGGATGGGCTCTTCTGTGAGCGCATCTTCGGTCCCACCAAGGACTGGGAGTGCTACTGCGGTAAGTACAAGCGCGTCCGCTACAAGGGAATCGTGTGCGAGCGTTGTGGCGTCGAGGTCACGCGCTCGAAGGTCCGCCGTGAGCGGATGGGCCACATCGACCTGGCCGCGCCCGTCTCGCACATCTGGTTCTTCAAGGGCGTTCCCAGCCGCATCGGCTACCTGCTCGACATGGCTCCCAAGGAGCTCGAGAAGGTCCTGTACTTCGCCGCGTCGATGGTGACGTGGGTCGACGACGAGGCGCGCGCCAAGGACGTCGACTCGCTCGAGGGCGAGGTCAACAAGGTGCTCGACTCCTACGCCGCCGAGAAGGAGGAGCGGATCCTCGAGCTCAAGGAGTCGTTGACCCGCCGCGAGGAGTTCCTCCAGAGCGGCAAGCAGAGCCGCGACTTCTCAGACGACGACCACCTGTGGGCCGAGACCCTCGACGTCAACGTCTCCAAGCTCTCCGACGAGGAGCGCGAGAAGATGCTCAAGGACGTCCGCAAGAGCCTGCAGGCAGACATCGACGACACCGAGGCCTACATCGAGGACGCCGCCGAGCGGATGCGTCAGGTGTGGGAGCTGTTCAAGACGATGAAGCCCAAGGACGTCGTCAACGACGAGACCACGTTCCGTGAGCTCAAGGACCGCTTCGGCTCGCCGTATGGCTTCGGCGAGTACTTCCGCGGCGGCATGGGCGCCGAGGCCGTGCGCGACCTGCTCCAGCAGGTCGACCTCGAGGCCGAGGCGGCCGACCTGCAGGACCAGGTCAAGACCGCCAAGGGCCAGAAGCAGGCCCGCGCCGTCAAGCGGCTGAAGGTCGTCTCGGCGTTCATCCACTCCGGCAACCGCCCGGAGATGATGATCCTCGAGGCCGTCCCGGTGATCCCGCCGGAGCTGCGGCCGATGGTCCAGCTCGACGGTGGCCGGTTCGCCACCTCGGACCTCAACGACCTCTACCGCCGCGTGATCAACCGAAACAACCGCCTCAAGCGGCTGTTGGACCTCGGCGCGCCCGAGATCATCGTCAACAACGAGAAGCGGATGCTGCAGGAGGCCGTCGACGCGCTGTTCGACAACGGCCGCCGCGGCCGGCCGGTGACCGGCCCGGGCAACCGCCCGCTGAAGTCGCTTTCGGACATGCTCAAGGGCAAGCAGGGCCGGTTCCGCCAGAACCTGCTCGGCAAGCGCGTCGACTACTCCGGCCGGTCGGTGATCGTGTCCGGTCCGTCGCTGCGCCTGCACCAGTGCGGTCTGCCGAAGCTGATGGCCCTCGAGCTGTTCAAGCCGTTCATCATGGCCCGCCTGGTCGAGCGCAAGTCCGCGCAGAACATCAAGGCGGCCAAGAAGATGGTCGACTCGATGATCCCCGAGGTGTGGGACGTGCTCGAGGAGGTCATCCACGAGCACCCGGTGCTGCTCAACCGCGCGCCGACGCTGCACCGCCTGGGCATCCAGGCGTTCGAGCCGGTGCTCGTCGAGGGCAAGGCGATCCAGGTCCACCCGCTGGTCTGCCACGCGTTCAACGCGGACTTCGACGGCGACCAGATGGCGGTCCACCTGCCGCTGTCCGCAGAGGCGCAGGCCGAGGCGCGGATCCTGATGCTGTCGGCCAACAACATCCTGTCGCCCGCGCACGGGTCGCCGCTGGCGACGCCGACGCAGGACATGGTGCTCGGCGCCTATTACCTGACATATGGCCCCGACGAGGCGGCGCTGGCGGAGATCGACCCGGCGACGCACGATCCCCGGCCGCACGTGTACCGCACCGCCCAGGAGGCGGAGTGGTCATACGAGCACGGGGTCGTCAAGCTGCACGAGCTGGCCGAGTTCCGCCCAGCTGGGCTCGAGGGCGGTCACGTGTTGACGACGGTCGGGCGGGTCATCTACAACGACAAGATCGAGCGGGCGCTCGAGGAGGCGCTGGGCGACCAGTTCGACCCCAGCACCTATGAGTTCATCAATCGCTCGATGAAGAAGCGCGACACCACCAAGCTGGTCGACGACCTCGTGCAGGCGTACGGGGCCGCGACGATCTCGCAGGTGCTCGACGCGTTCAAGGACATCGGCTTCCACTACGCCACCCAGGCCGGAGTGACGATCTCCAAGAACGACGTCCAGACGCCACCCAGCAAGCAAGAGATCCTGGGGCGCTACGAGGAGCAGTTGGCCACGATCGAGGGCCAGTACTACTCCGGCGAGATCAACCAGGAGGAGCGCCACGAGGCGGTCACCAAGCTCTGGGACCGTGCCACCAACGAGGTCGGGCAGGCTCTCTACGACCATCTCGACGAGCTCAACCCGATCTTCATGATGGCCAACTCGGGCGCTCGTGGGTCGTTCTCGCAGATCCGCCAGCTGGCCGGCATGCGAGGCCTGATGGCCAACCCGAAGGGCGAGATCATCGAGCGGCCGATCAAGTCCAACTTCATGGAAGGGCTGACGGTGCTCGAGTACTTCATCTCGACCCACGGCGCCCGCAAGGGTCTTGCGGACACGGCGCTGCGCACGGCCGACTCGGGCTACCTGACGCGGCGACTCGTCGACGTGGCCCAGGACGTGATCATCCGGACCGAGGACTGCGGCACGACCGAGCACATCGATATGCCGGTGTCACAGCTCGAGGTCGATCCGGAAACCCGCCGGCTGCGTCCTACGGGTGACGCCAACGACCAGCTGATCGGGCGCATCGCTGCCGAGGACATCGTCACCAAGCGCGGTCGCGTGATGGTCGAGAAGGGCGCCGAGATCGATCGGGCCGAGGCGGCCGACATCGTCGAGTCGTGGGCCGACGACACCGAGAAGGGCCACGTGATCACCGTCCCGGTTCGGTCGGTGCTCAAGTGCGAGGCCCCGACGGGCGTCTGCCAGGCCTGCTACGGCCGCTCGATGGCGACCGGCAACGTCGCCCAGATCGGCGACGCGGTCGGGATCATCGCCGCGCAGTCGATCGGCGAGCCGGGCACCCAGCTGACCATGCGGACGTTCCACACCGGCGGTGTCGCCGGCGCGGACATCACGCACGGTCTGCCGCGCGTGGTCGAGCTGTTCGAGGCGCGCAAGCCCAAGGGCCTGGCGAAGATCGCCGAGGTCGGCGGCAAGGTCTCGGTCGAGGACTCCGACAAGGCGATCACGGTCGTGATCACCGATGACGGCGGCGAGGAGCACCGGCACACGTTCCCGCGCCGGACGCTGTTGTTCGTCGACAACGGGCAGAAGATCGAGCCGGGCACGCAGCTCAACGAGGGGTCGCTGTACCCGCACGAGCTGCTTGCGGTCCGCGGCCGGACCGAGACCGAGCTGTACCTCGTCCGCGAGGTCCAGGAGGTCTACAAGTCCCAGGGCGTGGACATCAACGACAAGCACATCGAGCTGATCGTGCGCCAGATGATGAAGAAGGTGCGGGTCGACCAGAAGGGCGACACCGACCTGCTCCCGGGTCAGTTCGTCGACCGCCAGGAGTACGGGCGGATCAACCGCGAGATCATCGACGGTGGTGGCGAGGGCGCCCAGGCCGAGGAGATCATCCTCGGGATCACCAAGGCGTCGCTGAACACCGACTCGTTCCTGTCGGCGGCCTCCTTCCAGGAGACCACCAAGGTGCTGACCGACGCGGCGCTGGAGGGCAAGATCGACCGCCTGAACGGCCTCAAGGAGAACGTCATCATCGGCAAGCTGATCCCGGCCGCCACGGGGCTCAAGCGCTACCGGCGGATCGAGATCGAGCCGGCCGAGCCACTGCCTCGCGGCATGGACGACGTCGGCCTGCTCGACCACGACGATCTCGCGGCCGAGCTCGGGCTGACCGACGGCGACTCGCTGACCGGATTCGGCGGCGGCATCGAGCCGGACCTGTCAGACCTCGAGGACATCGGCAACGGCGGCTCCCCGATGGGCTTCGCCGACGAGCTGGCGGACCTCGACGTTCCCGACGTCGACGACGAGGACTAGTCAGCCGCTTAGAGACTCAGCTGTTCCCCGGGCCGCCCGACAGAGGCGGCCCGGACCGCGAGTAGGGGGCATTACACGACAACCGCCGCGAGATCGACGAAGTGATCCGTGCCAGCCACCTCATACGGTGGTCAGCACGGCACGCTTCGCCTGAATCGCCGCGGTTGTCGTGTTATCACGGAGTTGGAAGCGTCAACTCAGACTTGACGGCGGCGGTAGCGTCAAGGTAGCCTTGACGGTGTGGGTTCCGTGCCATCGCTAGAGGAGCTGATGGGCGATCTCCCGCCGGGATCGCCGATCGAGCGGCTGACCGCCGCTAGCCTCCTCGCCCAACGTCTGCACGCGCGCGGGGATGAACTGCTCGACCAGCTCGTGGACGCCGCCCGCGCGCAGGGCGCGAGCTGGACCGAGATCGGGGGCGCGCTGCAGACGACCAAGCAGGCCGCACAGCAGCGCTTCGCGGTTGTTGCCCAGGAGCCGGCGGGCGACTCCCCGTTCGGGTTGACCGGGGCCGCCGCCGACGCGCTCGCCGCCGCTGCCAACGAGGCACGGGAGCTCGGGCACCACTACGTCCGCCCCGAGCACCTGGTCCTGGGTTTGCTTGCTTTGCCCGAGGAGATGGCGGCGCGGGCGCTCGCCAGCGAGGGCGTGTCGCTCGAGGACGTGCGCGAGCACGTGCGACTGAGGCTTGGGAGTGCGGAGCCGCGCCCGACCGGTTCGCTCGGCGTCGCGCCGCAGACCAAGCGGCTACTCGAGCTCGCGCGCGCGATCGGCAAGTCTCTGTGCCATCAGTGTCCCCGGACCGAGCACGTGTTGCTCGCCGCGGTCTCGCCGAAGCTGCACAGCCCCGCCGCGACGCTGCTGGCCGAGTGCGGGACCGAGCCGGCGGAGATCCGCGAGCAGGTGATGCGGATGGTGCTAGAGCAGTCGCCGGAGCTGGCCGGCGCGCTTCACCGCCAGTCGTGGCTTTCGAGGCTCACGAGCACACGCCGCTAGCTACTATCGCGGTGAATCACGATTCACCGGCGACCGAGGAGACGAAGTGGACCTGAACGACACTCCCGAGCAAGCCGCGTACCGCGAGAAAGTGCGTACGTGGCTCGAGGCCAACCGCGACCAGGCGCCACCGCGATCGGGCTCCTCGGAAGACAAGGCCTACATCGACTCCCGCCGCGCATGGCAGCGCAAGCTTGCCGAGGCCGGGCTGGCCGGCGTCACCTGGCCCAAGGAGCTGGGAGGTCAAGGGCTCGGACCGATCGAGCAGGTGACCGTCAACCAGGAGCTGTCTCGCGCCGGGGTGCCGGGGATCCTCGACGTGATCGGCATCGGCATGCTCGGCCCGTGCTTGATCGCGCACGGCACCGAGGAGCAGAAGAACCGTCACCTGGGGCCGATGCTCCACGGCGACGAGGTGTGGTGTCAGCTGTTCTCCGAGCCCGCCGCCGGGTCTGACCTGGCGGCCGTGCAGACCCGTGCCCGGCAGGGCGACGACGGCAGCTGGACGCTCAACGGGCAGAAGGTGTGGACCACCAACGCCCAGTTCGCGTCGTTCGGGCTGCTGCTGGCACGGACCGACGCCGACGTGCCCAAGCACAAGGGCCTGACGATGTTCGTCGTGCCGATGGACGCCGAGGGCGTGACGGTCCGCGGCCTGCGCCAGATCTCCGGTGAGGCCGAGTTCAACGAGGTGTTCTTCGACAACCTCGTGCTCGACGAGGATGCCGTCGTCGGCGGCGTCGGCAACGGGTGGGGCACCGCGCTCACCGTGCTGATGTTCGAGCGGCTGACGATCGGCTTCGGCTCCGAGGGCTTCGGGAACCCGACACGGCTGTCGGAGACGCTCGCGCACGACGCGCACGCCCGCCGCGACTCCGAGGTGCGCCGCCGTCTCGGCAACGTGATCTCGGAACTGCTGGCGGTGCGCTTCAACGGCTACCGCGCGCTGACGATGCTCTCGCGGGGTCAGATCCCCGGCCCCGAGGCGGGACTGGCGAAAGTCACGATGGTCAACGCGGCAATCGAGGCGACGGACCTCGCGGCCGACGTCCTCGGGCCAGAGGCACTGGACAGCTCCAGCGAGTGGAGCTACCTGATCTCGTTCCTGCCGGGGTTGAAGTCGGCGGGCGGGACCGAGTCGATCCTGCGCAACACGATCGGCGAGCGCGTGCTGGGCCTGCCCCCGGAGCCGCGCCTGGACAAGGGAATCCCGTTCAGCGAGTTGCGGGCCAAGGAGAAGGCGGAGGTGACCGGATGAACTTTGCGCTGACAGACGAGCAGGAGTTCCTGCGCGAGGCGGCGCGCGGCGCGCTCTCCCGCCACAAGACGATTGAGGCGGCTCGCGCCGCACTCGAGGACCCCGACGCCCTTCCCGACCTGTGGCCGATGGCGGTCGAAGCCGGGTGGCCCGGGCTGCTGATCGACGAGGAGCACGGTGGCGCGGGGCTCGAGGCGTTCGACGCGCTGCTCGTGGCCGAGGAGCTCGGTCGCGTGCTCGCGTCGGTGCCGCTGCTCGGGCTGCTGCCCGCGACGGCGATCCTCAACGCGGCCGGCGACGAGTCGCTTGAGGCGATTGCGGCCGGCGAGCTGCGGCCGGCCTACCTGCCGACCCGCCCGCCCGGCGACGTCGAGCAGAGCTGGACCGTGCAGCCCCGCGCGGGAGGTACGAGGATGCCGGCGCCGCAGGCCAAGATCATGGACGGCGAGGCGGTGCTCGAGGGGTCGGTTGCGTACGTCTGTGACGCGCCCGGTGCCGGCCTGTTGGTCGCGGTCGGACGCGGTGACGGCGGCCTGCCGGTCGCGGTGGCGATCCCGGCCGACGCCGAGGGCGTGTCGGTCCAGAACGTGGCGTCGTATGACGCGACCCGCTCGCTCGGGCACGTGACGTTCTCCGGAGCCCGCGGCCGCCGGCTCGACGTCGGCCCGGGTGTTCTCGACGACGCCTGGTACCTGGCGCAGGCGTTGATCGCGGCCGAGTCGCTCGGCTCCGTGCAGACCTGCCTGGACGTGAGCGTCGCCTATGCCAAGGAGCGCTTCACCTTCGGCCGGGCGATCGGCTCATACCAGGCGATCAAGCACGAGCTGACCGAGGTCCTGCGCCGGCTGGAGAACGCCCGCGGCCTGCAGTACTACGCCGGCTGGGCGCGCGAGTCCAAGCCCGACGAGTTCCCGCTGGCGGCCAGCGCCGCCCGGTCGGTCGCCGGTCACGCGCTTGACTATGCGGCGCGCGCGATGATCAACGTGCACGGCGGCATCGGCGCCACCTGGGAGCACGACGCCCCGCTGTTCTTCCGCCGCGCGCAGTTGTCGCGGCGACTGCTGGGCGGGACCGAAGACGCGACCGACCGAGTCGCCGAGCGGTCCCTGGCGACGGCCGCGTAATCGGGACCAGCCCTTGCGATGTGAATTCGGATTCACTAGCATGTGAATCCGAATTCACGCGCTTCGTCCAAGGAGAGCCATGGCCACCATCGATGTCACGAACCCGGCCCGAGACGTCCTCAACCAGGCTCCGCCGCTTCACCCGATCAACCTGTTCGACACCGACCTCGCGCTGGTCGAGGCGCTCGAGCGCGAAGGAGGCGGGTGGGGCGTTGACCGCGTGCGCGAGGCGGGGTCCGTGGCCGGCAGCGTCGAGACGCTCGAGCACGGGCGGCGCGCCGAGCGCAACCTGCCGATCCTCCGCACGCACGACCGCTACGGAAACCGGATCGACCAGGTCGAGCTCGATCCCTCCTGGCACTGGCTGCTGCGCGGAGCGATCGAGCGGTCGATCCACTCGTTGCCGTGGCGCGAGCCGCAGCCCGGAGCGCACGTGGTCCGGGCGGCGCTGTTCGGCGTGTGGGGCAACGCCAACGACGGCGTGATGTGCCCGGTGTCGATGACCTACGCCGCGATCCCGGCGCTGCGCGACGGCGCGCCGGAGCTCGCCGCCGAGTGGGAGCCGCGGCTGACGAAGCCCGACTACGAGCACGGCGCGCTGGCCGGGATGGCGATGACCGAGCGCCAGGGCGGCTCCGACGTGCGGGCCAACATCACGCGCGCGGAGCCGGTCGGCGACGGCGACTATGAGATCCACGGCCACAAGTGGTTCTGCTCCTATCCGCCGTGCGACGTGTTCCTCGTTCTCGCCCAGGCCCCGGCGGGACTCTCGTGCCTGCTGGTGCAGCGCGGCCCGGGCATGGAGTTCCAGCGGCTCAAGGACAAGCTGGGCACGCGCTCGCTGCCGTCGTCGGAGGTTGAGTTCCGCGGCATCCACGGCCGCCTGATCGGCGAGGAGGGCCGGGGTGTGCCGGCGATCATCCGGATGGTCAACCACACCCGACTGGACTGCCTGCTGGGAGCGACCACCGGCCTTCGCCGCGGCACGCTCGAGGCGATCCATCACGCCAGGCACCGGTCCGCGTTCGGCGCGCTGCTCGTCGACCAGCCGGCCATGCAGAACGTGCTCGCCGACCTCGCGATCGAGTCCGAGGCCGCGACCGCGTCCGCGATGCGCGTGGCGCGCAGCTACGACGAGGACGATCCCGCGTTCCGCCGGTTCGCGACCGCGGTGATGAAGTACTGGGTCTCGAAACGTGCCGCCGCGCATGCGGCCGAGGCGCTCGAGTGCCTGGGCGGCAACGGCTTCATCGAGGATTCCGGGATGCCGGTGCTCTATCGCGACGCCCCGCTCAACTCGATCTGGGAGGGCTCGGGCAACGTCGCCGCGCTCGACGTGCTGCGGGCGATGGTCAAGGAGCCGGAGGGGCTCCCCGCGTTCCTGGCCGAGTGCGAGCTCGCGGCCGGCGGCGACCCGCGCCTCGACGCTCACCTCGCACACGTGAAGGAACAGACGGCGGCCGTGTTCGAGAGCGGCGATCCTCAGTTCCAGGCGCGCCGTGTCGTCGAGGACCTCGCGGTGGCCCTGCAGGCATCGTTGCTGGCGCGCTACTCGCCGCCCGCGGTGGCCGACGCCTTCTGTGCGGCGCGGCTCGCCGGCGAGGGCGGTCGGGTGTTCGGAACGCTCCCCGGCGGGGTCGATGCCAAGGCGATCGTGGACCGCGCGTTTCCCGTATGAGCGCGGTTGAGTTCGAGGTCGACGGGCGCGTCGCGCGGATCACGCTCAACCGACCCGAGCGCGGTAACGGCATCAACCGGGCGCTGCTGAGCGAGCTCGAGGGAGCCGTCGAACGCGCGGACCTCGATCCGGCCGTGCACGTGCTGCTCCTGTCCGGGGCCGGGAAGGGCTTCTGTGGGGGATACGACCTGGTTGAGTCGGCCGAGGGTGCGATTGGTCCGACGGAAAGCGGCGCTTTGCCCGGATCCCCGCTGCACCCGCTTGTAATAAAAGAAAATCACTCGCCGGGGCGGGCCTGGGATCCGATGGTCGACCACGCGATGATGAGCCGCAACGTGCGGGCGTTCATGTCGCTGTATCACTGCAGCAAGCCGGTCGTTTGCAAGGTCCACGGGTTCTGCGTCGCGGGCGGGACCGACATGGCACTGTGCTCGGACCTGCTGGTGATCGCGGCCGACGCGAAGATCGGTTACCCGCCCGCGCGCGTGTGGGGGTCGCCGACGACCGCGATGTGGGCCTACCGGCTTGGGCCCCAGCGCGCCAAGCGGCTGCTGTTCACCGGCGACTCGCTGTCGGGCGCGGAGGCTTTTGAGTGGGGTCTGGCGATCGAGGCCCCGGCTTCGCGAGAATTGGACGCGCGGGTGGAGGCGTTGGTCGGGCGGATCGCGATGGTGCCCTCCAACCAGCTGCAGATGATGAAGCTGCTCGTCAATCAGACGCTGTACTCGCAGGGGCTGCACGCGACGCAGACGCTCGGGACCGTGTTCGACGGTATGGCGAGGCACACCGAGGAGGGGTATGCGTTCGCCGCGCGGGCGGCTGCCGACGGGTTTCGGGCGGCCGTGCGCGAGCGCGACGAGCCGTTTGGCGACTACGGACCCTCGACGTTCAAGGGATGACCGACCAGATCGTCGCGCCCACCCGTGAGCGGCTGCTGCGCTCGGCGCAGGAGCTGATCGAGGAGGGCGGATACGGCGCCGCGACGGTGATCGCGATCGCCGACCGGGCGGGGGTTGCGGCCGGCACGCTGTACCGCCACTTCGCCTCCAAGGAGGAGCTGTTCGTGGAGGTGTTCCGCTCCGTTTGCGACCGGGAGGTGCGCGCGATGCGGGCGGCGGCGGATGCGATGCCCGAGGATTCTTTGCAGGTGGACCGACTGACGACGGTGCTGCTGACGTTCGCCGAGCGGGCGCTGCGGCGGCCGCGGCTCGCGTGGGCGCTGATCGCCGAGCCCGTCGATCCGCTGGTGGACGCCGAGCGCCTCGCCTACCGGGAGCGCTACAGCGCGCTGACCGCCTCCGCTTTGCGGTCCGGGATCGAGCGCGGGGAGCTGCCGGCGCAGAACGTGGAGCTGACGGCGGCGGCGTTGGTCGGGGGGTGCGGGGAGGCGCTCGTGGGACCGCTGTCGCCGTTGGCGGCGGCGACGCCCTCGCGCGATGAGATCCTGGCGGCGCTCGAGACGTTCGTACGGCGGGCGGTGGGGGCGGTCTCGTCGTGACCCCCGCGGTCCGAGTCGAACGGGACGGGCCGGTTTACACGGTGTTGCTGTCGCGTCCGGATCGGCGAAATGCCGTCGACGGCGCGACGGCGTCAGCTTTGGCTGACGCTTTTCGTGCGTTCGACGCGGATGACGGCGCTGCGGTTGCGGTCCTGCACGGGGAGGGTGGCGTGTTCTGCGCGGGGGCCGATCTGAAGGCAGTCGGGACTGCGGCCGGTAATCGGGTGGCCGCGGACGGTGATGGCCCGATGGGGCCGACGCGTCTGGTTCTGGGAAAGCCCGTGATCGCGGCGGTCGCGGGCCATGCGGTGGCGGGCGGGCTCGAGCTCGCGCTCTGGTGCGATCTGCGCGTGGCCGAGGAGGACGCCGTGCTCGGCGTGTTCTGCCGACGCTGGGGGGTTCCGCTGATCGACGGCGGCACCGTCCGGTTGCCGCGCCTGATCGGCGTCAGCCGGGCGATGGACATGGTGCTCACGGGCCGGGGCGTGGGCGCGGACGAGGCGCTGGCGATGGGGCTGGTCAACCGCGTGGTGCCGGTGGGGTCGGGTCGCGCGGCTGCCGAGGAGCTGGCACACCGGCTCGCGGACTTTCCGCAGACGTGCATGCGGGAGGACCGGCTGTCGCTGCTCGAGCAGGACGGGATGGACGAGGTGGCCGCTCTGGGGAACGAGCTCCGGCACGGGCTGGTGTCGCTGCAGCAGGTCCAGGCGGGTCTCGAGCGCTTCCGCGCGGGCGCGGGGCGCCACGGGTCGTTCGACTAGCCGAGGGTCCTAGCCCAGGCCAGCAGCTGTTCGACGTGGTCGCGGGTGAGGCCGACGGCGGGATCGGTGGCGAGCAGGAGCGTGGGGGCGGGGCGAGTCTGCGCCCAGTCGGCGCAGCGCGGGTCGTGGGCGTCGTCGATCCAGGCCAGGGGCCTGTCGGCGCCGGCGAAGGCGTCGATCCCAGCGAGCTTCCAATGGGCGGCAGGGGGCCGGGCGAATTTGTCGAACGCAATGAGCGGCAGAGGTCCTGGCAGGCCCAGCGCGAACGGGAGGTAGTCGTTGGCCCGGTCTTCCCAACCAGTGCACCAGACGAGCTCGAACCGGTCCGCCAGCTCGAGCAGGCATTGCCCCGCGGTGCCCGACAGGAAATGGGCGATTCCATCGACCAGCTGGAAGCGTCCGTCGGGCGGATCGGCGGGGTCGAAGCCGAACAGCGAGATCACTCCGTCGACATCGATAAGTAGCAGCGGTTGGGAGGCGTGGGTTGCCATCAATTCGGGTAAGACCTTGTGAAGGATTCGGAAGAACGCTGCAGGACCGCCGGACCGTCTCTACACTCCGTTGAACCGGGAGGAGCGAATTCAAGCCGGTCGCGTGCGCTGCCGAGTAAAAGCGTGAGGCTGCCCACCGTCGTCCGTTTCCGCTCCAGGCCCATTTCATGACAATCATCTTTGGAATTTTGCTCGCGCTGGCGTGCGCTCTTGCGACTAACGTCGGCTTCCTCTACAAGCACCGCGGCGCCTGCGCCGCTCCTCCGGTGGACATGCGCCACCCCCTCCGCACCGGTCGCTCGCTGTTCGCCTCGCCGATGTTCGCGATCGGCATGCTGATCGCCGCCGGCGCCTGGGTCTTCCACGTCGCGGCGATGTCGATGGCGCCGTTGTCGATCGTCCAGATCGTGCTCGCCGGGGGCGTCGTGTTGCTGGCGGTCATGGCCGAGCGCCTGCTCGGCGTGAGCATCGGCCGCAAGCAGTGGATCGGGCTGGGCTGCACCGCAGCGGGCCTGATGCTCCTGGGCGTCACGCTCCCGGTCGGCCACAGCGCCAACTCGCAGTTCTCGCTGCCGGGGATGATCGTGTTTGAGACCTCCCTGATTGTCGTCGGTACCCTCCTGATCGCGGGCCCCCGGATCGGGGCGCCCGAGGAGCACCACGGCTTCATGCTCGGCGCCGCCGCCGGAATCCTGTTCGGCGTCTCTGACGTTGCGATCAAGGCGATGTCCGGGCTGGTGGGCGCGCATGGCATTCTCGGGCTGCTCAGCCCCTGGCTGCTGATCTGCGTGGTCGCCTCGGTGGCGGCCTTCTACGCCTCCGCCAAGGGCCTCCAGGACGGTGACCCTGTCCCGGTGATCGCGATCACCGGGACCGCCGCCAACATCGCGGGGGTCGTCGGCGGGATCATCGTGTTCGGCGATCCGCTGTCGGCCAACCCGGTTGCGCTCACCATCGAGTGCTTCGCGTTCGCGCTGGTGATCGTTGCGGCCTGGCTGATGCCGGCGCCGGTGCGCGCCGCGCCCGCTGCCGCTTAGCGTCCTCGCTGAAAACGACCCACCCAAGGTCGCCGCCGTCCGGTGGGTCCTATTCGTCGCTGAGCGGTGGAAAGGACCCATGCCGGGTTTCGGGCGCGTCCTTTGGGTCGTTTCTCGCCCGCGAGAGGGTGTGTCGGCGCAAGCCCTACCTGGGGAACGCCACACGCGAGCCCCGATCCATCGGGCGTGTGGCGCTTCCCATCTCCCGCATGGGTAATCCCACACGCGGGCTGTGAGGCGGGCCACGCGTGGCGATCGCCAGGTCCGGTGTCCGCGTGCAAACGTCCCGAAGCTGGGCGCTGCGTCGCCGGGCGGGACGAAAGCCCCCTCCCCAGGGAGCAAACATCCCCGAGCGCGACGGAGACCGGTCGATCGGGACGTTTGCACCACCCGCGAATCGACGGCGCAAGCCCGTAGGCTGTGCGCGGTGTCGGCAGCAGGCGAACAGTCACCCGTCGCACGTGAAGGCCCATTCTGGGACGTGATGGAAGGCCGGCGGGAGCCACCTGCGGCGGCGGTGCTGCTCGGCTTCCGGCTGGTGGACATCGACCCGGAGGCGGGGACGATCGAGGTCGCGTTCAGCGTAACCGAGCGGTTCTTGAACCCGGCCGGCCATGTCCAGGGCGGCTTCCTGGCGGCGATGCTCGACGACACCCTCGGTCCGGCGCTGGTCGCGACGCTCCCGGCGGGGCAGTGGGCGCCGACCGTCGACCTTCAGGTCCAGTTCCTGGCGCCGGCGCTCCCGGGCGAGCTGCGGGGTCACGGGCGGGTGGTGCGGCGGGGGCGCGACATCGCGTTCCTGGCGGGCGAGCTGCGCAGCGCCGACGGGACCGTGGTGGCCACCGCAACCGCGACCGCGATCATCCGCAAGGCCAGCTTCTAGTCAGGAACGTCGCGGGACCTTCCGGACCGGCCCCCCCGGTGGACCGGTCCGGAACCAACCCCAGGCTTCAGTGCTTCTCGCCGTGAGCACTTAAAACTCCTTGTCCCCGCTGCCGCTCTCGGTCACCGTGCCGGTGCTCGCGGCGTTGCCGGCGCGGTCGGTGGCCGAAGCCGACGGCGTCCAGGTCATCGTCCCGTTGCCCGCGGCCGTCTCGGCCGTGACGCTCGGGCTCCCGAGCGTGATCGTGATCGTCGAGCCGCTCATCACCATCGTCGAGGGCGTGCCCGACGCGCCGAAGACGTCGGATGAATGCGAGGTGATGTAGTCCTTGCGGCCCAGGTCGATCGTCCCGAACTGGATCTGGGTGACCCGCGGGACGTCCCACACCTGGATCGTGTCGTTGGCCGAGCTGCCGCCGTCGACGAGCACGACCGCGACGTTCATCGACGAGCCGTCCCAGTCGGCGAACAGCGAGTCGGGGTCGACGGGCTCACTGTAGGTCAGCGTGATCGTGTCGCCGACCTCGGCGCGGCCGGCCGTGCCGCCGCCGGCGTTCGCCGTCTGGATGCCAGACCCCTTCGGGGCGGTGTTGTCGACGGTCACGCTATAGGTGGTCGTGCTCTTGGCGCCGCCGCTGTCTGTGAGCGACACCGTGAAGGACTTCGACCCCGCGGCCAGCGCCGCCTTGGCGGTGAGCTGGGCGCTTCGGTAGTTGTAGCTCTGGCCGTCGACCGTGTAGCCCCCCGAGCTCAGCGACGTGGCGGTCTGCCCGGTCGTGACGGTGCTTACGTCGGCGGTCAGGCTCGAGACGCCGGGGGGCGGGGTGCCCGAGCCCGACACGTTGGCGTAGACGTAGTAGGTGCCGCCCTGCTTGACGTAGCCCGCGGTGCCGCCCGCCGACTTGGCGATCGTGGCGGCCGCGACCGTGGGGTGGGCGACGGTAATCGAGGCGCTGGCCACGTCGCCCTGGCCGTCGATCGCGTAGATGTTGTGCGATCCGTCGGCGACGCCGGCCGGGATCGTGACCGTGGCGGTGACCGCGCCGCTGGCGGGGACGGTGGTGGGGTTGAGCGTGCTCGAGAGCACCGTGCCGGTGTTTTGATCGTCCAGGCGGAAGGTCACGGCCTGGCCGGGCACGAGGTTGGTGAGGTTGGCGTTCAGCGTCGCCGGAAGGCTGGTGACCGTCGTCGAGGAGGTGAAGCTGAGGCCGGGCGACTGCACCGTGACCGACGAGCTCTGGGGGCTCTCGCTGCCGGTCCAAGCGCCCTGAACGGGCGTCACGGTGTAGCGCCAGGTGCCCGACGGGACCGCTGCCTCGGTGCAGGTCAGGCCCGAGATCGTGCCCGAGCAACCGGCGCCGACCGTCTGCGCGGTGCCTCCGCTGTCGTAGCGCTTGACCGTGTAGCCGGCGACGTTCTGGCCGCCGATCGTGGCGGCCGGCCAGGTGACGGTGACGCTGTGCACCGAGGCGCTGACGCCGGGAGCCGTCGCGGTCGGCAGCTGCGCGGCCTTGACCGCGCCCGAGCCCGCCCCGGCGCCGCCCCACGAGGCGTACGCGGTGCCAGTGCCGAGGCTCGCAACGCCCGCCGACAGGAAGATCGCCGCGCGGCGCAGGTTCATCGACTGCCGTCCGACGTGACCTGGAAGGTGAGCGGGAAGCGCGCTCCCGAGCAGACGTTGGCGACGCCTGCCGACATGCGCAGTGCGACGGAGATCGTCCGGGTGCCGCGCCGGGGAATGGTCAGAAGCAGGGGGTAGCGGCCGCCTTGCAGCGCCCGCGCCGGGCAGCTTCCGCCCGGCTTGCCCACCTGCACGGTCAGCCAGTGGACGACCACGCGGTGGTTGAGGAGGTTGTGGACTCGCAGCTGCATCCGCTTGCTCATCCCGGGGTAAAGACCGCTGACGTTGCCGGAGACCACGATCCCCGGCCACGTCCCGGTGCTGCGGGGCTTGGCAGACCCCTTGCGCAGGACAGCGGCGTAGGTGGTCGCGCCCAGAAGGAGCGCGACCACCATCACAATCGTCGCCGATATGCGCTTCACGAGAGCAGAGCCTCGTTGTGTGCCGCGGAGGTCGCCTGACTAAGAGGCGTTGCTCGTGGCAGCTATGCTGACGGGCACCGAGAACGTGGCGCCCTGGCAGCTGTTGTCCGACGCGTTGGTCATGTGGACGCTGCCGCTCAGCGTGACCTGCTGAGAGCTGTCCGCCGGGACCGCGATGTTCAGGCTGGTCTGGTCGGTGTAGCTGACGCCGGTCGGGTGCGAAGCGTCCTGGCCGCAGGTGGAGTGGCTCGAGTCCGCCGTGATCGTGCCGTTGCCGGTCACGCTCGTGACCTTGATCGGGTAGGAGTTCGGGTTGGTGACGTTGACGACGAGATCACCGGTGGCGCCGGGGTAAAGCGTGGCGCTGGTGGTGCCGGTGACGCTGGCGGTCGTGAGGTTCTGCGCCGAGGCGGCCTTGGCGAAACCGGTGCCGCCTCCCGAGGAGGTCCACGCCGCGTAACCAAGGCTGACGATCCCGAGGACCATCACCGTCACGGCGCCGAAGATCAAACGCCGCTTACCGAGAAATTTCATGCCTGAGCTCCATCCATTCGAGGGTTCCTGAACCCCTACATCGGCGGCAGCACGAGAACTCTTGAATCAAATTTCAAGAATCATTTGAGTAGCAGTTCGTTTCAGAAATGCATCCCAGGGAAGCAGCGGTACGGCGGTCCGCATGCCCTGGATGCTTCTCTCAAATCACGGCCACGTGCTTCTGTATGTCGACACGTATCCGGACGCGCGTCTGCGGGAGATCGCGGCTGCGATCGGGATCACCGAACGCGCCGCGCACAAGATCGTCACCGAGCTCGAGGAGGCGGGCTATGTCTCACGCGAGCGCGTGGGGAGGCGCAACCGCTACGACGTGCATCGCGGCGTTCCGCTGAGACACGCCCGAGTGGTCGGGCGGACCCTTGGGGATCTGCTGGAAGGCCTGGAGCCAAAGGGGTTCCCAGCGCGGGAGCGCCCGCGCGGTATCCCGAGGTGAGAGCGCGGGTCCCCGGCGGTCGAGGCGGATCCGGCTAGGCGCGGCTGGCGTCGAGCAGCACGCGGGCGACCTGCTCGGGATCGTCGTATGTCGGCACGTGACCGCAACCGCTCAGCATCACGAGCCGGGCTCCCGGGATCATCCGCACGGCGCGCCGGGCCTGACGTGGCAACAGCAACCGGTCCTTGGCTCCCCAGGCGATCGTGACCGGGACCTGGATACCTTCGCCGCCGGCGAACCGTTCGTCGGCGATGGCGGGCAGCGTGTCGTCGAACCACGGTGCCTCGGCAAGCGCTCGCACCGAGGCGGCCGCGTCGGCGGCGCCCAGCAGCCTCGGTTTCGCGACCACCTGCGAGAACGTGAGCGTGCGGATCAATGGCGAGGCGCACAGGCGATCCGCCCGCGGTGCGAGCAGACGGGCGGTGCGCACGGTGAACTTCAACGAGCGCCGGGCGTACGCCGCCTCCTTATCGTTGTAGAAGCCGGCGGGCGACACGCCCGTGGCCGATCGGACGCGGCCCTGCTTTGCGAGCTCGAGCGCGACCCACCCACCGAGCGAGTTCCCCGCGACGTGGGGCTGCTGGACGCCGAGTCCGTCGAGGAACTCCCCCACCAGCCGAGTGAGCGACTCCAGGCCGGGCGGCGTACCCGGCGGTGGCATCGGCGAGGCGCCGAACCCCGGCAGGTCAAGCGCGATTACGTCGCGCTCGGACGCCAGCTGGCGCAGCACCGGGTCCCAGACCTGCCAGCGGCTGCCGATCCCATGGATCAGGACGAGTGGCGGGCCGCTGCCGACGCGATGATGGTTGAGATCCACCGCGGACACCCTATTGGAGCCACGCGGACAGGTGCATGCGGACGTGCCTGCCAGTTCGGACAATTGTTCATAGAGTTTGTGGGCGCTACCGTTGTACAAAACGGCACACGGAGAACGAGGAGAGCAATGGCGAGCACCGACGAGGCAGTACGGGCCGAGCACGGCACGCTTCAGGAGCTGGCCAAGCGCCACCTCTGGATGCACTTCACTCGGATGTCCGCATATGACCATGCGGACGTGCCGATCATCGTCAGGGGCGACGGCTGCTACGTCTACGACGAGCACGGCAAGCGCTACCTCGATGGTCTCTCGGCTCTGTTCTGCGTCAACGTCGGCCATGGCCGCGCGGACATCGTCCAGGCGGGCGCCGACCAGGCAAAGGATCTGGGCTTCTTCACAAACTGGTCCTACGCGCATCCGCCGGCGATCGAGCTCGCCGCCAGGATCGCCTCGCTGACCCCGGGCGACCTCAACCGCGTGTTCTTCACCAGCGGCGGCAGCGAGGCCGTCGAGTCGGCGCTGAAGCTCGCGCGCCAGTACCACAAGCTCACGGGCAAGCCCAACAAGACCAAGGTCATCGCCCGCGAGATCGCCTATCACGGCACCAGCCTTGGCGCCCTGTCGGCAACCGGGATCACCGACCTGCGCACGCCGTTTGAGCCACTCACCCCGGGCGGGTGCCACGTCCCGAACACCAACACCTACCGCATGCCGCTGCACATGACGGAGGCGGACCTGGCCGAGGCGGTTGCGGAGCGGATCGAGTTTGAGGGCCCCGACACGGTCGGCGCGGTGATCATGGAGCCCGTCCAGAACGCGGGCGGCTGTTTCACGCCGCCCGACGGCTACTTCCAGCGCGTGCGCGAGATCTGCAACGAGTACGACGTCCTGATGATCTCCGACGAAGTGATCTGCGCGTGGGGCCGGCTGGGCGAGTGGTTCGGCTGCCAACGCTACGACTACCAGCCCGACATGATCACCACCGCAAAGGGGCTGACCAGTGCGTACGCCCCGATGGGCGCGGTGATCGTGTCAGACCGCGTCGCGGAGCCCTTCATGACGGGCACCTCGAGCTTCACGCACGGGTTCACGTTCGGGGGGCACCCGGTGTCGTCGGCGATCGCGATGGCCAACCTCAACGCGTTCGAACACGAGGGAATCCTCGAGAACGTGCGCGACAACGAGGGGACGTTCCGGGGGATGCTCGAGTCGCTGCGAGACCTGCCGATCGTGGGCGACGTGCGTGGCGCGGGCTACTTCCACGCGATCGAGCTCGTCAAGGATAAGGAGACCAAGGAGACGTTCGACGACGACGAGGCCGAGACGCTGCTGCGCGGCTACCTCTCCGGGGAGCTGTACCGCCAGGGACTGATCTGCCGCGCGGACGACCGCGGCGACCCTGTGATCCAGCTGTCGCCACCGCTGATCGCGGGGCCCGAGCAGTTCCAGGAGATCGAGAGCATCCTGCGCAACGTCCTCACCGAGGCAGGCAACCGGATGCACGTGCACACCCCGGGAGCCCATCCGGTGCATCCGGCGCCTCGAGCCTGAATCAACGGACATGCTCACCGTTCGCGAACTGCTGAAGGATCTCGAGGTTCGCCTGGTAGCCGGCGAGGGTGGCCTGCATCTGCCCGTCCGGTGGGTGCACATCTCCGAGCTGATCGACCCGACTCCATGGCTGTCCGGGGGGGAGCTGCTGCTGACCACGGGGCTGCAGCTCGACACGCCCGAGCGCCAGCGGGAGTTCGTCACCCGGCTGACCGACCATCATCTCGCGGGACTCGGGTTTGGGACCGGGTTCGGGCACGAGACGGTCCCCGAGGCGGTCACCGAGATCGCCGAGGAGCGCCAGTTTCCCGTGTTCGAGGTCCCCTACGAGGTTCCGTTCATCGCGATCACCGAGGCGGCTTTCAGCCAGCTGGTCAACGAGCAGTACGCGGTGTTGCGGCGGGCGCTGACCGCGCAGGAGCGACTGGAGCGGATCGTGCTGTCCGAGCGCGGACTCGAGGCGCTGGTGGCGGCGATCGCCACCCTGATCGGCGCCGCGGTGCTCGTGTTCGACTCGCGCGGCGAGCCGATCATGCAGCGCGCGTTCCGGCGCACCATCGAGCCGGCCGCGGTCGCGTCCCTGCAGGGCGAGATCCGCGATCGGGCCCGCCGTCGCGAGGCGCGGGCGTTCATGCCGCTGGTGGACGACGGTCACCAGGGGCTGGCGCTGCCGGTCGCGTCCGACGGCGCGCCCCAGGCGGGCGCGCCGGGTCCGGTGCGGGTTCCGGAGGCGTGGCTGGTGGCGATCAAGGACAGCGGTGCCCTGTCGGACTTCGACCGTTTGACCTTGCACCAGGCCGTCACGATCGTCGCCCTCGAGCTGCTGCGGTCGCGTGTCGCGGGAGACACCGAGCGCCGTCTGGCGGGAGACGTGCTCGAGGCCGTCGTCCGCGGCGAGCTCGGCGGTCCCGACCTTGCGCGGCGGCTCGCACCGTTCGGTCTGTCTGACCGGGTGGCCGCGCTGGTGATCCAGCGCCCCCACAACGGCCGCGGCTCGTCGGCTCCGATCGAGGCGGGGCTGCTCAACGTGCTGCGCGACGAGGCCGCGCCGGGGCTCGTGGCGACGTCCGGTCAGCTCACCTGCGCCTTGATTCCGGGGATGGCCGACGAGGAGCTGTTCGCGCTGGCCAGCAGAGTCGGCGGCAGGCTCGGGTCAGAGCTCGGCGTCTCGCTGTCGGTCGGCGTGGGCCGCGCCGTGCCTGGCGGCGACGCGCGGCGCAGCTTCCACGAGGCGCGCTGCGCGGTTGAGGCGCTCGCGCTCGGCATCGGCCCCACCCCGGGCAACGGCTCGCCCGGCGCCGTGGGCGCGCCGAAGATCGCCACCTACAAGGATCTTGGCTCCTTCCAGCTGTTGCTGTCGCTTCAGGACGACGAGTCGCTGCGCCTGTTCTGCGACTCGATCCTCGGTCCCATCGAAGCCAGCGAGGGGCACTACGGGGGCGAGCTGATGCGCTCGCTGGAGGCGTTCATCGAAGAGAACGGTCAGTGGGAGCGGGCGGCCAAGCGGCTGTACTGCCACCGCCACACGCTGCGATACCGGATCCGGCGCGTCGAGGAGCTGACCGGCCGCAACCTGGGCAGCGCCCGCGACCGGATCGAGTTCTGGCTGGCGTTACGGGGCCGGGAGCTGGTCGCGTGAGCGAACCCGGTGGGCGGGGAGTACCGACAACGAACCTCCAGGAGGTGGTCTACACGTGAAGGTTGGGGTCCCAACCGAGGTCAAGCCCGACGAGTATCGGGTTGCGCTGACGCCGGCCGGCGTACGCGAGCTGGTCGACGCTGGTCACGAAGTGTTCGTTCAGAGCGGCGCGGGCCTCGGCTCCGCGATCACCGACGAGGGATACGTCGACCAGGGCGCCACGATTGTGCCCGACGCTGACGCCTTGTTCGACGAGGCGACGCTGATCGTCAAGGTCAAGGAACCCCAGCCGCCGGAGGTCGGGCGGTTGCGGCCACACCACATCCTCTTCACCTACCTGCATCTTGCGGCCGACGCGACGCTGACCAAGGGGCTGGCCGATTCCGGCGCGACCTGCATCGCCTATGAAACCGTCGAGGACGCGCGCGGCCGGCTGCCGCTGCTGGCTCCGATGTCGGAGGTCGCGGGAAAAATCGCTACCCAGGCCGGGGCGTTCATGCTCGAGAAGCCGCTTGGCGGCCGGGGCATCCTGCTGGGCGGCGTGCCCGGGGTCGCAGCGGCCAACGTAATGGTCATCGGCGGCGGCGTTGTCGGCATGCACGCCGCGTTCATCGCGCTCGGGATGGAAGCCACGGTGTATGTGTATGACCGGAACATCGACCGGTTGCGAGAGCTCGACATCGCGTTCGGCGGTCGCGCCGATACCTGCTTTGCCTCCACGCTCGAGATCGAGCAGCGGCTGCCCTACATGGACCTCGTGATCGGGGCCGTGCTCGTGCACGGGGCCAAGGCCCCGCGCGTGATCACTCGCCAGCAGCTCGGGTTGATGAAGCGACAGGCAGTGCTGGTGGACGTCTCGATCGACCAGGGCGGTTGCTTTGAGACCTCGCGTCCGACGACGCACTCCAACCCGACCTACGAGGTCGACGGCATCACGCACTACTGCGTGACCAATATGCCGGGAGCGGTGCCGATCACCTCGACCTACGCGCTGACCAACGCGACGATCCCGTACGTGGTGCATCTCGCGACCGTCGGCGTGGCGCGCGCGGTGGCCGAGAGCCCCGGCCTGATGCTGGGCGTCAACATCGCCGCCGGCCAAGTCACCTACAAGCCCGTCGCCGATGCCGTCGGGATGCCGTACGTACCGGCCGCCGACGTGCTCGAGGGCCTCGCCGCGGAGGCGGTGTAGAGCACCTCTGGCTCCCTGCTACATTTGCGCACCGGATGCCGACTACCAGCCAACTGATCCGCAAGGGCCGCACGGCCCCCAAGAAGAAGCTCGCGACCCCGGGCCTGAAGTCCGGCAAGGGCCGCAAGAAGAAGGTGGCCGCGCCGCAGCGCCGTGGCGTCTGCACGCGTGTCTACACGACCACGCCGAAGAAGCCCAACTCGGCTCTGCGCAAGGTCGCGCGTGTGCGCCTCACCAACGGCATGGAGGTCGGCGCCTACATCCCGGGCGAGGGCCACAACCTCCAGGAGCACTCGGTTGTGCTCGTCCGTGGCGGGCGCGTCAAGGACCTGCCCGGGTTCCGCTACAAGGTGATCCGCGGCACGCTCGACGCCGCCGGCGTGGGCGACCGTAAGAAGGCACGCTCGCAGTACGGCGTGAAGGCCAAGTAGTGCCACGGCGAGCGGCAGCACAAGTCCGGCCGATCCCTCCGGATCCGGTCCACCACAACCGCCTGGTCCAGCAGGTCATCAACAAGGTGATGCTCGACGGCAAGAAGTCCACCGCCGAGCAGATCGTCTACGACGCGCTGGCGATTCTGGGCGAGCGGAGCGGCAAGAACCCGATTGAGCAGCTCGAGGGCGGCATCAAGGCGCTGACCCCCGTGCTGGAAGTCCGCTCGCGGCGCGTCGGTGGCGCGACCTATCAGGTGCCCGTCGAGGTGCCCGCCCGCCGGGCCCGCACGCTCGCCGTCCGCTGGCTGGTCCAGTTTGCGCGCGCGCGGCGCGAGAAGACGATGTCGCAGCGCCTTGCCAACGAGCTGCTGGACGCTCAGCAGCAGCAGGGCGGCGCCTTCAAGCGCAAGGACGACATCTACCGCATGGCGCAGGCGAACAAGGCCTTCGCCCATTACCGCTGGTAGCGCCACGCGTTCGTCGTCTCTGACGTAGCTTCCGCGGAGCGGCGGCTCATGCACGCACGCCGCTGGTCGCGGATGTCCGTGGATCGGAAGCCGTCTGTCGCAGCACCCCGCTGCGACGGATAGGTCGCGAGGGCCGCCCACCACACGGGACCGGGGGCTGCAGTGGGACAACCCTCGCCTCGTGAAATATAGGGCCGCAATAGCGCCCAAGTCGAGGCTGAGGGCAGAGTGTCAGGATGCCGACAACGTCGCACCCCTGATCCGAAGGCAAACGATCGCATAGGGGAGGGGCTATTTGGTGCGATCCGCGCTGAATGCATTGTTTTCCGGCGCGGATGCAGCAGGATCCGTGCCGGAGCTTCCCGGAGGGGCCGGGGGGGACTATCCGGACGCTTGGGCCGTTTCCTCGGGGCGACGCCCGGGCGGGCCGAGCGCGATGAAGCCCACCCCGCACGTGATCACGAGCACGACCGCGCCGAGCGTCTCGAGGTACAACCCCGCACTCGGCGTCGAGCTCGCGTCGACGTAGCGCGTCGTGCTCGAGCCCGCGAGTCCTGACGCGTGCGCGTCGGGGAGGTCGCCGAGGAGCGCAATCAGCAGCGCAACTACTCCGAGCAGCCCGATCGCCAGCAGGGCCGGCCGACTGGTGTCGCGCCAGACGGCGATCGCAAGTAAGGCGACCACGATCGCGATCAGAAGCAGCGCGTAGGAATGATGAGGCCCGGTCGCGACGGTCTTGATCGGCGCCGAGCTCGTCTCGACGTGGACCGTGAATAGGGTCGTGAACTCGGCCACGACGAGCATCAGCGCACCGAGCAACGAGCCTGCGAGAATCGCGGCTCGAAGTGAACCCGGGGCCTGCTCGAGACGTCCGCGATTGCCTTGCAATCTGCCTCTCAGTAGTGGCTTTGAGGCCCCAGACCCCGTGCTATATTCGGTACCAGCCTCGGGAGGCGTTACGTTCATCCGTGCGTGCCCCCGAGCACGGAGAGTTCATTCGATGGAGACGCTGACCTCATAGAAAACGCCCCACGCCGACACACGCGTCGTGATGGGGCCCCGGTGGGCCCTTTTTCATGTCCGCGATCGGCTTCCTCGCCCAACCTGACCAACTGACCCAGATGCCTCGCACTTTCTCGCTCGACCACACACGCAACATAGGGATCATGGCGCACATCGACGCCGGTAAGACGACGACGACTGAGCGCATCCTTTATTACACGGGCCGCACCTACAAGATGGGTGAGGTGCACGAGGGCGCCGCGGTCATGGACTGGATGGAGCAGGAGCAGGAGCGCGGCATCACGATCACCTCCGCCGCGACGACCGCGGACTGGAAGGACCACCGGATCAACATCATCGACACGCCCGGGCACGTCGACTTCACCGTCGAGGTGGAGCGCTCCCTGCGCGTGCTCGACGGCGCGATCGCGTTGTTTGACTCCGTCGCCGGCGTCGAGCCCCAGTCGGAGACCGTCTGGCGCCAGGCCGACAAGTACAAGGTTCCGCGGATCGCCTACATCAACAAGATGGACCGCATCGGCGCGGACTTCGACCGCGGCGTGCAGACGATGATCGATCGCCTCGGCGCGCACCCGGTGCCGATTCAGCTGCCGATCGGAGCCGAGTCCGAGTTCCGCGGGATCGTCGACCTCGTCGAGAACAAGGCGATCATCTACAAGGACGAGCTCGGCAAGGAGCAACAGGTCATCGACATCCCGGCCGAGATCGCCGACGAGGCGGCGGCCGCCCGCGAGCACCTGCTCGAGGAGGTCTCCCACTACGACGACGAGCTGCTCGAGATGATCCTCGAGGAGGTCGAGATTCCGGTCGCGCGGCTGAAGGCGGCGATTCGCAAGGCCACGCTCGAGATCCGGCTGACCCCTGTCCTGTGCGGCAGCTCGTTTAAGAACAAGGGCGTGCAGCCGCTGCTCGACGCCGTCATCGACTACCTCCCGAGCCCGCTCGACGTGCCGCCGGTCGAGGGCGTCGAGCCGGACAAGTCGTCTGACAACGGCGGACGACCCGCGCACCGCGACGCCTCCGACGACGATCCGTTCTCCGCGCTCGCGTTCAAGATCATGGCCGACCCCTACGTCGGCAAGCTCACGTACTTCCGCGTCTACTCGGGCCGCCTCGAGGCCGGCTCGCGCGTACTGAACGTCAGCACCGGCCGCACCGAGCGGATCGGGCGCATCCTGATGATGCACGCCAACGACCGCGAGGAGGTCAAGGAGGTCTACGCCGGCGACATCGCCGCGGCGGTGGGGATCAAGCAGGTCGCGACAGGCGACACGCTGTCCGCGCCCGACCGCCCGATCAAGCTCGAGACGATCGTGTTCCCCGAGCCCGTGATCAAGGTCGCGATCGAGCCCAAGACCAAGGCCGACCAGGAGAAAATGGGTGTTGCGCTCGCGCGGCTGGCCGAGGAGGACCCGACCTTCCAGGTGCGGACCAACGAGGAGACCGGGCAGACCGAGATCTCCGGGATGGGTGAGCTGCACCTCGAGGTGCTGGTCGATCGGATGATGCGCGAGTACAAGGTCGAGGCCAACGTCGGTCGCCCGCAGGTCTCCTATCGCGAGACCGTGCGCGGCACCGCTCAGAAGGTCGAGGGCCGGTTCGTGCGTCAGACCGGTGGCGCCGGGCAGTACGGGATCGTCTACATCGACATCGAGCCGGCGCCCGGCGAGGGATTCGACTTCGTCAACAAGGTCAAGGGCGGCGCGATTCCGACCGAGTTCATCCCCGCCGTCGAGAAGGGCGTCGAGGAGGCCCTGGACAACGGCCCGCGGGCCGGGTATCCGATGGTTGATGTCCGCGTGACGCTGACCGACGGCAAGTACCACGAGACCGACTCCTCGGAGATCGCCTTCAAGGTCGCCGGCTCGCTGGCGCTCAAGGCAGCCGCAGCGCGCGCCAAGCCCGTCCTGCTTGAGCCGGTCTTCGCCGTCGAGGTCGTCACCCCGGAGGAGTTCCTGGGCGACGTCATCGGCGACCTCAGCCGGCGGCGCGGCCGCCTGGAGGGTCAGGAGCGGCGCGGCAACGCCCTCGCCGTGACCGCCTATGTTCCATTGAGCGAGATGTTCGGCTACGTCACGGACCTGCGGTCCAACACCCAGGGCCGCGCCACGTCCACGATGCAGTTCGAGCGCTACGACGAAGTGCCCCCCAACATCGCCGAGCAGATCGTCGGCGACCGTGCCGGCGAGCCGGTGCCCGCCTGATCAGATTCGATAGTTTTCGCGAGTTCGTCAAAGAGGAGCTAGAA
>DASSGR010000105.1:0-6137 GCA_035693425.1 Solirubrobacteraceae bacterium
GCTTCACACGCGAGAGGTCGCTGGTTCGAGCCCAGCCGTGCCCATTAAATGCCTGCAAATCAGGCATTTTTGAGAGTCGCGGGCGGCTTCCTGACACGCGAGAGGTTTCTCGCAAGCGGTCCCTCATTGGCGCCTGGGTGCCTCGTTGGGTAAGAGATGCAGTAGCCGACCGAGATGATCGGCGCCGACCTGATCGTGCGCGAGATTGGTCGTCCGCTGGAATCTGATTCCTGGCGTGCGCGCTTGTGGCGAACAGCAGGTTGCGTCGCCATGCGGGGGTGGAGACCCGCATTCATACGGCCGCGGGTCTCGATGCCGCTGTTCGTATAGCCCCCGCGAGTGCGAATGTTCAGCGGACGGTCTATTGCGACGCCTGCTTTGCGGCCGTCAGGCGGATCCGCTCGAGCCCGGGTGCGTTCGGTGGCGGATCGGCTTGCGAACGCGGTCGACTAGGTTCCAGTTACCGCTTATCGAGGCTCCTGCGGTCGCCCGCTCCGCGGGTTCTTCAGCCCCGGAGCGCCCCCGCGCGGCGATTGCGAGCCGGCGCCGCGGAGCCCGCGACCGTGCCTGAACCGCGGCCGCCGAACGTGCCGCAGGGCCCGGAACCTGATGGGGCCAGCGGCAGACGTTCGGGTAGGCGACACGGCCACGTCGGGCGACCGACTCGAGGCTGGGCTTCCATGGGCTAGGCAACCTCGCTCGCGGTAGGAGCGAGGCGTTTGCGATCGCGGAGGCGAAGGGCGGTCCGAGTCCATCTGGGCATCCACCAATTCGCGGGGCCCAGCAGACGCATCAGTGCCGGCACGAGCAGGGCTCGGATGATGGTCGCATCGAGGATGATTCCGGCGGCAAGCCCGATCGCGAGCTCTTTGACCTCGAAGCCGGGAGTAGTGGAGAGGACGAGGAAAGCGAACATGAGGATCAGCGCCGCGCTCGTGACGAGCTTGCCGGTGCGCGCGAGCCCGAGTTCGATCGCGCGGTCGGTCGAGCCGGTTTCGTCGTAGGCCTCTCGCATGCGCGTGAGCATGAACACCTCGTAATCCATCGAGAGGCCGTATAGGAACGCGAAGATCATCAGCGGGATCCACGCGTTGATCGCGCCGATGGCATCGATGTTCCAGAGCGATGAGCCGTGGCCGTTCTGGAAGATGAAGACGATGATCCCGAAGGCGGCCGCGAGCGAGACGAGATTCAATAGCACGGCCTTGATCGGCAGGACGATCGAGCGGAACGCCCGGGCGAGCAAGATCACCGTCACGATCAGGACGAACGCGAGCACATACGGGAAGTTGTCGTAGATGGCATGCACGAGGTCGCGATCGGCCGCGGCGGTCCCGCCGAGCGTGGCATGTGTGCTCTTCAGCGCCTGGTGGACGCGGTCGATGATGGCCTGAATCCCGCCCGCAGCGCCGTCGATCGCGGGGAACGCCTCGATCAGCGCGTCGTTCCCGCTGCGCCAGTTGCGGGGGGCGACCACGGCGGCGATGCCCGGGACGGTCCGCAGCCTCGCGACGATCGGCGCCGGATCCGCGCCGCCCTCGACGAGCACGTCGAACGGCTTCATCACACCGGGGCTAATTCCGGACGCGGCAAGCGCAGTACGGCCGGCGATCGCGTCACCACGACCGGGGATCGACGTCAATTGCGCCTCGTTTGGGTTCAGCTGCAGCCCGATCACCGCGAGGGTCCCGACGGTCGCCACGCCGGCAAGCGCGACTGCCCGCGGGCGCCTGCTCACGAATCGCGCCCAGCGGCCCCAGGCGCCGGCCTCGGGATGCCCGCGGTCGACGAGCCGCCTTGGCATCACACGCAAGCTGTTGATCCGCTCGCCGAGCACGGCGAGTAGCGCCGGTAGCAGCGTGATCGCGGCGAGTACGGAGACGGCGGGGATGAGCATGCCGCCGAACCCGATCGAGCGGATGAACGGCACGGGCAGGACGATCAGCGAGAGCAGCCCGACCGCCACGGTCGACCCGGAGACGATCACCGAGCGCCCGGCGTGGGTCATCGTCTCGATGAGTGCCGTCTCGAGATCCTTGCCCTCGCGCAGCTCGTCGCGGAAGCGGAAGATCATCAGCAGCGCATAGTCGATCGCGACGCCGAGGCCGACCAGCGCAATCAGGAACTGCACGACGATCGACACGTCGGTCAGGTAAGTGAGCCCCCAGACGAGTGTGAACGTGTTCAGCACCGCGGCCACGGCAATCGCGAGCGGCACCAGCACCGCCGGCAGCGTCCCGAAGACGAACAGCAAGACCACGAGCGCGCCGAGGCCGCCGATCAAGGCTTCGACCAACACGCTCGGTCCTGCGGTGTTGCCACGTGCGCTCGCCTCCTCGAGCGGGTCGTGGCCGGTCACGTGCACGCTGATCCCGGCGGGAAGACCGTCGGCGGCAGCTCGTTTCGTCGCCTCAGCCCCGCTCTTCTTGTCGAAGCTCGCTGTGCCGGGTGGATAGATCTCCATGAAGGTCGTGTGGCGGTCGTGCGAGACGTAGGCAGGGTTGTCGGTGGAGTAGAACGAGCTCGTGCGCGCTCCCGGGTTGGCCTGCGCGGCGCGGTTCATCGCAGCCCGGATCGCGGCGCTCCTGGTGGCGTCGCCGCTCGTGTGGAAGACGACGACGTTCGGTGGACGCATACCTGTGCCGAATCGGTCCAGCGTGCGCGCGTTCGCCTCGTAGGCGGAGGAACCGGGGATCGAGAACGACTGCAACCAGCGTGTCGACACCTTTCCCGCGGCGAAGCCGCCGAGGAGCGTGAGGACGAACCAGACGCCGATCACCGTCCAGCGGTATCGGACTGTCACGTGCGCAAGGCGGGTCAGCATGGGGATCTCCTGGTCGCAGCTGTCAGATTGGTCACTACGAACAGGATTCGCTGCAGGGCGCGCTCTGACAATCGGCCGCCGGTCGATTCGTCGCCCCACCAAAGTCGATGCCTGAGTCGACTTCGGTCGGCTGTGCAAACGCGCTCGCGCGGCCTACGCTTGGATGTGATGAGCGCGCTGCGCATGCGCTTCGGCCAGCTTCTGGTCCCGGATGAGGACGACACGCCTCCGGCGCGCCGTTCGCGGCGTGACTGGGTAGTCGATGGCGCCCTGTTCCTGCTCGCAATCGCGCTGGGCGGCGCCGGCCTCGCGAGCAGCATCCACAACGGGTCACACGGAGCGCTGCTTGTCGTCGATGCGACCGCGGGCGCGGTGCTCTGCGTCGCGCTCTGGTGGCGGCGGCGCTGGCCACTCGGCCTCGCGCTGGCGTCGCTGCCGCTCCTGGCCGTCTCGTCTTCGGCCGGTCCGGCGGGCCTGATCATCCTGTTCACCGTCGCGGCGTACCGTCGGTGGCAGCTCGCGGTCGTGCTCGCGGCGCTGGACATTGCGTTGCTGCCGGTCGAGCGTGCCGTGCAGTGGCAAGACGGCTCGGCGGCGGTTTACTACCTCACCAGCCCGCTGGGCATCGCGGCGATCGTCGTGTGGGGAATGTTTCTCCGCGGGCGCCGTCAGGAGCGGCGCGAACGCATACGTCGTGCCCGAGCCGAGGAGCAGCTGCGGATCGAACAGATCCGCCACGCCGAGCGCGCAAGGATCGCGCGGGAAATGCACGACGTGCTCGCACACCGGATCTCGCTGCTGAGCCTGCATGCCGGCGCGCTGCAGTTCCGCCCGGACGCGCCGCCCGAGGAGATCGCGCGTGCCGCTGAGGTGATCCGAGCCAGTGCGCGGCAAGCACTCCAAGACCTGCGCGCGGTGATCGGCATGCTCCGGGAGGGGACCAACGGCGAGGCGCCGCAACCGCCCCAGCAGACACTCGCGGGGCTGCCGGGACTGCTCGAGGAGTCACGCGCGGCCGGGATGCTGCTGCATGCCGACATCCGCGTCGCCGACCCGGCGGCCGTCCCTGAGTTGGTCGGACGCAACGCGCTGCGGATCGTGCAGGAGGCGCTGACCAACGCGCGCAAGCACGCGGCGTCCGCTGCCGTCGAGCTGCACCTCGAGGGAGCGCCCGGGAAAGGCCTGACGATCGAGGTCCGCAACCGAGCCGCCGTGCTGGCCGCCGGCACGGCGGAGATTCCCGGGTCTGGGACCGGCCTGGTCGGCCTGGCCGAGCGGGCCGCGCTCTCGGGCGGACACCTCGACCACGGTCTCGACGAAAACGGCGACTTCCGGCTTCATGCCTGGCTGCCATGGCCGGAGTGAACGAGCAGATCCGGGTGCTGGTCGTCGACGACGACGCGCTCGTCCGCGCCGGGCTGACGATGCTGCTCGCGGGCGCCGAGGACATCACGATCGTCGGGGAGGCGACGGACGGCAACGAGGTCGAGCACGCGGTGGCCGAGCACGAGCCCGACATCGTGCTGATGGACATCCGCATGCCGGGAATGGACGGCCTTGCCGCCACCGAGCGGCTGCGCGCGCGAGACGACGCGCCCGAGGTCATCGTCCTTACGACGTTCGACGCTGACGACTACGTCCTGCGCGCCCTGCGCGCAGGCGCCAGCGGCTTCCTGCTCAAAGACACGCCGCCGGCTGAGATCGTCCGCGCGGTCCGGGCTGTCGCCGCCGGCGACCCGATGCTGTCCCCCACAGTCACCCGCCGGCTGATCGGCCACCTGACTGATACGGACGGCGGCACCCGCAAGCGCAACGCGCGCGAGCAGCTCGATCAGCTCACGGAGCGCGAACGCGAGGTCGCGCTCGCGATCGCGCTCGGCAAGTCCAACGCCCAGATCAGCGGCGAGCTCTACATGAGCGTTGCGACTGTCAAGGCGCACGTCTCACGAATGCTCGAGAAACTCGAACTCAACAACCGCGTCCAGATCGCCCTGCTCGCCCACGACGCCGACGAGGCCTAACGGTCGCTGGCGACAACCAGCCGCGACGCTGAGCCGTGCGAGCGCTGCCGCTCCGACGGACGAAGCAGCGTTCCGCGCCGTTCGAGGTCAAGGTCGCGCGGCGCTGTTCGCTCAGCCTTACCACCTGCATCCGTGATTCCGCAGGCATCTTGCCGCCAGCGCCGCCAGTCGCGCTTTGCGCGGAAAGCGCGCACCGCGCGAGTAACCGCTAGTCAGTCGCCGCTCGAAACGAGGCTGCACCCAGGCTGCAAACCAAGCGACCGCGGTGGCCACCCGAGCTACTCCATGGGCGCCCGTGAGCATATGCACCGTGACCGAATGACCTGCATTTTCGGGTTTTCGCCTGATCCGCCGCGGATCAGGGACCACAGGAATAACCCGGAGGTGTTCGTTACGAGTGATGGGGCCCCGCCATCGCAAGAACAAAGGCGCGACTGAGAGCGAAGGGCCAGGCCGCAGAGTTGTGAGGGGGTTCCCGCGCGGCCGCCTGACGCCTCAATCAGCCACGTGGCTGGATTACGCCTCAAGCGGCCACGACGCTCGCGTGGCTCCTCTTCGATCGCAGGGGAAGCGTCGCGCACGACAGGAACGAGCGCGTCGACCAGGATCTCTCGGGGTGACTTGATCTTCGTGTGGGCCAGCGTGCGGGAATGTCACTGGAGGAGTTGAGTCGCCGCAGCGTGATGGCTGCCGCCGCACGCAGTCAGCAGGGCGACGCCGAGGAGGGGGACTACTGAGAGGCGCACCCTGGACTGCGGTTCGCGCACGGCCTGATCGAAGGGGAACGAAGTTTGCTTGCCGTGTGCGGCCGGGCCCCAGCCTCGTTTCTCGTTAGGGCTGTCACGTGTGTCACCCATAGCCCGGCCTGCCTGGGCTGGAGGCCGACCGGATCAGCGTGTAGGGTCGATGCGTGTTGCGAGCGGCCGGCGTTGTCGTCCTCGCGATGCTCGCCGGGGTGGCGCCTGCGAACGCCGAGTCGCCGAGCGTCACGATCTCCGCGAGTGCGACCGCGGGCGCGGCGCCGCTCACCGTGACGTTCGAGGCGCGCGGCGACGCCGCCTTATACCGCTGGCAGCTCGGCAACGGCCAGACGGCGGAAGGTCCCACCGCCAGCGCGACCTATGGCCCCGGGCTGTGGACGGTGACGGTGACGGCGACCGCCGCGGACGGCGCGACGACGCAGGCGAGCGTCACGGTGCGTTCAGTGGCGGTGACGCTGCTGCGACCGCCCGAGCGCCGCTACGGGAGGCCCGTCGCCTTTCAGGGACGAGTCGTGCCGGCGCTCGCCGGCG
>DASSGR010000106.1:0-2501 GCA_035693425.1 Solirubrobacteraceae bacterium
CCTCGGCCTGCAGCTGACGGTTCATCTCGTAGGTCAGCCGCAGCCTCAGTCGTATGAACGCCAGCCACGCTCGCTGCTGGGCGGGCGTCAGCTTGCTGAACGCCGACTCTTCTCCTTGTTTGCGTTTGCGCGCCATCTGAGGGATCCGAGGCTTTACCCCGGTCGCGGCACATCTTGACCGCCGAAACGGCGTGTCCCGGTTGAAGCGAGGCCGGCTCCGCACAATACGTGAAACGTCATGTAACTTGCTCGGAGACCGCGACCGCCTCCAGGCGGCGCACGTGGAGGAGAACAACTCATTTACGGGGACGTCGAGACATGACCGCTGCCGCTGCACGGCGCGCTACAGCCGTGCATCTGGCCGAGCGCCTGAGCTGCTTCAACCCCGAGGAGCCAAGAGTCGGTAACCGCTGGCCCGCGGTTTGGTCGATCGGGGCCGGCTCTTTCTCGCTCGTATTCGCCGAGGTGATCCCGGTGGGACTGCTGGCGCACCTTAGTCACTCTCTCCATGTATCAATCGGCGCCGGCGGACTGACGATCGTGATTCCTGCCGTAACCGCTGCTGTTGCGGCTCCGCTGCTGACTCTCAGTTCGGCGGCGATCGAGCGTCGGGCGCTCCTTCGAGCTCTCGGAGTCTTGATGCTCGTCTCGAATGTCGTTGCGGCTTTGACGCCGAACTTCGGGGTGATGCTCGTGTCCCGCGGTTTGCTCGGCGTCGCCATCGGGGGCTTCTGGGTTTTCGGGTCGGGCGCCGCGATCTCGCTGGTCGACGAAGACGCTCGCGGCAAAGCGCTGGCGATCGTCAGCGGCGGCATCTTCGTCGCGACTATTGCGGCGCTTCCCGCCTCAGCGCTGATCGGACACGTGAGCACTTGGCGCGTGGCGTTCTGGATCTCGGCCGGTATGTCGGCAGCCTCGATCCTCGCCCAGGGCGCTGTACTGCCGTGCCTTGGCGAAGGCAAGAAGGTCGCAGCGAGTGCGCTGCTCATGATCGTTCGCATTCCGGCGTCGCGCGTTGGCTTGGTGTCGGCGAGCGCGATCTTCTTTGCAGAGTTCGCTGCCTACACCTATGTCACGCCGATGCTCGATCGGCGGACCGGGTTTTCACCGGGCGAAGCGACGGTCGTCCTGCTCGGCTTTGGGCTCGCAGGCGGCCTCACGAACTTCGCCGCTGGCGTAACGACTCGCAACTACCTTCGCCAGACGCTGATCGCCGCCGGGCTGCTGATCGGCGCTGCCGCGGCGCTGCTGATTGTCGCCGACGGCTCGAAAGGGGCCACCATCGTTCTCATGCTTGTCTGGGGTGCAGGCTTCGGTGCGGTCCCGGTGGCCGCGCAGGCTTGGATGGCGTCGACGATGCCGTCCGACGTCGAAGGCGCCCTCTCGCTGTTCGTCACCGGGCTGCAGGGCTCGCTGGCAGCAGGGTCAGCCCTCGGCGGTGTTCTTTACGACGCTTACGGCCCGACCGGCCCGCTTACGCTCGCCGCCATCGTCGCCGCGGGCGCTTCGTCGATCTTGTTCGTCAAGTCCGCCCGCGCCGTCGATCGCAAAGCACCGCCGGCTTCCGCCGCGGCTGTGGCGCCGGCGAAGTGAATGGCGACCGCGTGCGCACCAACTTCATCCAGACCATGACCCGGCAGTCGCCGGAAGGAGCCTGAACATGCCCAGTGCCTGCGTTCTTACCAAGTACGGCCCGCCGAGCGTTCTCGAGTGGGCGGAGGTTGCGATGCCGGAGCCGTCGAAAGCCGAGATCCGGATCAAGGCGGTTGTGTCCGGCGTGGGTCCGACGGATCTGAAGATCCGTCGCGGTAGCCTGGCGGCCGTCTATCCGCTGCCGGACCGTGCCGTTCTCGGATTCGAGACCGCCGGAGTCGTCGACGCCGTCGGCGACGGCGTGGCCGGGGTCGCCGTCGGAGACGAGGTCGCCGCGCAGCTGATGACGCTGGGCGGCTACGGCGAATTCGTCGTCGCAAGCACCTGGGCCTTGAAGCCCGAGAGCGTGAGTTGGGAGGACGCCGGCGCACTGCCGGCTTCGGTCGAAGCCGCTGTTCGAGTGCTGCGCGCGCTCAAGGTGTCGAGCGGGGAGACGCTCTTGCTCCTCGGCGCCGGGGGATCGGTCGGAATGATCGCCGCACAGCTCGCGCTCCGACAGGGGCTGCAGGTGATCGCTGCAGTCGGCGAGCACGACGAAGAGCTGGTGCGCGAACTCGGAACGACGCCGGTGCGCTACGGCAGCGAGTTGCTCGCCAACGTTCGCAAAGTCGCCGACCAGGTCGACGCCACTTTCGACGCTGCAGGCAAGGGAGGGCTCGAGGACGCGATCACGCTCACTGGCGACCGGGCACGAGTGATCACCCTGGCCGACGAGCGTGCCCGCGATCTTGGCGTCGCCTTCTCTTCGTGGACGCCTGACGGAGCGCCTGACGCTATCGCCATCGGCATGGAGCTGCTCGCCAACGGCGAGCTGCAGCTGCGCTCGCAGCGGTCGCTACCGATGTCGG
>DASSGR010000107.1:0-22518 GCA_035693425.1 Solirubrobacteraceae bacterium
CCGTCGAAGAAATGCTCGACCGGCCGCTCCCCGTGTCCGCCCGTGATCACGACCGCCGGCGCGCCGAGGTCGTGGAGGCGCTCGGCCAGCGCACGCCGGTTCTCGACGTCGATGCCGGTCAGCGCCTGGGCCTCCGGCAGGTTCGGCGTGATCACCGTTGCGAGCGGGAACAGGCGCTGGACGAGGGCGTCGACCGCGTCGTCCCGAAGCAGTTTTGCGCCGGACGACGCGACCATCACGGGATCGACCACCAGCGGAACACGGTGGCCCGCGAGATAGTCCGCGACCGTTTCGATGATCGCGGCGGAAAAGAGCATCCCCGTCTTGGCGGCGGCAACCGGCAGGTCGTCGAAGACCGCCTCGAGCTGCTCGCGGACGAACTCGGGCGGGCATTCGTGGATCGCCCGCACGCCTTGCGTGTTCTGGGCCGTCAGGGCGACGATCACGCTCGCTCCATGGCAATCGGAATGGGCGAACGCCTTCAGGTCGGCCTGGATGCCGGCGCCGCCGCCCGAGTCCGAGCCGGCGATCGACAGCACCCGGGGAATCCGCTGCGCTGAGCTCACGTGACGAGGGTAGTGGGGGTCGCCCATCACTCGGGCGGACCACCGGATCCGCGCTCATGGGATCACGGCGTACCTCCCTCCCGCCTCGCGCCGCACATAGCCCGCCAGCTCCAAGGAGGCCAGCGCCGCAAGGCCCTCCTCCGGCTCGTATCCCGCTCGGATCAATGCCGTCGACGTACCGCGTCCGTCGGCCAGCCCGGCGAGCAGGAGCGTGAGCTCCTCGGTCAGCTCGGGCCGGTCGTCGTCGACGGCCGCACGCACTCCCACCCCGAACAGCGCGTCGAGCACATCCTGCGGCCCGCGCACGACCGTCGCGCCGTTGGCCAGCAGCGCATTCGACCCTGCGGCCTGGGGTCTGGTGATCTGGCCGGGCACGGCGCCGACCTGCCGCCCCAGCTGCTGCGCGAATCCGGCGGTCACGAGCGAGCCCGACCGCTCCCCCGCCTCCACCACGACGGTCGTCGCCGCCAGCGCCGCGATGATCCGGTTGCGGGCTGGGAACATCCAGCGGCGCACGGGGGTGCCGGGCGGAAGCTCCGATACCGCGGCGCCGGTGGCGACCAGGCGGCGGTGAAGCGCGCGGCGACTTGCGGGGTACGGCCGGTCGGCCGGACCCGGCAGCACCGCGATCGTGGGAGCGCGCGCGTCGAGGGCGCCGACATGAGCCGCCGAGTCGATCCCGTGCGCCATCCCGCTGAGCACGGTCACGCCCGCCCGCCCGAGCGCGCTTCCCAGTGATCGGGCGACCCCGGTCCCGTACGGGGACGCGGCGCGGGAGCCGACGATGGCGACGGGGTCGCGGGCGGCCAGCTCCAGGAAGCGGTCGAGCCCACCGACCACGTGCAGCACCCCGGGAGGGGCGGCCAGGTCGCGCAGACGCACCGGGTAGGCCGGGTCGCACCGGCACAGGAGCTCGAGGCCAGCCTCGCCGCAGCGGTCTCGGACCCCCACGAGGTCGACCGAGTCTCGTTCGCGCCGCAGATCATCGCCAAGATCGCCGCCGAGCGCCGCGATGAGCTCCTCGTCGCCGAGCTCGAGCACCGCTGCGATCCGCGCGCGGGCGTGATCGAGGTGACCGGCCATGCGGCCGAGCAGCCAGGTTCGCCTCAGACAGCCGTCGCACGCGCCGCTCATGCGGCACTCGCAAGGTCGGGCTGCTGGCGGAGCCCGAGCGCGGTCAGGAGGTCCTGGTGAGTGACGCGCTCGTGGCCCTCGAGGTCGGCGATCGTGCGAGCGACGCGCATGACCCGGTGGCGGCCGCGGGCGCTGAGCGCGCCGACCGAGTACGCGCGGGCAAGCGCCTGCTCGGCGCGGTCGTCGAGCACAACGTGACGGCGCACGGCGCGCGCATCCATCTCGCCGTTGCACGACGCCGTCGTGCCGTCGAGGCGCGCGCGCTGGCGCTCGCGCGCCTCCGCGACCCGCCGGCGAGCGCTGCCCGAGTAGGTGATCGGCGCGGAGGTCAGCTCGCGCTCGCTGGGACGGCCGACGTCCACGAGCAGGTCCATGCGGTCCAGCAGCGGCCCGCTCAGCTTGCGGCGGTGGCGGCGGATGTCGGCCTCGCCGCAATTGCAGCGGTCGTCGATTCCCGCAAACCCGCACGGACACGGGTTGGTCGCCGCGACGAGCACGAAGTTCGTCGGGAACACCAGCGCACGCTGGCCCCGGACGATCGCCACGCTGCCATCCTCGAGCGGCTGGCGCAGCGCATCCAGGCTCGAGCGTTGGAACTCCGACAGCTCGTCCAGAAAGAGCACTCCGCGGTTTGCGAGCGTCGCTTCACCTGGTCTCGGCGGGTTGCCGCCCCCGACGAGCCCCGCCGGTGAGATCGTGTGGTGCGGGGCGCGGAACGGACGCCGGCCGATCAGCCCGTCGGCGTGCAGGCCGGCGACGCTGTGGATCCGCGTGACCTCGATCGCCTCGGCGCGGGTCATCCGCGGCAGGATCGACGGCAGCCGCCGGGCGAGCATGGTCTTGCCGGTCCCGGGCGGGCCCTCGAGCAGGAGGTTGTGGCCCCCGGCGGCCGCGATCTGCAGGGCAAGCATCGGCAGCGCGTGGCCGCGGACGTCGGCCAGATCGGGCTCGGGGGCCGGCTCGGGGACCGTGGGCGGTGCGGCCGGAAGCTCCGGAGGGCGGGCGCCGGTCACCACCTCGGCTGCGGCCCGCAGGCTCGAGACGCCTGCCACCTCGAGGCCTTCGACGAGCGCCGCCTCGCGCGCCCGCTCACGCGGCACGATCAGCCGGGTGAGACCAGCGCGACGCGCCCCCTCGGCCACAACCAGCGCGCCTGGCGAGTCGCGGAGCTCGCCGCCCAGCGACAGCTCACCGAACACCGCGTAAGAGGCCAGCCCTTCACGAGGGATCTGACCGCTCGCGGCGAGCACCCCCAGCGCGAGCGCGGCGTCGAAGCCCGGGCCTACCTTGCGCAGGAACGCCGGTGCCAGGTTCGCGGTGATGCGCCTGGAGGGGAACTCGAACTTCGAGTTGAGGATCGCCGACTGGATCCGGTCGCGCGATTCGCGAACGGTGGTGTCGGCCAGCCCCACGATCGCGAACGCGGGCAGCCCCGGGCGGATGTGAACCTCGACCCAGACCTGCCTCGGGTCGACCCCATCGATCGCAAATGTGGCGACGCGCGCGAGCATGCGCCGACGCTACGCCGGGTCGCGTGACACGTGGGTGACGTGGCGACACAACTCTGCTTACGGTGCGTTCGGTCGGCGGCGCAGATTTGTCGCGCGGCGTGCACCACCTGTCACCCGACGCGGCGTAGCGTCCGCGCGGTGCCCCCAGACCCCCGGCGACACCTCGGCCAGCTAGGCGAGCAGCTTGCCGCAGAGCACCTCGTCAGGCGTGGCTTTGAGATCGTCGAGCGCAACTACCGCACGCGCTGGGGAGAGCTCGACATCATCGCGTTCGACGGACGGATACTGGCCTTCTGCGAGGTCAAGACGAGGCGCTTGAACGGAGATCGCCGCCGGGCCTTCGAGGCCCTGCACCCCGCGAAGCGCAGCCAGGTTCGCAAGATGGCCGGCAGCTGGCTGATCGAGCGCTCGGACCGGCCTTACGCCGACGAGCTGCGGTTCGACGCGATCGGCGTCACGTTCACGCCCGATGGCCGGCTGGTCGCCATCGAGCATCTGGAGGGCGCGTTCTAAACCCAAGACCGGCCGCGAGCGATTAGCCCAAGGCCAGCTGCTGGTAAGCGGCCGACTGAAACGACAGCCGGTGAAGCGGCGACACGCCAAGCCGCTCGATCGCGTCGCGATGCTCCGGGGTCGCGTATCCCACGTGCTGTGCGAACTCCCAGCCCGGATGCGCGACGTCGGCCCGGCGCATGTACCGGTCGCGCGTCTCCTTGGCGATCACGGACGCCGCCGCGATCGCCGCGCTCTTGCCGTCGCCGCCGATCACGGCGCGCTGGTCGTGACCGATCGCCGCAACCGGAAACCCGTCACTCAGACAGACGCATTCGGCGCACGCCACCTTGGCCAGCGCGTCCCGGAGCGCCGCGAGGTTGGTCACGTGCAGGCCGCGCGAGTCGATCCCCGGAGCACACCGGGTCACGATCGCGACCTTGGCCGCGACGCGCAGAATCACCGGAAACAGCTTGGCCCGGACCTCCGCCGCCTGCTGCTTGGAGTCGTTGAGCGCGCCCAGGGCACGGACCTCGCCGGGCCCGATCCGCTCGAGGTCGAACAGCACGGCAGCCGCCACCAGGGGCCCCGCAAGAGATCCGCGGCCGGCCTCGTCGGCACCGGCGACGTAGCGCACGCCGAGCGATCGGTCGAACCTGAACAGGCGCGGGGCCACGCGCGCGGGCCTCCGGGACGGGCTAGAGGAGCCCGATCCGGTCCGGCGGCCAGTAGGTGAAGAAAGCGACCCCGATGACCCAGTTGTCCGGGACAGGGCCCCAGAACCTGCTGTCGTCCGACTCTCCACGGTTGTCGCCCATCATGAAGTAATGGCCGGGCGGAACGATGATCGGTGTCCGCATATTGCAGCCATCGCCGTTGCCGCACGGAGCGATGTAGGAGTCCTTCTCGGGCACGCCGTTGCGGATCACGTGCCCGTTGAAGATCTGGATCCGGTCTCCCGGGCCCCCCACGACCCGCTTGATGAAGGTCTGCGTGGACTCCCCGGGGGTGGGCTTGGCGCATGCCTGCCCATGACCCTCGCCCTGGTTGGGGTTGCCGCAAATGGGGGTCTGCGGGTCGGCGCCCTTGGGCGGGTGGAACACGGTGATGTCGCCGACACTGGGATGGTTGATCAGCCGGTTGGTGAGCACCCGCTGGCCCACGTCGAGCGTCGGCACCATCGAGGGGCTGGGGATCCGGTAGGGCTTGACGATGAACGCCTGGATCAACAGCGCCAGGCCGACGGCGATCGCGACCGTCAGCACGAGCTCCACGATGGACTTCATCGCAGACTTGGGCGCCTTTGTCGTCGATCGTGCCACTAGCGGATTGTCCTACAGGAAGCCGAGCCTGCTGGGGGGCCAGTAGGTCAGAATCGCGCGGCCGATGATCCACGTGCGCGGCACCGGGCCCCAGTACCGACTGTCCTCGGAATCGGGCCGATTGTCGCCCATCATGTAGTAGTCGCCGGCGGGGATCTTGATCGTCTGAGTCAAGTTGCACGCGCTGCCTCCCTGGCAGGCGACGGTATACGCGTCGGGCTCGCGGACGCCGTTGCGGATCACGTGTCCGTTGACGATGCGGATGCGATCGCCGGGAAGGCCCACCAGCCGCTTGATGAACGTCTGTGACGACGGCTTGGCCTGCGCCACGTCGCACGCCTGCGCCGCGGGCTCGTCGGGGCCCTGGGTGGGGTCGGCGCACCCTTGATCGAAGTTCTTGGGTGGATGGAACACGATGATCTGTCCGACGCGCGGAGAGTCGAAATGCATTCCGATCCGATTGACAAGCACGCGCTGGTTGACGTGCAAGGTGGGGAGCATCGAGCCGCTGGGAATCCGGTACGGCTTGACGAGGAACGCCTGGATCAGGAGCGCCAGCAGCAACGCGGTCGCCACGATCACCACAAGCTCGAGCACCGAGCCGGGGAGCGACTTACGGGTTGCCGTCACTCCTTCTCTTCGCCGGCGGGTTCCTCCGGTTCCGCCGGCTCGGCGTCCTGTGGCGCCGTCGAGGATGCGGACTCCTCCGACTCCTCGGCGCCGGACTCCTCAGCGCCCACCGGCTGTGTTTCGGTCGCGTCTTGTGCGTCGGTCTGGACGTCGGCCCCCGCAGGCTCCTCCTGGACGTCGGCGCCCGGCTGCGCGACGTCGAGCTCGTCGGGCTGGGCCTCGGCCTGTTCCTCGTCCTGAGGGCCATAGAGCAGCTCGCGCTGCACGGCCTCCTCCGGACCGGTGTTGCGCCGCTCGCGCACGCGGGCGCGCTTGCCGACGCGTCCCCGCAGGTAGTAGAGCTTGGCGCGCCGCACGTCCCCACGGGCGGCCACCTCGATGCGCTCGATCTTGGGCGAGTGCAACGGGAAGGTTCGCTCGACGCCTACCCCGAACGACTGCTTGCGTACGGTGAACGTCTCGCGTGCGCCGTGGCCCTGGCGACGGATGACGATCCCCTCGAACACCTGCGTGCGCCGGCGGGTGCCCTCGATGACCTGGAAGTGAACCCGCAGGCGATCACCGGCGTCAAACGCCGGAACACGGCGGAGCTGTGCGCGCTCCAGACTGTCGATCACGGTGCTCATAAAGGGGACGTGTCCCGCGGCAACGGCGCTCGCCGATGCCCGGGCCGGGGCATGCAAACACACCGGCCCAGCCGCGGGAGCGGCCTATGGTAGCGGACCGCCTGTGGGCTCCGTGTCGCCCGGGTGCGCGCTTGCAGCACGCGCGCGGCTCTGCTCGCGCCTCCACTCGCGGATCTTGGCGTGGTGCCCGGACAGCAGCACCTCGGGCACCGTCCAGCCTCGATGCTCGGCGGGACGCGTGTAGTGGGGATACTCCGGGGCTCCCTCGAGCGCCTGGCTGAAGGACTCCTCGAGCACCGAGTGCTCGTGCCCCAGCGAGCCCGGAAGCTTTCGCAACACGGCGTCGCACACGACCATCGCCGCGAGTTCGCCGCCCGCCAGCACGTAGCGCCCGATCGACAGCTCGTCGGAGACGAAGTGATCGAGCACGCGCTGGTCGAACCCCTCATAGCGCCCCGACAACAGCGTCAGGCGCTCTTCCTGCGCCAGCTCGTCGACGAACGCGTCGTCGAGCAGGCGGCCGCTCGGAGTCAGCGCGACCACTCGGCGATCGGCGGCCAGTGACACCGGATCGACGCCATAGCGGGCCCGCAGCGCCGCCTCCACGACGTCCACGCGAAGCACCATCCCGGCACCCCCTCCGAATGGCATGTCGTCCACCTGACCGGCGTTGAGCGGCGTGTGGTCGCGGTAGTTGACGTATCCCAGCCGGTGCCCCCTCGCGATCGCGTTGGTGACGTGGCGCTGGCGCTCGAACCACGCGAACGCGTCGGGGAACAGCGTGAACACGTCGACCTCCATCAGTCTTCTCCGAGGAACCGCAGGTCGATGTCGATCGAGCGGGCCTCTACGTCAACTTCGCGGACCGCGTCGCCGACAAGCGGGACCAGCAACTCGCCATCCCCGTCCTCGCGCGTCACCTCGAGCACCTCGCAGGAGGGCAGCGCGAGCATGTTGCGCACGACTCCGACGTGCCGGCCGGAGTCGTGCACGGCGCATCCGACGAGCTCCTCGGCCCACCACTCGTCTTCCGCAAGCGGGGGCGCGACCGAGCGCGGCACGGTCAGGTCCTCGCCGCGGAGCGCCTGCGCGGCTTCACGGTCCTCGCAGCCGTCCAGCCGCAGGATCGGTCGGCTTGCCGTCCCCGCGCGGCGGACGATCTCGCGCTCGTGCCCTGCGACGGTGACCCGTTCGGCGGCGTTCAGCAGCGCGGCATTTGGCAACACAACGTGGAAGCTTCCGTCCAGCCCGTGGGGCCGCCCCACCCTGCCGGCGCGCAGCCATCCGGTCGGATGACCCTCGGCGCCGGCCTCCATCAGGAGTCGACGATGTCCACGAACACGCGCCGCTTCTGTTTGGCGGCCGCCGTCTTGATGATCGTCCGCAACGCCGACGCGGTGCGCCCGCCGCGGCCGATGACGTTGCCGTAGTCGTCGTCGGCGACCGACAGCTCGAGCACGGTCACGCCGTCGTCCTCCTGAAGCTCCTTGACCTGCACCTCGTCTGGCTCTTCGACAAGGCCGCGCGCGAGGTACTCGAGCAGGTCCTTCATGGCTGGCGGGTGCTAGGAGATGCCCTGCGTGCGCAGCAGCTTGCGGACCGTGTCGGTCGGCTGCGCGCCGCGGGCCAGCCAGTCGCGGATGCGCTCCTCGTCGAGCACGATCGTCGAGGGACTGGTCTGTGCGTTGTAGTGGCCCACGGTCTCGATCACGCGACCGTCGCGCTTGGCGCGCTGGTCGGCAACGACGACCCGCCAGACGGGGTTCTTGCGGCTTCCGATGCGGGTGAGGCGAAGTCTGACTGACATCTGAGCAGGCGAGGTTAGCGTGCCGAGCGACGTGACGCCGCGATCACCGGGCCTGGCGCATCAGCGCGCCGAGGTCGGGCATGCGTCCCTGGGATACCTGGCGCATCACCTTGCGCATCTGCTCGAACTGTTTGATGAGCTGCTTGACGGCCTGGACGTTGGTGCCCGAGCCACGCGCGATCCGCAACCTGCGGGAGCCCTTGATCAGCTCGGGATGGCGGCGCTCCTGCGGCGTCATCGACAGGATGATCGCCTGGATGCGGTCGAACTCGCGTTCGTCGATCTTGGCGCCGCGCAGCTCCTTGCCCATCCCGGGGATCATCCCCAGCAGCGACTGCAGCGGCCCCAGCCGGCGGACCTGGCGCATCTGCTCGAGGAAGTCGTCGAGGCCGAACTCCTGCTTGCGAAGTTTGCGTTCGAGCTCCGCCGCCTCCTGCTCGTCGTAGGCACCCTGGGCCTTCTCGATCAGGGTCATCACATCGCCCATCCCGAGGATCCGCTGTGCCATCCGGTCGGGGTGGAACCGCTCGAACTGATCGAGCTTCTCGCCGGTGGACGCGAACAGGATCGGCTTGCCGGTGATCGCCTTGACCGACAGCGCCGCGCCTCCGCGGGCGTCGCCGTCGAGCTTGGTCATGACGACGCCATCGAAGTTGACGACCTCCGCGAACTGCTCGGCGACGTTGACCGCGTCCTGACCGGTCATCGCGTCGACCACCAGCAGGATGTCGGTGGGACGAGTGGCCTTCTTGATGTCGGCGAGCTCGGCCATCAGCTCCTGGTCGACGTGCAGCCGCCCGCTGGTGTCGATGATCAGCACGTCCTTGCCTTCGGAGATCGCGCGGTCGCGCGCCCACGCGGCGATCTTCACGGGGTCGCGGTCGGTCCCCTGCTCGTAGACGTCTGCTCCCGCCTGGGTGCCGACCTTGATCAGCTGGTCCACGGCGGCCGGGCGATACACGTCGCATGCGGCCACCGCAACCGAGGAGCCGTGCTCGGTTCGCAGGTAGCGCGCGAGCTTGGCGGTGGCAGTGGTCTTGCCCGAACCCTGCAGGCCGGCCATCAGCACGACGGTCGGCGGCCGCGGCGAGAACGACAGGTCCCTTGCCGCACCGCCCATCAGCTCGGTCAGCTCGTCGGAGACGATCTTGACCACCTGCTGGCCCGGGTTGAGCTGGCCGACGACGTCGGCGCCCAGCGCCCGCTCCTTGACCGCGTTGGTGAAGCTCTTTACGACCTTGAAGTTCACGTCGGCCTCGAGCAGCGCGAGACGGATCTCGCGCATCGCCGCCGAGACGTCGTCTTCGGTCAGCGTGCCGCGGCCGCGGACGTCCGCAAGCGTGGCCTGGAGTTTCTCGGCAAGTGAGTCGAACATCTCGCGTTTACGTTAGCCCGTCGGCGTGGGCCCCGGCACGTCGGAGTTGGTGCTCGGGGTCCGGTCCGCGAACGCCTTGGCAATCCCGCCGAATGCCTCGGAGAACTCCGAGGGGATCACGAACACCTTGTTGGCGTCGCCGCGGGCGAGCTGCGGGAGCATCTGCAGGTACTGGTAGCTGAGCAGCTTCGGGTCGGGATCGCCCTCGTGGATCGCCTGGAACACGGTGGCGATCGCCTGTGCCTCCCCCTCCGCGCGCAGGATCGCCGCCTGCTTCTGGCCCTCGGCGCTGAGTACTGCTGCCTGCTTCTGGCCCTCGGCGGTCAGGATCTGCGATTGCTTGACGCCCTCCGCGTTGAGGATCGCGGCGCGGCGGTCGCGCTCGGCGCGCATCTGCTTCTCCATCGCCTCCTGGATCGATCCGGGCGGGTCGATCGACTTGATCTCGACCCGGTTGACACGGATCCCCCACTTGCCAGTCGCGTCGTCCAACACGCCGCGCAGCTGCGCGTTGACGTGGTCGCGGCTGGTGAGCGCCGTCTCGAGCGTCATCCCGCCGACCACGTTTCGCAGGGTGGTGACGGTGATCTGCTCGATCCCCTGAAGCGGGTTGGCGATCTCGTACGTGGCGCCCTTGGCGTCGGTGACCGTGAAGTACAGGACGGTGTCGATCTGCACGACGACGTTGTCCTCGGTGATCACCGGCTGCGGCGGGAACGACACGACCTGCTCGCGCAGGTCGATCAGCGGTTTGAGCCGGTCCATGAACGGGACCAGGATCGCCAGCCCCGGCGTCAGCGTGCGGCTGTATCGCCCGAAGCGCTCCACGATCCCCGCGCGGGCCTGCGGAATGATCCGCACCGTCCGCGCGAACGCGATCAGCAGGAACACAACCACCACGATCGCAACGATTGCTCCGGCCATGCCGGCCTCCTATTCGGTCACGAGCGCGGTCGCGCCCTTGATGTCGACAACCTCAACCCGGGTCCCGCGCTCGATGACCTGATCGTCGTGTAGCGACCTCGCGGTCCAGACCTCGCCGTCGATCTTCACGCACCCCACCCCTTCGTCGTTCTCGATCCGCTCGAGCACGATCGCCTGCCTGCCGATCAGCGCCGCCGTGCCGGTCCTGATCTGCGGCGGCATGCGGCGGTGCGACCGCGCGATCGGGCGCAGTACCGCGAGCGTCAGCAGCGACACCACGAAGAACACGATCCAGGACGGCGCAGTACCCGCCCCCGCGGCGTCCACGACGGCCGCCACGACCGCGCCGACCGCAAACGGCGCCAGGAAGAAGCTCGTCGTGAGCATCTCGCCGATTCCGAACAAAGCGGCGACGATCACCCACAAGACTGGACCTGACATTTGCAGGCGACTTTAGCGCTCGGGCAGTCTGGTCCCGGCCAAATTAAGGCCCGCTCAGGTGACCAGCGCGCGGGCGAAATCGGTCGGGTCGAACGGGCGCAGGTCCTCCAGCTGCTCGCCGATCCCGATGAGCTTGACCGGGATGCCCAGGTCGTGCGCGATCGCCAGCGCTATCCCGCCCTTGGCGGTGCCGTCGAGCTTGGTCAGCACCAGTCCCGACACGTCGATCGCCTCCGAGAACAGCTTGGCCTGACGCAGCCCGTTCTGGCCCGTGGTCGCGTCGACGGTCAGCAGCGTCTCGTGGGGGGCGTCGGGGATCTGCTTGGAGATCACGCGGCGGACCTTGGCAAGCTCCGCCATCAGGTCGTCCTGGGTGTGCAGCCGTCCGGCGGTGTCGATGATCACGACGTCGGCACCGTCGCGCCGCCCCGCCGCGATCGCGTCGTAGGCGACCGCTCCCGGGTCGGCGTTGGGCGGCCCCTTGACGAACTGCACGCCCGCGCGCTGCGCCCATAGCTCGAGCTGCTCGACGCCGGCGGCGCGGAACGTGTCGGCCGCGGCGAGCACGACGTGCTGCCCCAGCTCGTTGCTGAGGTGCCAGGCGAGCTTGCCCACCGTCGTGGTCTTGCCTGTCCCGTTGACGCCCGCGACCAGGATCACCGTGGGCTTGGGATGCAGGTCGATCCGATCGTCGCCGGTGCGCGCGATGTCGGCGAGCAGCTCGGTGAGGCGTGCGGTTAGGGCCTCTCCTCCCGAAACCTCGCCCGACGTGGCCTCGTGCTCGAGCTTCTCGACCACCTCGGCCGTGGTCCGCGCGCCCACGTCGGCGTAGATCAGCGCTTCCTCGAGGCGCTCCCAGGTCTCGTCGTTGAGCTCCTCAAACAGCGTCGCCTGGATCTCGGAGGTGAGCGCCTGGCGCGTCTTGCGCAAGTTCTCTCGCAGCCGGCGGAACATGCCCCCACGCCGTTGCTCGGCCTCTGGCGCCGGCTGTGCTTCCGGCGCCGGTGCGCCGTCAACGATGAACAGATCCCGCCAGTCTCGAGCCATCGAGCGGCGACGATAGCTAACGAGCCGTGTCGCTTAGGCCGCGGCTTCGTCGCGAGCCAGGCGGCGCGAGATCACCTTCGAGATCCCGTCGCCGCTCATCGACACGCCGTACAGCGAGTCCGCCGCCTCCATCGTGCGCTTCTGATGGGTCACGACGATGAACTGCGCGTGTGAGGAGTAGACCCGCAACAGCTCCAGGAAGCGGTCGATGTTCAGGTCGTCGAGCGCGGCCTCGACCTCGTCGAGGATGTAGAACGGGCACGGGCGCGCCAGGAACACGGCGAACAGGAACGCCAGCGCGGTCATCGACTTCTCGCCGCCCGACAGCAGCGTCAGCCGCTTCATCTCCTTGCCGGCCGGAGTGATCTCGATCTCGACGCCCAGCAGATCCTCCTCGGCCGCGGGATCGTCCTCGACCGATTCGTCTGACGCATCCTCGTCATCGTTGGGCGGCGTGGCGCCGCCGAGTACCCGCGCCGGGCCATCCCGTTCGGCCACGAGCCGCAGCCGACCGCTCCCTCCCGGGAACAGCTGGGGCGCGACCTGTTCGAAGTTGCGCGCCGCCGCCTCAAACGTCTGCTCGAACGTCTCGCGGATCTGGCGATCGGTATCGGCGATCAGCTTCTCAAGCTCGCGCATCGCGTCCTCGAGGTCGGCCCGCTGGCGCTCGAGCTCTTCGACGTGCTCGACCGCCTCGGCGTACTCCTGCTGCGCGAGCGGGTTCACCGGGCCCAGCTGCTCGCGCCGCCGGGTGAGCCGCTCCAGGCGGCTGGCGAGTGCCTCGCGCTCCTCGTCGGTCAGCGGCTGCTCCGCCGGGCCGAGGTCGAGCTGCAGCCGCGACGCCAGCGCTGCGAGCTCGCGCTCGAGATCGCCGGCGCGATCGCCGGCCCGCTGCAGGCGAACCTCGGTCTCGGTCCGGGCCTCGTTCTCTGAGTGCAGCTGCGTGTGCAGCGTCGCTTCCTGCTGCGCGCACGCCTTGAGCTCGGCCGCGACATGCTCACCGGCCTGGCGGTCGGCCGCCAGGGCGTCCTCGAAGCCGCCGCGCCGCTGGGCGATCGCCTCCGCGGCGGCCGCCAGCGACTCGAGCACGCGCGCGACGCCGGGCCGCAGCGCTTCGGCGGATGCGACCGCCTGGCGCACCCGCTCGAGCCGAGCCCGGCGCTCGGCGCGCTCGCGCTCGAGACGCTCGAGCTTGTCGCGCTCCGCCGCAACCTGCGTGGTCAACGCAAGCCGCCGTCCGGCCTCCGGGCCGTCGTCGGGGGCGGCCCGGCGATGCTCGATCATCGCTTCGATGCGTCGGTGCTCTTCGCCGGCTTCGTCGCGTGCGCGCACCGCGGCGCGGTGGACGGCGGTGGCGCGCTCGGCCTCTGCGTCGCAGCGCGAAGCGTCGGCGCCGGCCCGTTCGAGCGTCGCCGCCGCGACCTGCTCGGCTTGGGCGGCGGCCTCGCTGGCGGCAATCAGCTGATCGCGGCGGTTGCGCTCCGCCAGCACGCGCTCCTCTCCGACTGCCGGCGCCTGGCGAAGCTCGCGGGTCAAGCCAGACCAGACGCGACCAGCGCGAGTGACCGCCACCCCGGCGAACTGCTCGGGAACCTGATCGAGCGACTCGACGACCCACGTGTCTCCGAGCAGCGATCGCGCCAGACGCACCGCCGCGTCGGCGCCGCGGATCCGGTCGGCCAGGCGCTCGGCTCCGGGCGTGGGCGGGCTGGCGGGCGCCGGCAGGTCGACGTCGGCGACGGGGGCGACCAGCGCACGGCCGCCCTCAGTCCCGGCACGATCGAGCAGCGCGGCTCCGTCGCGGCGGTCGCCGACGACCGCCGCCCGCAGCCGTCCATCCAGCGCGGCCGCGAGCGCCAGCTCATAGCCCGCGTCGACCTCGAGTTCGTCGGATAACGCCGTCGCAGCGCCCGGCGGGGGTGTCTGGGCGCGCAGGAACTGGTTGGAGGCGGCCAGCTCGGCACCGACGCGAGCGGCTTCGCGGCGGGCGGTCTCGACGCCGCGCTCGGCGCTGCGTACGGCCTCTCGGGCCTGCTCGACTGCGGCGTCGGTCTGCTCACGCTGCAACCGCGTCCGCTCGACCTCGCCGGCGCGATCGTCAATCGCGGTGGCTGCCGCGGCTAGGTGCTGCTCGAGATCCTGGATCTGGCGCGCAAGCTCGGCCTCGCGGTCGCGCTCGAGCGCCTCGAGCTCGGTCTCGAGGCCCGCGATCCGGGCCCGTGCCTCGGGGTCGTCGACGTCGGCCTGCGCCTGGGACTCCAGCACGGTGAGCTGTCCGGCGCTGCGGGCAAGGGCGGCGTCGATCCGCGCCGACACCGCGCGCACGGCCTCGGCGCGATAGGACACCCGCTCGCCGGCCGACTGAGCCACGTACAGGCGACGCGAGAGCTCCTCGCGGTGGGCACTTCGCAACGCCAGCTTCTCCTCCGCGGCCTCGCGCCGACGTGACACCTGCTCGAGCTCACGCTCGACGCGCTCCGCCCTCGAGCGAGCCTGCTGGGCGGCGTCCTGGGCCTGTGCCACCGCCTCGCGCTGGACGCGTAGATCGTCGCGGGATAGCTCCCAGCGCGTCTCCAGCGTCTGTCGTTCCAGGCGCGCGTGCAGGTCCGCGGCTTCGGCTTGGCGCTTGAGCGGGCGCAGCCGCGACCTGGCCTCGCGCTCGACGTCGAGCGCCCGGTCGAGGTTGTCCTGGGTGTGGCCCAGCTTCAGCTGTGCGCGACGCCGGCGCTTGCGGTGCTTGCCCAGGCCGGCCGCCTCTTCGATCAGCATCCGGCGGTCCCGCGGCTTGGATGTGACGATCGACTCGACGCGGCCCTGTGAGATCACGGAGTGCATCTCCTTGCCCAGGCCGGTGTCGGACAGCAGCTCGATCACATCGACCAGCCTGCAGCGCGCGCCGGCCAGCCGATACTCGCCCTCGCCGGTGCGGTCAAGGCGGCGCACGATCGAGACCTCGGGCGCGCCGAGTCCCAGCGCGCCCTCGCTGTCGTCGAGCACGAGCTCGACCTCGGCCGCCTTGCCGGCCTGCCGTCCCGGCGCGCCGCCGAAGATCACGTCCTGCATCGACTGACCCCGCACTGCCACCGGCGACTGCTCGCCGAGCGCCCACAGAACCGCGTCGGTGACGTTCGACTTGCCCGATCCGTTGGGGCCGACGATCACGCTCACTCCGGGCCCGAACTCCAGCCGGGTGCGGTCAGGGAACGACTTGAAGCCCTTCAGCGTGATCGACTTCAGATACACCGGGCGTCCCGCCTCATTCGAGTGCCTCCAAGGCCGACTGGGCCGCTTCCTGCTCGGCATCCTTCTTGCTGCGTCCGGAGCCGCGGCCCACCTCCTCTCCCGCGATCGTGGCGCTGACGGAGAACACGCGATCGTGTGGCGGACCCTGCTCGTCGACCACGTCGTAGCTCACCAGCGACCCGCGGCGGGCGAGCAGCTCCTGGAGCGCGGACTTGAAGTCGACCTGGTGCTCCAGTGCGTACTCGATCTCCGGCGTGAACGCATCGACAACCGCCTCGGCCGTCCGCTCATAGCCGTAGGCGAGATAGCACGCTCCGATCACGGCCTCGATCACCGACGCCAGCACCCGTTCGGTGGAGATCAGCGCGGGCACGCTCGCCGCGGCTGTCAGGGGCGCGGCGGCCTCCAGTCTGGCGGGCAGCCCAAGCCGCTCGGCGACCGCCCTGCACGACCGGCCGGAGACCGCCTGGGCGCGGATCTTGGTCAGCCGCCCGGGGCCGTAGCGGTCCGCTTCCAGGCGCGGATACAGGTGGGTGGTGACCGCCAGCGCGAGCACCGAATCACCGAGGAACGCGAGCCGCTCGTAGGACTCCGAGCGGCGGATCGTCCAAGACGAGTGTGTGAACACGGGGGCCACGAGCTCGTCTGGGAGCGCGTCCAGAAGCTTCCCGAGCTTGGTGTCTGCGCTCACTCAGCGTCTGGACCTTGGCTCGCCGCCGCAGACCGGCTCATGCCGGGCTGACCGCTCGCGAGCACGAATTCGACGGCCTGATCCACGGTCAGGATCTTGGCCGCCTCCTCGTCTGAGATCTTCACGCCGTAGGAGTCCTCGAGCTCCTGCACGAGCGTGTAGAGGTCCAACGAGTCCGCATCGAGGTCCTCTCTGAAGCGAGTGGACGTGGTGATCCGCTCCGGATCGATCTCGAGCTCGTCGGCCAGGTGCGCCTGGATCAGCGAGAAGATCTGCTCGCGATTCATCGGTTCGACACCGTAGCCGGAGGCTCGGACGAGGCGTCGGCCTCGAGCTCGTCGCCGCCCGGAGTCCGGGGCGGGCGCAGCGCGCCGGCCTGGTCCAGGGCGGTCCTGGTCCGTGCGATCACGTCCTCCTGCACCCCGCGCGCCGCGACCTCGATCGCGCGCGCAAAGCCTCGGCGCGTGAACCGGCCGTGGGCGACGACGCCCAGCTGACGCAGCCCCAGCATGTAGGCCCCGCCCGGCCCCTCGGGATCGATCTCCTCGCGCAACTGCTGCACCGCCGGGCGCAGCAGCCAGCCGCCGAGCTTGGACCTCGTGGTGGTCATCGCTGCGTCGCGGATCGCGCGCATCGTGCGCCCAGAGACTCCTTCGATCAGCTTCAGCGTGATGTTGCCCGTGAAGCCATCCATGACGACGACGTCGGCGACGCTCTCGGTCACCTGCGTGCCCTCGATGTTGCCTACGAAGTTCAGACCGTGGCCACCGCTCCCCGCGAGCTGCTCGTGAACGGCCTGGAGCTCGGGCGTCCCCTTGGTGGGCTCTTCGCCGTTGGACAGCAGGGCCACGCGCGGCGCGCTGATCCCCATCACGGCCGCCGCGAACGCGGAGCCCATGTGCGCGAACTGCACGAGGTGCTCGGGACGGCAGGTGACGTTCGCGCCGACGTCGAGCAGCAGCACCGGGGCGGCGCCGGGGATCGGTACCGGCAGCGCCAGCGCGGGCCGGTAGATGCCCCGGTCGCGGCGAAGGTTGAACAGCCCGGCCGCCAGCGCCGAGCCGGTCGAGCCGCCCGACACGAGCGCCTGGGCGCGCCCCTGGGCGACCGCACGCGCGGCCTGCACGATCGACGCCTCGGGAGTCGATCGCACCGCGTAGGCGGGGTCGGCGGCCTTGGCGATCGATACCGGAGCGTCGATCACCTCGACGCCCTCGGGCGTCGAGCCGATCTCGGCGGCTGGACCGAACAGGAGCACCCGTATGCCCTGGGCAGCCGCCAGCGCCGCGCCCACGGCGACCTCGCGAGGACCCAGATCGGCCCCGCCCGCATCCACGGCGACGGCGATCATGGCTGGTACGTCAGCTGACCGATTCGCCTGCGTCGGCGGCGACGACCTCGCGCCCCTTGTAGCTGCCACACACCGGACACACCCGATGCGGCAGCCGAGGGCTGTGGCACTGCGGGCACGCGTTGTAGGTCGGCGCGCTGACCTTGTGCTGCGCCCGCCGTTGGGTGGTGCGGGCGTGAGACTGCTTCTGCTTAGGGACGGCCATTGACCTGAGGCTACCAGGACGCCTGGGAAGTGCCGCAGGCGGTGGTTCAGCAGGCCACCGCCGCGCCCGGCGTCCGCCTAAGCCGCAGCCACGGGCAACGTGATCGGCGTGTCGCGCCGTTCTGCCACCAGGTACCGCGCGAGTAGCGCGGTGGCCTCGTCCACCGGCTGGGGCCGCGCCAGATGGAATCCCTGAGCGAGCTGCACGCCGCAGGACGCTAGGAACAGGCGCTGCTCCTCGGTCTCGACACCCTCAACCACGAATACCGAGCCGCAGGCCCGCGCCAGGTCCAGCACCGCCCGCATCACGGCGACGGCGGTCGGGTCCGAGGGCACGTCGCGAAGCAGCTCGCGGTCGACCTTGAGCCCGTCGAAGTGCAGCTGTCGCAGCCGCCGCAGCGACGACCAGCCGGCGCCGAAGTCGTCGATCGCCAGGCGCACGCCCGCGGTCCGGAGCGTCTCGATCGCCGATAGCGTGCCGAGCGCATCGATCGTCCACGCCGACTCGGTCAGCTCGACGACGAAGTTGCGTGGGTCGAGCCGATGCGCGGCGATCTGCCCGAGCAGCCGGTGCGCGAAGTCAGTGGCGCGGAGCTGGTGAGGCGAGACGTTGAGGCTCACGTGCGGCCGCAATCCGAGCGTCACCCACTCGCTCGCCTGCCTGCAGAGCGCCCGCGCGACCCAGTCCGCGAGCTGGTCGCCCATCGAACTCTCCTCCGCAGCGTCGATGAACGAACCGGGCATCAGCAGGCCGAGTTCGGGGTGCTCCCAGCGAACCAGAGCCTCCAGCCCCGCGATCCCGCCGCCCTCCACGCCGAGATTCCAGACAGGCTGATAGTGGAGGACGAACTCGTCCTCGGCGAGCGCTCGGCGCAGCTGCGACGGCAGGCTGGCCTGCCGAGAGCGCAACGTGTTGGAGTGCTGGTGAAAGGCGTACCGGCCGCCGCCGTGGGACTTTGCGGCGTACATCGCCACGTCGGCGTGGCGGAGCAGCGCCTCGGTGTCTGTGGCGTCCTGCGGGTAGACGCTGATGCCGACGCTGCCGCCGATTTTGACCTCCGAGCTGCCGATCACGAACGGCTCGCGGAGCGCGCCGAGCAGGTTGCTGGCCACGGTCTCGGCCTTGGCGATCGGATCGCCGGTCACGTCGGTCAGCAATACCAGGAACTCGTCGCCACCATGGCGGCCCAGAACGTCGGTGGCGCGCAGCTTGCCCCGGAGGCGGTCGGCGACCTCGGCCAGCAGCCGGTCGCCGGCGGCGTGTCCGAGCCGGTCGTTGACGAGCTTGAAGTCATCGAGGTCGGCGAACATCAGCGCCACGGCGTGGCCATTGCGCTCCGCACGCGCCAGCGCCATCTCAAGATGACTCTCGATCTGACTGCGGTTGGGCAGGCCGGTCAGCGGATCGTGGTAGGCGAGGTAGGTGAGCTGCTCCTGGCTGCGGCGCCGCTCCGAGATGTCGCGCAGGAACGCGTACAGCACCGGGGCGTCCTCGGGCGAGGCCTGCACGCGCGTCAGCGACAGCTCCACCGGCAGCTCAGTCCCGTCGGCGCGAATCGCGGCGGTCTCGATGTGGCGTCCAAGCAGCTCCGTCTCGCCGTCGGCAAGGCAATTGCCCAGCACCCGGCGCGCGTTGTCGCGGCGATCAGCCAGGGCGAGCAGGTCAACCGCGTCGCGGCCGATGACGTCCGCTCTCGAGTGGCCGAGCATCCGCTCCGCGGCGGGGTTGAACTCGATCACCTTGCACGCCGAGTCGAGCGCGATGATGCCGTCGAGGGAGGCTTCGATCACGGCCTCGTTGCGCGTGGCGGCGGACTCCAGCGCCGCGACCTGAACCGCGCTCTCGATCGCCAGCGCGGCGTGCGCCGCAAACGCGCCGAGCACGTCCAGCTGCTGGTCGTCAGGGCGTCGCCGCGAAATCGGCTCGTCGACGGAAATGATCCCGTAGCGCCTGCCGCCGGCGCCCTCGAGCGTCACGAAGATCGCGTCGTCGGGGTCCCAGGCCTCGCCGGACCCCTCGGCCAAAGCCTCCACCGGCCCCGTGTCCACCGGCACGTAGGACTCGATGTCGATCGACCAGTCGAACGTACCCGCCGGGATGTGGTAGACGCCGCGCCGCAGGAACGCCGGGTCCAGCAACGGCGCCCAGCTCGTCCGGGAGGTGATCTTTCCAAGCAGCGCCTCGCGCGCCTCGTCGCTGCCGTGGACGGTGCTGACCCGGTAGTCGTCGGTCTCAGACCGGTAGAGATTGACCACGACCGTCTTGAACCCAAGCGTCTCGGCCACGGTGCGCGCGACGGCCGCCATCACTTCGTCGAGAGCCGGCTCGCGCCGGACCGTGCGGGCCACGTCGAGCAGGCCGCGGAGGTGCGCGAGCGTCGTCGCCGAGGCGTCGCGGACCGGAAGGGGCCGCCCACCCAGCCCGTCGGATATGTGCAGCGACTGGCCGCTAACAGACATCTTCCCCGTATCGGGAGCAACCCTGGTGCGCTTGACCGCTTCAGGCCCGGCGCAGACCAAGGGTCCAGGCTGCTACTCGAAGTGGATCTCGGAGAGCTTCGCCCAACGGGGGTCGGGCGAACGCTCGTGGGAGTGGTCGGGGCCGGCCTCGTTGAGGTTGGCCCCACACTCGGCGCACAGCCCGGCGCAGTCCGGACGGCACAGCAAGGTCGTGGGAAGCACCAGCGCGAGCGCGTCGCGAGCCCAAGCACGGAGGTCGACCACGCCGTCCTCCACGTAGGGCGTGGACAGGTCATCGGTCTCTCCCGGCTGAGAGACCTCGCGCGCGTCGACCTCGAAGGTCGGGGCGGCAGGCTCGAGGCACCGCATGCACGGGCCGACCAGGGTCGCCTGGAATCGGAGCCGTAGCACGTAGCCGTCGCCGGTGGTGCGTGACACGTCCAGGCGCACCGGGACGAGCGCAGGCTCGACGGGATAGGCCTCGCCCCCGAACGAGAACGGGTCGATCGCGACGTTGAGCTCGAGGCGTCGGCCCTCTCCGGAGCTCAGCCGGAGGCCACCGAGATCGAACGTGTCGGTTCGCAGTGACATGAGAGCGAGCTTAGTGTTTTGTAAACCCTGGCCCTGATCGCCTCGCGACCCGCGATCATTGGGGTCGTGTCGAACTGGTTTCGCAGCTACGGCTTCGCCGACGTGTTCAACGAGCTGTTGATCGGCGCCTACCCGCTCGACGTCGAAGACGTCACGGTCCTGTCGACGCTCGGAGTGCATCGGATCCTCAACCTCGTCGAGGACGGCGAGTACCGCAACGGGGAGCGCGCCGCCGTTGAGCGCGCGCTGGCCGACGCGGGGATCAAGGAGTACCGCCTGCGCGTGACCGACTACGGCGGGCTTCCCCCCGAGGTGCTTGACGAGGCGGTTCGAGAGGTCGGCGTCTGGCTCGACGCCGGAGACCGCTGCTACGTCCACTGCCGGGCCGGGTGGCAGCGCTCGGCCGCCGTTGCGGCGGCGATCGTCGCGACTCACGGCAAGATCGACATCGAGGACGCCCTCGACTACGTCCAGTCGCGCAAGCGCAGCGCCGATCCGCTCCCGCACCAGCGTGACGATCTGCGCCGCTGGTGGGCGGCGCGCAGCGAGGCGAACTAGCTACTCGGCTGCCCGCAGGCGGAACCCGGGGAGCTCCTCGACCCGGTGCTCGGGCTCGTTCGGGACCTCGGCCACGTGAACCCGCCGGGCGTGGGTCGTGACCTGCTCGAGCTCCGGGAGATCGCGCCCACCAGCGGTAGCCCCGTGGTCCTCGAACCGGCGCGCCGCGGGCATCACACGGGCCTCGTATGACCCGACGGTCTCGTTGTACGCACGGACCGTGCTGTTGAGCCTCGTGCCGAGCGTGGCCAGCAGGCCGGACAGCTTGACCAGCCGGCCGTGCAGATCGCGCCCGAGCTCCGAGACCGCCTGGGCGGACTCCGCGACCCGTTCCTGCTGCCAGCCGTAGGCGATCGCGTGCAGCATCGCAAGCAGCGTCGTAGGCGTCGTGATCAGCACGCGCTTGGCCATCGCGTCCTCGATCAGCGCCGGGTCGGCCTCCAGCGCCGCGCTGTACAGATGCTCGCCGGGCAGGAACATGACCACCAGATCCGGCGCCGAATCGAGCCCGGCCCAGTACGCCTTGTCGGCGAGCGCTTTGACGTGCTTGCGCAGCAGCCTGGCGTGGTCGCGAAGGTGGCGCTGGCGCTCCTCCTCGTCGCGGGCCTGGTATGCGTCGAGCACGCCCTGAAGCGGCGCCTTGGCGTCGACCACGACGTGCTTGCCACCGGGCATGTTGACGACCAGATCGGGACGGAGCACCGTCTCGTCGCCGGCCAGCTGGGACTGCTCGGCAAAGTCGCAGTGCTGGACCATGCCGGCCAGCTCGACGACGTTGCGAAGCTGCATCTGGCCCCACTGGCCGCGCGCGTTGGGCTTGCGTAGGGCGGTCACGAGCGCGCCCGTTTCGGTGCGCAGCTTGTCGTTTGTGTCGGCGAGCGTGCGTAGCTGTACCTCCAGCCGGCCGCGTGATTCGCGGCGCTCCTGGTCGAGCCGCAGCAGTTGCGCGTCGACGCGGCCAAGCTGCTCCTTGAGCGGCGAGATCAGTTGCTCGACGGCCTGCTTGCGCTGATCGAGGTCGCCCTTTGCCTCCGCCTGCACCGCGCGCAGCTGCGCGCGGGCGAGCTCCGACAGCTGTGCCATCTGGGACTGGAGCGCCTCGGAGCTAAGCGCCTTGAACGACGCCGACAGCCGGTCCTGGGCATCGCTGACGGTAGCCAGGCGCTCCTGGGCGAGCGCGCGCTCGTGCTGGAGGTCGGAGCGGGCGCGGATCAGGCGCGGCCACAGCGCCAGCGCGGCTATTGCTGCTCCGGCGAGCAAGCCGACGATGAGAAGGAGAACGTCCATGGGTCCAGCGAGCATGGCGGGGGTGTCGGACGGAATGGGTGGCCGCTTGCAGGGTTTTCGTCCGCGGGTGGGTTTGAACGTCAACGTCCTTCATAGAGAAGGAGGGATGGAGGGGGGCATCACACGACAATCGCCGCGAGATCCGCGAAGTGATCCGTGTTAACCACCGCATACGGTGCTCAACACGACACGCCTCGGCCTACAGCGATCGATTGACGTGAAATGCCCCCTCCGTTCCACCCTCAATGGCGCCGTTGA
>DASSGR010000108.1:0-40670 GCA_035693425.1 Solirubrobacteraceae bacterium
GCTCCTCTGGAAGGAATCCAGCACCGCTTTTGTCATTCTCTGCAGACCATGGACATCGCAATCCCGATCTTCGACAACATCACGGCGCTCGACGCGATCGGGCCCTACGAGGTCCTCTCGCGCCTGCCGGACGCGACCGTGCACTTCATCGCGTCCGAGCCCGGACCCAAGCGGACCGAGAACTCGATGCTCGCGCTGCACGCCGACCGTGCGCTGACCGACGTGCCCAGACCCGATGTGATCGTGTTCCCGGGCGGCTGGGGCACGAGGGCGCTGACCACCGACGAGCCGACGCTGCAGTGGCTGCGCGCCGCGCACGAGACCTCGCAGTGGACCACGTCGGTGTGCACGGGCTCGCTCGTGCTCGGCGCGGCCGGGATCCTCGAGGGACTCGAGGCGACCACGCACTGGCTCGTGCTCGACGCGCTCGCCAAGTACGGCGCCACGCCCGTGTCGCGCCGCGTCGTCGAGCAGGGCAAGGTGATCACCGCCGCCGGCGTGTCCTCAGGGATCGACATGGCGCTGACGCTGGCTGCGCACATCGCCGGCAACGAGCTCGCGCAGGGCATCCAGCTCGGGATCGAATACGACCCCGAGCCGCCGTTTGATTCCGGCTCGACCGAGAAGGCGCCGCCCGAGATCGTCGAGCTGGTCAAGCAGCGGCGCGCTCAGCTCGCCTGACCGTCGCCAGCAGCGGCGCATGGTCCGACAGCCCGTCGTGCTCGAGTGCACCGGCCTCGTGCTCGACGTGCAGCCCCCGCACGAAGATGTGATCGACGCCGCCGCCCCCGGCGTAGGTGAACCCGTCCAACCCGAGCGACCGCAAGTTGAAGTCGCCGCCGAGGACGATCGGGAGCGAGCTCGTCCACGAACGCACAGTCGACGCCGCGAGCTCGCACTGGCGCGGGTCTGCCTGAGTGTGCACGTTGCAGATCCACAGCCCCTTCACCCTGACGCCGTGCACCCAGCGCCGCTCGGGCCACACGCCCAGCCGCATGGCCCGATGCTCGGCAATCCAGCCGGCGGAGCGACGCACCAGGATCGCGTTTGAGCCGCCGCCGTTTGACTTGATCAGGTCGGGCGACCGCTGCGCGATCGCGCGACGAAGCGCGAGGACCGAATTCCGCGAGGTCAACACCATCCGGTAATCGGCGTCAAGCTCGCGGGCCAGCGCCTCAGGCCACCAGGGCGGCACCTCCTGCAGCAGCGCCGCGTCCCATTCCCAGGAGTCCAGCGCCGCCGTGAACTCGCGCAACAGCTCCCGCCCCGCAGGCGGCACCGCGCGGCCGTGAAACAGGTTCCAAGTCAGCAACCGCCAAACCACGCAGCCAACGTACACTGCTGCGCTTGACGCGCCACTTCATCACCGGCGAGGAGCTGTCCCGCGACGAGCTCTACGCGCTGATCGACCGCGCGATCGAGCTCAAGGCTGCGCCTCACAGCTCGGACGTGCTGGCGCGCCGGTCGGTTGCGCTGATCTTCCAGAAGCCCTCGACGCGGACACGGGTTTCGTTCGAGGCCGGCATCGCCGAGCTCGGCGGCCACCCGATGGTGCTGCGCACCGACGAGCTGCAGCTGACCCGCGGCGAGTCGGTCCGCGACACCGCCTACGTGCTCTCGCGCCACGTCGCGGCGATCGGGATCCGTACCGGCCCGGACGAGCTGGTCAAGGAGCTGGCGCAGCACGCGAGCGTGCCGGTGATCAACATGCTCACCGCCGGCCATCATCCGTGCCAGGCACTGGCAGACCTGATGACGCTGCGCGAGGAGTTCGGGACGCTCGACGGGCTGACGGTCGCATACGTCGGCGACGGCAACAACGTCGCCCGCTCGCTCGCGGTGCTCGGCGCGCTGGCCGGAGTGACCGTCCGGGTCGCCGCCCCCGACGGCTACCAGCTCGCGCCGGTCGCCGGCGCGATCCTCACCGACGATCCGCGAGCAGCCGCCGACGGCGCCGACGCCCTCTACACGGACGTGTGGGTGAGCATGAGCGACGACCCCGAGACCGCGGCACAGCGTCGCGCGGCGCTTGCCGCCTACCGGCTCGATGATGCGCTACTCGACGTGGCCGCGTCCAAGGCCATCGCGCTGCACTGCCTGCCCGCGCACCCCGGCGAGGAGATCAGCGCCGAGGTCCTTTACGGCGACCGCCAACGCATCTGGGATCAGGCCGAGAACCGCCGCCATGCCCAGAAGGCGCTGCTCGAGCTGCTAACCGGCGGCGCCGCGCAGCGCGTCGGATAGTCTGGGCAGACCGCATCGGCGAGGAGGAACCATGCCTGCAGCGAAGTCATCGTCGTCCGCTCGCACATCTTCCGCCCGGTCGAAAAGCTCTCCCGGCGCGAGGCAGGCGACCCGATCGTCCAGCGCCAACGGGATCGCGAGCCTGATCGAGCAGCTCACCAACCGGGTGCTCAAGCCCCTGGACCTGATCATGATCAGCCGCGACCGCATCCAGGACACGCTGGACGAGGCCGCGGAGCGCGGGCGGCTCACGCGCTCGGACGCAAACGACTTGGTGTCCGAGCTCGTCCGGCGCGGGCGCGAGCAGACCGACAGCGTCCTCGCCGACATCGAGCGCCTGCTGCTCGGCCGCGGCCGTAGCGGCTCGACCACGAGGCTCGCCACCCCCGTCGAGAAGCTCGTGCGAGGCGTCAAGCGCTCGGTGGCGGGCGGCCTGCCGATCGTCGCCTACGACGAGCTGACCGCGCGTCAGGCGATCGAGCACCTCAAGGGCATGTCGCCGGCGGAGCTGCGCCAGGTGCGCGACTACGAGCGCCGTCACGCAAACCGCAAGTCGGTACTGGCCGCGATCGAGCGCGAGCTAAGCACCGACTAGCCGGCTAGGCGGCGACCAGCCCCAGGTCGGCGATCAGCACGCCGAACTCCAGCCGCTCGCCCGTGAGCTCGCCGAGCATCTCCTCGGCCCCCAGGCGCTGCCCTTCCGCCCACAGCCGCCGGAGCACATCCCCGGCCTCGGGCTCGTCGAACCAGGCCAGCCCGAAGCGGTCGCGCAGATACGCCCGCAGATGCGTTTCCAACGCCCAGGCGCGCAGATAGGCCGCGCAATAGAAGCCTGGGTCGACGTCGGCCAGGAACGTCTCGGAGGGCCACTCGATGTGGAGCGCGTCACCGATCAACTGTGCGTACCGCCGCGACAGCTCATCCCACGAGCGGCCATGCGGCCCGGCGTGCAGCTCCAGCTCGTAGGCGAGCTTGGCTGCATAGCGCCGCATGTAGATCAGCCGCTGGGCGCGCCCGTGGGCAAGCAGACAGCCGGCGTCCTCGATTCCCAGCCGACGGCGCAGCCACTCCGGATCCTCGATCAGGTGTTCGAACAGGAACGCGTAGGCCTCGGTGATCGCGTTGTCACCGAGATAGCGATATTCGAATGCCAGCTCGGGGGCGACGTTGGCGTAGTGCTCGGTGTGACCGCCCTCGTGCATGAGCACGGTGAAGTCGTCGCGGCCGCCCACGGGCGTCAGCACGAGGTGCACCTCGCCGGGCACGCCGACCGGGGCGCAGAACGCCCGCGGCGACTTGTTCGGGCGCGAGTCGAGGTCGAGATGCACGGCGCACTGGTCGGCGACATCGATGCCCAGCCCGAGCATCGTCTCCATGAAGCTTGGCACCAGTCGATCGGCCGCGAACTGCGCGTCTTCCTCGGGCGCCCGGAAGAATCGGGACAGGTCCGAGCGCCGCAGCTCGGCCAGCTCGATCCCCAACGTGCGGCGCACCTCCGGTTCGAGCATCGCGGGAAATCCGGCCTCGCTGTCGGCGTTGAACGCGGCGGTCTGGATGTGCAGCGCTGCCAGATCGATCGACTTGCACTCCGCGCACATCTCGCTGTAACTGCTCCAGCCGAGCGCGGCCGTGCCGTGGTGCTGGCGCTCGAGCAGCTCGCGATAAAGCCCTCCCAGCTCGCGTTCGGTCAACTCGTTGCGTGCCCACTCGATCGTCGCGCGCACCTCGGCGTCGGGCTCGTTGGCTTGGACGACGGAGGACTCGCGGAAGCCCATCTGCCGATCGCGGAGGTCGATGGTGAGCGCGGCCTCGCGTTCGGCGAGCTGCGTCTCGAGGTCCTTGGTCGCCTCGCCGAGATGCCCCTCCACAGCGAAGTCCAGCAACATCCGCAGCCGGCGGCTTTCGTCGCTTCCGGGATCGGTGGCGGCCCGCTGCTCACGCAACGAGTCGATCGCCTGGGCCGTGAACAGGTCCTCGTGGCGCGCGTAGATCGGCTCGATCTCGTACGCCTCCTTGAGCCCGGCGTAGTGGAGGTAGTACTCCCGGGTGAGGTCGGTCAGGAACGCCTCTGCCGACCGCCGATAGGCGTTGACGTCCATCGTGCTGCCATCCTAGTCCGGAGATGACCACTCATCCCCCCACCCGGAGCCGCCCGTCGCGCGGCGACGAGCTGGAGCTGACCATCGACTCGCTCGCGTTCGGGGGCGCGGGCGTCGCTCGGCTCGACGGTTATGTCGTGTTCGTGTCCGACGCGGTCCCTGGCGACAGGGTGCGCGCCGTCGTCGGCAAGTCCAAGCGTGCGTACGCCGAGGCCCGCGCCGTCGAGATCCTGGAGCCCAGTCCGGAGCGGATCCCAACAGTCGCCGACCATCCCGGAGCGCCGTGGCAGGTGCTGCCCTACGAGCGCCAGCTCGAGGTCAAGCATGCGCAGGTGGCCGACGCCCTGCAGCGGCTCGGAAAGCTCGAAGGCTTCGAGCTCGAGCCGATCGTCCCGGCCGTGGAGCAGTGGCGCTACCGCAACAAGCTCGAGTACTCGTTCGGCACCGATGATGCCGGCCGCCTGGTCTGCGGCTTCCATGCGCCGGGTCGCTGGGACCAGATCCTCGAGGTGCGCGACTGCCTGCTGGCCTCCGAGGCCGGCAACGCGGCGCGCGAGCGGATCGTCGAGTGGTGCGCAGCGCAGGGCCTCGCCGCGTATGACCGCCGCAGCGGAGAGGGCCTGCTTCGAAACCTGGTCGTGCGCGAAGGGCGGCGCACCGGCCAGCTGCAGGCGCGGCTGATCACCAGCCCCGGCGAGCTCGACGGCGAGGGGCTGGCCGCCGCTGCCCAGCCGCTGGCGGGGCTGCTGTGGACGCAACTCGACAGCGTCGCCGAGACGACGAGCGGGGGGTCGACCCAGCTGCTCGCCGGCGCCGACCGGATTGTCGAGGAGATCGGTGGACTGAACCTGCGCATCTCCCCCGAGGCCTTCTTTCAGACCAATACCGAGATGGCCGAGCGGCTGTACGGGCTGGCGATCGAGAGCGCGCAGCTGGGCGGTTTCGAGCGCGTCTATGACCTTTACTGCGGGATCGGGACGATCGGCCTGCTGATCGCCCCCCGGGTTGCCGAGCTATGGGGACTCGAGATCGTCCCCGAGGCGATCGCGGACGCGATCGCAAACGCACGGCGCAACGAGATCGACAACGCGCGCTTCTTCGCCGGGGACGTCCGCCTGGCGATGCGCGAGCTCGTCGACGAAGCCGGCCGGCCCGACGTGGTCGTAGTCGACCCGCCGCGCGCCGGGCTGTCGGCCAAGATCGTGCGACGGATCATCGAGGCGGGTCCGGGCCGGATCGTCTACGTGTCCTGCAATCCGACCACGCTCGCTCCCAACGCAGCCCAGCTCGTCGAGGCCGGGTACGAGCTCAAGCGGGTTCGGCCCGTCGACATGTTCCCGCAGACGCCTCACATCGAGTGCGTCGCCGTGCTGGACCGCGGCTAGAGCGCGGGCTCCTCGCCCTTCAGCGCGACGATCCCGAGCGCGGCTCCGGTCAGCGCGGTCCCCGTTACGAGGATCGTCGCCCGAGCCGGCAGATCCCCACGCCGCCCGGCGAGCAAGCCCGCGGCTGCATCGGCGAGGTCCCACGCGATCCCGATCCGCAGCCACTGCGCTCGCTCGCGACCGGTGCTGGTGCTGAGTCCGAACGCGAGCGCGGCGTCGCGCACCGCGAACAGGCGTCCCAGATAGGAAGCTTGGGGATTGGCCGCCGGGTCCAGGCCGAACAGTCGACCGGAGAGCCTCGGCGCCAGCCACGCGCCGGTTCCGACTGCGCCGCGCATGCCGACCAGGCTCTGAATGATCGTGTCGTTGGGCATGTGGCGACCCTACCGGGTCGGCGACCGGCGTTGGAAGATCGCGAGACAGCTAGGCTTCCGCACCGCTGATGCGTGCCGTCACGATCCACGAGGACCACTCGCTGACCGTCGAGGACCATCCCGATCCGACGCCGGGCGCCGGGGAGTGCCTGGTGCGGGTCCGGGCCGCGGGTCTCAACGGCGCCGACATCCATCAGCGTGCCGGCAACTACCCGGCTCCGCCGGGCGCACCGCAGGACATCCCCGGCCTCGAGCTGGCCGGCGAGGTGATCGAGTGTGGCCCCGGGGCGATGCGCTTCAAGCCCGGCGCGCGGGTCATGTCGATCGTCGCCGGTGGCGGCCAGGCGGAGCTCGCGGTCGTCCACGAGCGGGTGCTGATGCCGATCCCCGACAACCTCGAATGGCCGCAGGCCGGCGGCACTCCCGAGGTGTTCACGACGGCCCACGACGCGCTGTTCACCCAGGCGGGTCTGCGCGCCGGCGAGCGGCTGCTCGTCCACGGCGCCGCCGGCGGCGTCGGCACCGCCGCGGTTCAGCTCGGTCGCGCCGCCGGGGCACGCGTCACCGCGACGGTCCGCAACGCGGACGTGCGCGATGAGGTGGCCAAGCTCGGCGCCGAGGTGATCGCGCCGGAGGGGTTCGCCGAGCACGGGCCGTTCGACGTGATCCTGGAGCTCGTCGGCGCCCCCAACCTCCACGACAATCTGATGTCGCTGAACATCTGGGGCCGGATCGCGACGATCGGCGTCGGTGCCGGCGCCAAGGCGGAGATCAACCTCGGGCTGCTGTTGGGAAAGCGCGCGACGATCCATGGCTCCACCTTGCGGCCGCGACCGCTTGAGGAGAAGGCCATGACCGCGCGCGCGATGGAGCGCTCGGTGCTCCCGCTCCTGGAATCGGGGGCGATCTGCGTGCCGATCGCCGAGACGTACCCGCTGGAGCGCGCTACCGACGCCTACGACCGGTTCACGGCTCCGGGCAAGTTCGGCAAGGTCGTGCTCGTGATGTTCACGTGACGGGCGTCACTCTTCGATGAACCCAGCCTCGTCGGCGGCGAGTCCAGGCTCGTCCTCGGCGGCGTGAATCGAGCAGAGCGCCGGGCCGCCGGACTCGAGCACGGCCTGCAGCTCAGCTTTGGTGAGCTTCGCTCCGCACTCCTCGCAGCGGTCTCCGACCTGGTCGAGGCTCTTCTCTTCTAGGTCCATGGCCGCGAGTGTATATCCCGGCCGCGGCGATCAGTAGGGAGGCAGGTCCGCCCACCAGGTCCCCAGGACGCGGAACGAGGACCAGAACTCGCGCTTGGCGCTCTCCTCGTCGAGCGCATCGTCGATGTTGGGGACATACAGCGCCTCGATGGTCGGCGTGAAGCGCTGGATCTGGCCCGGGGCGGGGCCGAGCTCCCGGCGCAGCGGGATGTCGAGCTCGTTGACCACCGCGAGCGCGTCCGGGCCCATGACCACGACGATCTTCGGGGAGACGATCGCGAGCTCGTCCGCCAGCCGCGCGATGCACGCCGGATCTGCCATCGCGGGATCCGGCACCGGGCACTTGACGCACAGCGTCCCGTAGACGGCCAGGGGGTCGATCGACAGGCGCTTGAGCGACTTCATCAGCGCGTTGCCGGTGCGACCGTAGAACGCGACGCCCTCCTCGACCTCCGAGGGGCGCGGCGAGTACTTGACCAGGAAGATGTCGGCCTGGGGGTGCCCCGAGCCCAGGACCGGCATCAGCTGCCCCCGGGGGCAGTGGGCGCAGGACTGGACTTCGCGCGCGAACGTGTTGAGCTCGCGGATCGCGCGCTCCAGGTACTTCTCGCGGATCTCGTCGTCCGTCGCGGGCATCCCCGTCGGATTGGACGGGTCGCGAGCTTGTCCTTGCGAGTGCATCAGGACTTGCGCCGGTCGTCGCGGTTTGCGGCCGGTCCGCGACCGGTCGCGCGTCTGACCCGCCGGTCACGCGAGGCGCGCCGGGCGGAGGGGGGAAGTGCCTTGGTTTGCAGGAACTTCAGGGCCTGCACGTACAGCAGGCTGGCCGGGTTGCGGACGATGTCGGCGTCGCGCAAGGACTCCAGGAATTCGTCGGGGCCGTTGAACTCGCGCATCCGGATCCGCACCGATCCGAGCCCCTGGGGCACGTGGGCGTCCGAGCCCGCCCCGGCCGGAATCCGGTACTTGGCCGCGAACCGCACAGCCTCGTCGTTGAACTCCATGATCGCGACGCGCGGGTTGAACACCTCGATCGCGTCGATCGACTCGAGTACGTCGAGCAGGTGCTTGTAGTCGGGGACCGAGTGCATGCGGTCAAACGGGTGCGGCACATACACCAGGCCTCCCTGGCGCTTGATCTCGGCGATCGTCTCCTGGAGGGTCAGCCCGCGCGGGATCTTCTCCTCGATGAACAGGCCGATCACCTCCCCCTGGTCGGCGCTCTTGACCTCCTCGGCCACGATCACGTTGATCCCGTCGGCGAGCTCGCGGGCCGCGAGCGCGCCCGATATCTCGTTGTGGTCGGTGATCGCGATCGCCCCCAGACCACGCGCCCGAGCCTCGGCCAGCAGCACCTCGACCGGCGTCGCGCAGTCGTAGGAGTGATCGGTGTGCATGTGCAGATCGACGTCGATCAGGCGCCGTTCGCGCAGCCGTGCCCGGAGCTTGGAGTCTCCACGGCTGTCGTGCCGGCGGGCGACCAGGCCGGTGTAGACGTCCTCCAGCTCGTCCGCCACGCGCGTCCAGGAGAACCTCGACCGCAGCTGCTCGAGCTGCACGGGATCGCGGCGGCGCTTGGCGGGCTCGGCGATCAGCCGCGACAGCTGTGAGGCGAGCGTCTGCGCGTCGCCCGGCTCAAACGCGTCGCCGTACTCGCCGTCGGCCAGCAGCTCCTCGTACACGGGCAGACGCGACGCCACCGGGATCAACCCAGCGGCGAGCCCCCGCACGAGCGTTTCGGGGATCGTCCGCACGCCCTCGGAGGCCAGCACCAGCACGTCGGCCCGCGCGAGTGCCTGCGCCTCGGTGAGCTGGCTGGGGTCGGCGAACTCGACCCGTGCGCGCAGGGTCCTGCTGAGCGCCGCAGAGCCGGTCAACGGCCGCGGGGACCAGATCGTCGCTTGCCACGCCGCGTCCGCCGGCAGCGCACGCAGCGCCCGCAGGAAGATCCGCACGGCTGCGCGCTCCTCGCGCGCGATCAGCACGAGCTCCGCGGGCCCGTCGTCGGCCCGGTCGCGGCGGGAGGCCTCGTCGTCGGTATCAACGTCGGCGCCCGGGAGGATCACCGGGTAGTCGGCCGGGAAGAACCGCTGCATCAGCTCCCGGGTCGCCTCGTAGCTGGCGGTGCGGGCGTCCAGGCGCCCGAAGAACAGCCGCGACAGGGGCCGTGCGAGCTGCGTCGACAGCACGCGCTCGGTGGGCCCGTGGAAGCTGCCGACGTTCAGTGCCCGGGAATGGCGCAGGGCGACGCTCGACGCGCTGGGCGCAAACGGCTCGTGGACGTGGACCACGTCGAGGAGCAGGTTGGTCAGCGCCTCCTCGATCGTCCGCGCCACGTCGACGGGCAGCGATGCCGCCCGCCGGCGCGTGGGCGAGAACGGCAGCACCTCGCCGACGCCAAGCACCAACGGACCGTCCTGCGCTCGGTCCAGCAGCGAGTCGGGCTGACTACGGATCGCCCGGCGGCTGTCGCGAACGAGTTCTGCGGAGGTCGACGGGGCGATGACCAGGACCCTGTGGCCCCGGCCGCTCAGCTCCTGGGAGACCCGCCAAACGTACTGGTGAACCTCGTTGGCGGACTCCCAGGCGAACGGACAGACCTGCGCGATCGCGAGCCGCTCGGGCACGCGATGAGAATAGTGCGAGCGCTACTTCTCGGACTTCGCGGTCGCCTTGGCCGACTTCGCCGGCTTGGCGAGCGGCTTGCGCGCGTGCTTGGCGATGAACTGCTCGGTGAGGTCCCGCGCCTCGGAGTCCGGGCGCTGATTCATCGGCGACTTCATCAGGTACGAGCTGGGGCCGTCGAGCTGGCCCGAGAGGCCGTTGTTGAGCGCCAGCTTGCAGCAGCGCACCGCGTCGATCACGATCCCCGCCGAGTTGGGCGAGTCCCACACCTCGAGCTTGAGCTCGGCGGTCAGCGGCGCGTCGCCGAACGCCTGGCCCTCGAGGCGAATGTGCGCCCACTTGCGGTCCGTCAGCCACGGCACGTAGTCCGACGGGCCCACGTGGACGTCGTCGGCCGGGAGTGTGTGGCCCATGATCGACGTGACGGCGTTGGTCTTGGAGATCTTCTTGGACTCCAAGCGCTCGCGCTCGAGCATGTTGTAGAAGTCCATGTTGCCGCCGACGTTGAGCTGCGAGGTGCGCAGCAGCTTGACCCCGCGGTCGTGGAACAGCCGCGCCAGCGCACGGTGCACGATCGTCGCGCCGACCTGGGACTTGATGTCGTCGCCGACGATCGGCAGCCCGGCTTTCTTGAAGCGCTTGTTCCAGTACTCCTCGCGAGCGATGAACACCGGGATGCAGTTCACGAACCCGCACCCGGCCTCGAGGATCTGCTCCACGTACCACTTGGTGGCTTCCTCGGAGCCGACCGGGAGGTAGGAGACGACCACGTCGGTGTGGGTCTCCCGGAGGATCTCGACGATGTCGGCCGTGGGGCCGGGCGCCTTGGTGATCTTCTCCTTGAGGTACTTGCCGAGCCCGTCGTGGGTCATTCCGCGCTGCACCTCGACCCCCAGCTTGGGGACCTTGGTGTCGAACTTCATGGTGTTGTTCTGGCCCGCGAAGATCGCCTCTGAGAGGTCCTTGCCGACCTTGTCGGCGTCGATGTCGAAGGCGGCGCTGAACTCGATGTCGCGGATGTGGTAGCCACCGACGTCGACGTGCATGAGGCCGGGCACGGACTCGCCAGGATCGGTGTCGTGGTAGTAGTGCACGCCCTGCACGAACGAGCTCGCGCAGTTGCCGACGCCGATGATTGCAACGCGCACCTTGTCCTCCTGGTAGCGCGCGGCGCCGTTAGTGGATCCGTTGCCAGTGCTCACGGTGTGAACTTCCCTTCTCGAAGATGAGGTCTGCCCCGACGCTGCTGCGCAGGGCGTCCATGAGACTTATTCCCCGTAACGCGGTTCGTTACATCTGTGAACTGCGTCTGGCGTCTCTAAGGGGCCGTCGCCAGCTGCTTGCGGACGTACAGGATCCGCTGCAACGTGGTCACCGCCGCGAGCGCCGCGAGCACGTACACGGCGGGCGCCAGCAGCTCGAAGTTGCCGATCGACGCGCCCTTTGCGAACACCAGACCGACAGACAGAATCACCACGCGCACGGGCCGAGTCGCGAGGCCGACCTTGCAGGCAACGCCCAGGGCCTCGGCGCGAGCACGGGTGTAGGAGACCATCAGCGAGAACAGCACCGCGGCCACGGTGGCCGCCGCGGCGACCTCGTCGTGGCGCGAGGCGAAGTAGGCGCCGACGGCGGCCAGCACGATCCCCTCCTCCATCCGGTCCAGGGTGGAGTCCAGGAACGCGCCGAACGGCGTGCCCTTGCCCGACATCCGCGAGTAGCGCCCGTCGAGCGTGTCCATGACCGAGCCGACGATGAACGCGATCCCGGCGAGGAAGAACAGCCTCCCGACCACCAGCGCGGCGGCGGCGATGTTGAGCGCAAAGCCCGTCAGCGAGATCGCGTTGGGCGTCAGCCGCGACTCGATCAGACGCTCGCGCATCAGCGCCTGCGTGGCGGCGCCGTTCCGGCGCGGTCGGCCGGAGCGGTCCGGGCGCGCCGGCGGCGGCTTGGTCTGCTCGGCCATCAGTGCGCTGTCCGGTGCACTAGGAGCTGATCGTGGTCGACGGCACGGTCAGGCAGCGGCGTGGCTGAAAGCCCAAGCGTCTGGCCTGGCACGAGCGAACAGCTGCTTGGACAGCAGCGCGGCGATGCCGGCGGTCACGCAGCCCAGGAAGACGTCGGTGAAGTAGTGGTTGCCCGTGGCCACGACCACGAACGTGATCCACAACGGGTACAGCCCCCAGGCGATCTTCGCCCACCAGTGCTTCATGAACCGGACCATCGGCCAGCCGATCATCACCGCAAAGCACACGTGCATCGACGGCACCGCGGCGTAGAAGTTCAGCAGCGCCTTCCCGGGCCCGTAGTCGACCCATCCGCCCAGGAACTGGGAGATCGAGTCGGTGAAGCCCCACTCCGGAAGCAGCCGCGGCGGCGCGGTCGGGTACAGCCAGTAGCCGATCAGCGCGATCGCCATCGCGGTCATGAACATGTTGCGCACGAAGTAGAACGAGTCGTTGCGGCGCATGTAGATGAAGATCAGCGCGCCGATCGTGACGAAGTAATGGGCGTTGAGATACGTCCAGTCGGCGACGTCCATCAGCCAGTGCTTGTTCTGCGCCCAGGCCTGGATGCTGGGCTCGGCGAACACGTGCAGCCAGCGCTCGATGTCGATGATGCGCGTTGCATCTCCGAACGGCTTGTAGCCGTTGCCGTAGTGGATCAGGCCGCGGACGAGCTGATACAGCAGGTAGGCGCCGACGAACAGCAGGAGCTGCCTGAACACATCCTTCCAACCACGCGGCAGTACCCGAGCGTCGATCGTGCGGAGTCGATCACGCATCGGAAAGATCGTACCGACCGCGGCCACAGTCCTTCGCCCAGGGGATCGGCGGAGCTCAATCGCAGCGTGGAGCGGTCGCTCCGATTCGCCCCAGCGAGAACTGCGTGACGAGCTCGAACGTCCCCGCTCGACGCACTCGCAGCTCGGTGAAGCCACCGTTGTCGATCACGCACCCCGGGTCGCCCGAGAGCGCCCAGTAGGGCGTGAAGCGCACGCGCAAACGCACGGTCCCCGGGCGGCTCGCGCGCAGCGTCAGCGAATTGGCCCCGAGCCTTTGCAACGTGGCCGCGCCCTGCGCGATCGGAGTCGGGTGGTCGACCGCGTACACGTGCCAATGCGCGCTGCGGAACACCAGCCGCAGGTACGGGAGCCCGCGGTCGATCAGGGCTGTCTCCTCGTGGGCGGAGTAGTCCAGGTCAGCGTCGGACACCGCCACGTAACGGACCGCCATCTTGTGCAGCCACGCGTGGTACGTGGCCGCGGTCAGCGTGCCGTCGTAGAAGAGGCTGTTGTACTTGATGTCGAGCTGGCGCTCCCAGCCCCGGGCGAGGGGGAACCGCGGCGCCACCTCATATGCCTCCCAGTGGAACCGCGTGAACGGGATCTCGACGCGGAACGGCGGCCCGTGCTGGGCCTCAAGGAACTTCAGCAGCGGCTGGTAGTACGAGATCTTCACCGAGGGGTCTCCGGCCGACGTGCGTACGTCGCGAATCGGTGCCTGCCACTGGAAATACAGCAGCGGCAGCGCGACCACGGCCAGCCAGGTCTTGTGACGCGGGTACCAGACCAGCGCGACGATCGGTCCGGCGAGCAGTGGGCCCAGCCGGGCGGCGTTGCTGCCGACCGGGGTGGCGATCTTGAAGGCGACGATGCAACCGAGCGCGTACAGCGCGATGCCGGCCAGCAGCGTGACGTGGCGCTTGGGGATCAGCGCCAGCGCCACCAGCGCGATCGCCGGGATCGGCCACAGCGTGGCCCACGTGAACGGCTCGCTGCCGCCCTCGGGGAACGCGACCGACAGCAACGCCACCGGGGCCAGCGCGCCGACCACGACGAGCACGCCGGGGACGACGGCGCGCAGCCGGCGCTCGGAGGCAAATCGCCCGATCGCGACCGCGGTCGCGGCGAGCGCCGCAAACAGCGCCGCAACGGGACTCGCCAGGGCCGTGATCACCCCGAACGTGACCGCCCAGCCGGTCCGGCGGCGCGACAGCGCCAGCGCGCTGGCGATCGCCGGCAGCAGCCCGAAGGCGAACGTGAGGCGGCCGGTGAATAGGTTGGTGGCGGTGCCGGCGCCGAACCACAGCGCGCCGAGCCAGGCGTCCTCGCCGAACTGGTCGTGCGCGAGTCTCTCGAACAGCGCCGCGCTCCCGCACGCCGCCAGGCCCGCCGCGACCTGGGGCGTGAGCGCCGCCGCGATCGGCGGGAACAACACGCTGTAGCCGGGAACGTGGTGGCCCCCGTACCACCAGTTGTTCCAGATCCCGAAGCCCTCGCTCGAAAACAGCTTCGCGCGCAGCAGGTGCGCCGCGAGGTCCAGGCTCGGGGGCGAGACCAGCACATAGGCCACCGCGAACGCCGCCGCGACGAGCGTGGGCGCGGCGCGCCGCGGGTCGATCCAGCGGTTTGGGGTGAGGATTGGCGGGCGGTCGCGGGCGGGGCGGTCGAGCAGCGCGGTGCTCATGCGGCCACCTCCAGGAACGACACGACGCGGTCGACGACGTCCGGGCTGTCCAGCCAAGGCCAATGCCCGGCTCGCTGGACGTGGTCGATGCTCGCGTGAGGCATGACCGTTGCATACGTCTCGCCGATGTCGACCGGCAGCCAAGGATCCGCCTCGCCCCACACGATCAGCGTCGGCGCATCCAGGCGATCCAGCCCGGCACCCGTTTTTGTCAGCTCGCGTTCGTCGGCCGAGCGGTACAGGCGCAGGATCGCCCGTTGCGTGCCCTGGTCGAACTGCTGCCAGATCGAGTCGATGCGCGCGTCCGGCCACGCGTCCGGGTCCGCGGCGCCGCTGCGCAGAGTTCGCGCGAGCATGCCACGGGTCGTCGCCCCCATCACGAGCTCGCCGATCACCGGCCGCACCCAGAGCCGGCCGAGTAAGTGCCAGCGAACGTCCTGGGCGGGGAACACGGGCACACCGTTGATGAGCGCGATCCGCTCGATCCGCTTTGGGTTGCGCTGCGCGAACGCGAGCCCAACGGCCGCACCCCAGTCGTGGACGACCAGCTTGACGCGGTCGATCCCGAGGTGCTCGAGCAGCCGCTCGAGGAAGTCCGTGAGGCCCTCGATGGAGTAGTCCAAGTTGCCGCCCTTTCCCGACCTTCCAAAGCCGATGAGGTCGGGAGCGATCCCGCCGCTGCGCTCGAGGAATGAGATCCAGTCATCTGAACTGGTCGGCACGCCGTGCACGTACAGCGTGGGAACGCCAGGCGCGGGTGCGGTGCGGTAGAAGGCGGGCGAACCGGCGAGTTCAATCGTATGCTCGTCGACGCTCAACCCCGGCCGAGGATAACGTCCTCGCCAGTGAGCGCGACGAAGCAGAAGGGGCGGCGGTCCAACGGGTGGGACAAGCCCCCGCCGCGGCGCGTGCGGGCGATTCGCAACCGGCTGCGCCTCGTGTACGGCATCCCCCAGGCCAAACCGCACGGCCATCCGATCGCCGAGCTGATCCTGACCGTGCTGTCGCAGTCGACCAACGACCGCAACCGCGACGTCGCCTATCTGGCGCTGCGCGAGCGCTTCCCTGGGGACACCTGGGTTCGAGTTCGAGACGCCCCCGTGGACGTGATCGAGGAGGCGATCCGGCCGGGCGGGATCTCGAAGGTCAAGTCGGCGCGGATCAAATCGATCCTGCGCGCGATCAGTGACACGGCGCCGGGTGGTCAGCTATCGCTGGACTGGCTCGATGGTTTGACGGTGCCGGAGGCTCAGAAGTACCTCACGTCGCTGCCCGGGGTGGGGCGCAAGACCGCCGCCTGCGTGCTGCTGTTCGCGCTGGGCATGCGCGACGTGCCGGTCGACACGCACGTTTCGCGCGTCGGGACGCGGCTAGGGCTGTTCCGGGCCAAGGCGCCGTTTGAGGAGCTGCACGACACGATGCTCGAGATCACGCCGCCCGGAGAGGAGCTCGAGCTGCACCTGAACCTGCTGCGGCACGGGCGGCGGACGTGTTACGCGCGGCGGCCGAACTGCTGGGAGTGCGCGCTGCAGCGGATGTGCCCGAGCGCCGCGGAGTTCATGGCGGCCGGGCAGGTTTCTCGGGGCCGAACGCCAACGACCCATTGAAGGGCGGGATGGGGGCGGGTTCGGGTCGCTAGAGGGTGCATGACACGACAATGGTGCCGGACAGCGGCAGGCCTGCCGTGCCATGCACCTATGCGGTGCGCCACACGGCAGGGCTCCGATGCGTCGGCGCGGTTGTCGTGTGATGCACCCCGCGGACCCGGCGACGTCAGGCGCCCCGGCGAAACCCTGCATCCCTCCTCCTCATTGAGCCGTTGACGTTCAGCCCTGAGCGACCCGGAGGCGGCCCGGAAAGCCAAATCTGCTACGCTCCCGCTTAGATTTTTACGACTAACAGGGAGCAGAACGCAGATGGGAAAGACGATCGGAATCGATCTCGGAACGACGAACTCGTGCATGGCTGTGCTCGAGGGGGGCGAGCCGACGGTCATCGAGAACGCCGAGGGCGGCCGTACGACGCCGTCGGTCGTAGCGTTCACCCAGTCGGGTGAGCGTCTGGTCGGCACCGTGGCCAAGCGCCAGGCTGTCACCAACCCGCAGAACACGGTCTTCTCGATCAAGCGCTTCATGGGCCGCAAGGAGGCCGAGGTGCGCGAAGAGGAGTCGATCGTGCCGTACAAGGTCGTCTCCGGACCCGGGGGCGACGCTCGCGTTGAGGCCGGTGGCAAGCAGTACTCCCCGCCCGAGATCAGCGCGATGATCCTTCAGAAGCTGAAGACCGACGCCGAGGCCTACCTGGGCGAGAGCGTCGACAGCGCGGTGATCACCGTCCCCGCGTACTTCAACGACGACCAGCGCCAGGCGACCAAGGACGCGGGCAAGATCGCCGGCCTCGACGTCAAGCGCATCATCAACGAGCCGACCGCCGCGTCGCTCGCCTACGGCCTCGACAAGGAGTCCGACCAGACGATCCTCGTGTTCGACCTCGGCGGCGGCACCTTCGACGTGTCCGTGCTCGAGATCGGCGACGGAGTGTTCGAGGTCAAGGCGACCGCCGGTGACAACCACCTCGGCGGCGACAACTTCGACAAGGCGATCGTCGACTGGCTCGTTTCGGAGTTCAAGAAGTCGCAGGGCATCGACCTGAGCGCCGACCCGATGGCGCTGCAGCGTCTGTACGAGGCGGCCGAGAAGGCCAAGATCGAGCTCTCGACCACGCAGGAGACGCAGATCAACCTGCCGTTCATCACGGCCGACTCGAGCGGGCCCAAGCACCTCGACATGCGGCTGACGCGGGCAAAGCTGAACGAGCTCACGAGCGCGCTGCTCGACCGCACCGTGGCGCCTGTGCGCCAGGCGCTCGACGACGCCAAGGACAAGGGCGCCTCCACGATCGACCACGTCGTGCTGGTCGGCGGTATGACCCGGATGCCCGCGGTCCAGGAGAAGGTCAAGGAGCTCACCGGCAAGGAGCCGCACCGCGGCGTCAACCCCGATGAGGTGGTCGCCGTCGGCGCCGCCATCCAGGCCGGAGTCCTGGCCGGCGACGTCAAGGACGTGCTGCTGCTGGACGTCACCCCCCTGACGCTCGGTATCGAGACCAAGGGCGGTGTGATGACCAAGCTGATCGAGCGCAACACCACGATCCCGACCCGCAAGGGCGAGGTCTTCTCGACGGCCGAGGACAACCAGCCGTCGGTCGAGATCCACGTGCTCCAGGGCGAGCGCGAGATGGCCACCTACAACAAGTCGCTGGGCAAGTTCCAGCTGACCGGCATCCCGCCCGCGCCGCGCGGCATCCCGCAGATCGAGGTCGCGTTCGACATCGACGCCAACGGGATCCTCAACGTCTCCGCGAAGGACCTGGGGACCGGCAAGGAGCAGAAGATCGAGATCCGGTCCGGCTCCGGCCTCTCGGAGGACGAGATCAAGCGGATGGTCTCCGACGCCGAGTCACACGCCGAGGACGACCGACGCCTGCGTGAGCTCGCCGAGGCGCGCAACAACGGCGAGAACGCCGCCTACCAGGCCGAGCGCCAGCTCAAGGACCTGGGCGAGCAGGTCGACGCGAGCTCCAAGGAGGAGATCGAGGCCGCGATCAAGGAGGTCCGCGAGTCGCTGACGTCAGAGGACGCCGCCGCGATCAACGCCAAGACCGAGGCGCTGCAGTCGGCGTTCCACAAGGTCTCCGAGGCGATGTACCAGCGCGCCCAGGAGCAGGCGGCATCGTCCGCCAGCACCGAGGACGGCGCGGATGGCGCCGGCGCGTCGACCAACGGCGCGGGCGCTGAGGACGTCGTCGACGCCGAGGTCGTGGACGAGGGCAAGTAGGCCATGGTCCCCAACCCAAAGCACGCTCCGGAGTTTGCGCCGGGCGAGCCTGAGGCGCCGGTTTCGGCTCCGCAGGCCTCGCCCGGGCCGGGCGCGTCCGACGGCGCGCCCGCAACCCCGGACAACCCGGTCGTGCCCGAGCCCGAGCCGGCGCCCGAGGACGTGCAGGCCGGCGCAGAGCCGCTGCAGGCGGGGCCCGACCAGACTCCGGAGGACGCGATCGAGGACGACCTCGAGCAGATCACGGCCAAGGCCAAGAAGGCCCAGGAGTACCTCGAGCTGGCGCAGCGGACCCAGGCCGACTTCGAGAACTACCGCAAGCGCGCGATGCGAGAGGCCGCGGCCGCGCAGGAGCGCGGCGCCGCCAAGCTCGCCAAGGAGCTGCTGCCCGCGGTCGACAACCTCGACCGAGCGCTGGAGGCCGCCCAGCACGACACTGACAACGGTCACTCGACGCTCGTGTCGGGGATCAAGCTGGTTCACGCGGACGTGATCGCCGCGCTGTCGCGCGCAGGGATCGAGCGCTACGAGCCCAAGGGCGAGCAGTTCGACCCCCAGCGCCACGAGGCGGTCGCGCAGCACCCGGTGGAGGGCGCACAGCCCGGAACGATTGTCGAGGTCTACCAGCGCGGATACGCGCTCGGCGACTTCGTGATCCGTCCGGCTCGCGTCGTCGTCGCTGCCTGATAGGAGAGCAACATCGTGGCGTCGCGACCCGACTACTACAAGATCCTTGGAGTAGGCAAGAACGCCTCCGACGAGGAGATCAAGAAGGCCTACCGCAAGCTCGCGCGCCAGTACCACCCCGACCGCAACGCCGGCGACAAGAAGGCCGAGGAGCGCTTCAAGGAGATCTCGCAGGCACACGACGTGCTGTCAGATCCCGACAAGCGCAAGGCATACGACCGCGGCACCGGCCCGTTCGGCTTCGCCACCGGAGGTGGCGGCTTCGATCCGGGCTCGTTCTCGGGCAGCTTCTCAGACATCCTCTCCAACCTGTTCGGCGGCGGTGGAGGGGCCCAGCGCCCGGGCGGACGCCAGGGTGACGTGCGCTCGGGACGCGCCGCGCCGCGCGGCCGTGACCTGGAGACAGAGGTCTCGCTGACCTTCGACCAAGCGGTCAACGGTGCGCAGGTCCCGCTGGCGGTGCCGACCTCCAAGGCTTGCCCCACCTGTCACGGCACCGGCGCCAAGCCCGGCACGACTCCGAAGGTGTGCCCGGTGTGCGACGGACGGGGCGTCGAGGCACAGAGTCAGGGGATCTTCTCGATCTCACAGCCCTGTTCCAACTGCGGCGGATCGGGAACCGTGATCGAGAACCCGTGCCTGACTTGCCACGGCTCGGGCGCACAGCGCAGCGTGCGTCGCCTGCGGGTCAACATCCCCGCCGGCGTCCACGACGGCAGCCGCGTGCGCCTGGCAGGCAAGGGCGAGCCGGGGCTTCGTGGATCCCAGCCTGGCGACCTGTTCGTAATCACCCGCGTATCGGACTCCCGAGTGTTCAAGTGGGCCGGCGACAACCTCGAGGTCGAGGTTCCGCTGACGATTCCCGAGGCGATGCAGGGAGCGGTGGTCGAGGTCCCGACGCTGGGCGGCTCAAAGCGCCTGCGCGTTGCGCCCGGCACCAAGCACGGGACCGTGCAGCGCCTGCGGGGCGAAGGTCCGCCGAGGCTCGGTGGCAAGGGGCGGGGCGACATCCACTACCGCTTCCTGATCGACGTCCCGGCGAAGCTCACGCCCGAGCAGCAGGACGCGGTGGACAGGCTTTCGAAGGTGATGAACGGCGACCCGCGCGCGAAGCTGTTCGAGGGCGCGGGCGACGGGAAGGCCACAAAGGAAGCTTGATGGCGATGCGACGCACGACCCGGACGACGGTGCAGGTCTCCTCCGACCGCGGCGTGTTCATGATCTCGGTCGCCGCCGAGCTTGCCGACATGCACCCCCAGACGTTGCGGATGTACGAGGCGCGCGGGCTGATCGAGCCCAAGCGCTCTCCGAAGGGCACGCGGCTGTACTCCCACGAGGACGTGGAGCGGCTGCGGCGCATCCAGGAGATGACGGCCGAGCTCGGCATGAATCTGGCCGGCGTCGAGCGCGTGTTCGAGCTCGAGGAGCAGCTCGAATTGATGTCGCGCAAGGTCAAGGGGCTGGAGAGGCGCGCGACAGAGCTCAAGGCCGAGGTGGAGCGGCTGGAGTCGCTGCGTCGCGAGCTCCGCGCCGAGATCGTCCCCTACGTCAAGGGCGGCGAGATCGTGCGCACGGCCGACATGAAGAGCTTCAAGATCCAGGTGCAGCGCCCCGGCTCATAAGTACTGCCGTTGCGCGATCGATTGCGCACGGGTGGCCGACAGGGCTCGCAACCCCTCGAACTTGTGCAACGATCCTGCTCGTGCGCACCTGGGGAGCTTTGGGCATCGTTGCAGCGGTGCTGGCATTTTTAGCACCCGGCGCGCTTGCGGCCGGCCCGGTCGCCCAGGCCACGAGGGTCGGTCCGGTGCCGCACGGCCAGCAGCTGCAGCTAGTGCTGCCGCTGAATGCAGACCTCGCCGGGCTGGAGAGCTTCGCGCAGTCGGTGAACACTCCGGGGTCCGCCGAGTACGGCCAGTTTGAGTCGATCCCGACGCTGGCGAGACGGTTCGGGGCCAGCCCGGCAAGCACCTCGCGGGTGATGGCGTACATGCGCGGCGCCGGCGCCACCGACGTCAAGCTCGACGCCACTCGACTGTTCGTCGACGCGACGATGACCGCTCCGCGCGCCGCGCGCGTGTTCGGTACGCCGCTTGCAGTGTTCCACGCCGCCCGCCTCGGATGGTTCGTCGCCCCGACCCGCGCCGCGCGCGTGCCGGCCGCACTGCGGGGGCTGGTCACGACCGTCGTCGGGCTCGACACGCGCTCGCTCACCGGCTCGTCTTACACCCACGCCTCCAACGGAGTGCGAGCCAAGGCCAAGACGGGGGTGCGAGCTGACGTCAGGGCCCACGCAGCCGCCGGCCAGCCGACGTCGGCCGCACAGTTGACGGGCACGCCGTCGGGCTGCGGGCCGGCTTTGGCGGTCGAGGGGTTCACCCCGAACCAGTACGAGACCGCCTACGGCTTCACGCCGCTGTTCGGATCCGGCCTCAGCGGCCAGGGAGAGCGCGTGGCGCTGATCGAGATCGACGGCTTCCGTTTCACGGACCTCACTTCGTTTGCGAGCTGCTTCGGCCTGGGCGTCCCGCCCGTGCGAGCTTTCGGCGTCGGGCTCAAGCACGCGCTGCCGCCGGGTGGCGAGGCGACGCTCGACATCGAGGTGCTCGACGCGGCCGCACCCGGCCTCGAGGGCATCGACGTGTACGAGACCAAGCCGAGCGCTTCCGCCACCCTGCGCGCGCTGACCGCCCCGCTGCAGAACCGCGGCTTCAAACCGCAAGTGATCTCGGCCTCGCTGGGGCTGTGCGAGCCCGACGTGTTCCTGGCGATCGGCCTGAGGGGGCTGCGCTCGGTCGAGGCCTCGCTCGCCATGGCCGCCGGCAGCGGCATCTCGTTCCTGGCCTCGAGCGGCGACCAGGGGTCGGCCGACTGCGTCGACCTGACCGGTGCGCCCGTCGACCGGCTGTCCGTCAACTACCCGTCGTCCTCGCCGTGGATCACCGCCGTGGGCGGCACCAACTTCGCACTGACGCCCACGAACACGATCGCTGCGCAGATCGTCTGGAACGACGCGTCGATGTTCCCCGGCGCCGCCGGCGGCGGTGGCACCAGCCAGCTGTTCAAGCGGCCCGGCTACCAGAAGGGCACGGTCAAGCAAAACCGCCGCTTCCTTCCCGACGTGTCGATGCTCGCCGACATCGCACCCGGCTACACCACGTTCTGTTCGGCCACGCCGGCCTGCGTCAACTCCCAGAACAGCAACCCGTGGGAGGCGGTTGGGGGCACCAGCGCGGCCACGCCGCTGCTCGCCGGCGGCCTCGCGCTGGTCGACGAGGCCCTACGCCTGAACGGCCGCCACGGCGTTGGCTTCGTCAACCCGCTGCTCTACAAGATCGGCCGCAACCGCACATTGCGCGGCCTGGTGTTCTCCGACGTGCAGTTGTTCAGCAACGACATCGGCCCGTTCATCACCCGCAGCCACCGGTCGCTCGGCTGCTGCAAGGCCGGTCCCGGCTTCGATCGGGCGTCGGGATGGGGCAGCGTCAACCTCTCGGGCCTCACCTCGGTGGCGGAGCAGTTGATCCACCCGCGCGTCGGCCTGTCGCTCCCCCGCCCTCAGCATCCGGCCAAACTTGGGGCTGTATTTGCGACCTTGTCGTGCTCGGCGGCCTGCCGGGTCGGCGCGTTCGCCGACGTCCGGATCGGACGCGGCAAGCCGTTCAAGATCTTCTCCGGCATCGCCACCCTGCTGGCAGCCGGCAAGACCACGGTCCTGATGGGCTTCGGCCGCAAGCACATTCGCAACATGCGCTCCTCGTTGCACCACCACCATGGGGTGACGATCAAGGTGTTCGGGCGGCTGTACGGGAGCGGGACGCACGTCGTCAAGCGCACCGGGTCCAAGACGCTCCACATCCACGGGTAGCGTCGCTGTCCACCCGGCTTGGGGACGGGGCCGGCGGCGACCGTCAACGGCTCATTGAGGAGCGGGACGGGAAGGGCATATCGCGACAACCGCCGCGTGATCGGCGAGGTGATCCGCGCTGACCACCGCATACGGTGGTCCACACGACACGCTTCGCCCGAATCCTCGCGATTGTCGTGTTGTGCCCCTCCGGGGCAAAATCCCCTGGGATTTCGCGCCCGAACCTGCCATAATCTAAGTCACCAAGACTTAGATTTCTCTGAAACCCAGGCCGAGGCACAACAGACAACATGCAACCAGACCGACTTACGATCAAGACACAGGAGGCGATCCAGGCCGCGCAGCGGCTCGCCGACGACCGACGAAACCCCCAGACCACGCCGGAGCATCTGCTCGCGGTGCTGCTCGAGCAGGAGGGGGGCGTCGTCGTTCCGGTGCTGCGCAAGCTGGGCGTCGACCCCGGATCGGTCCGCCAGGAGCTAGGCCGCGCGCTTGACGCGCTGCCGAAGCTGAGCGGGCAGGGCGGCTCGGAGCCGGCGGGCGGCTCGAGCGAGCTCGTCCAGATCCTGCGCACCGCCGAGAGCGAGATGCGCGAGCTCAAGGACGAGTACGTCTCCACCGAGCACCTGCTGCTCGCGATCGCGGCGCACCCTGGCAAGGCCGGCGACGCGCTGCGCACGTCCGGCGCCTCTCGCGAGCAGCTGCTCAAGGCGCTCTCCGAGGTCCGCGGCAGCCACAAGGTCACCGACCAGAACCCCGAGGACAAGTTCCAGGCGCTCGAGCGCTTCGGACGCGACCTGACCGAGGCCGCCGCGACGGGCAAGCTCGACCCGGTGATCGGGCGCGACGACGAGATCCGGCGCGTGATCCAGGTGCTCAGCCGCCGCACGAAGAATAACCCGGTCCTGATCGGCGAGCCCGGCGTCGGCAAGACGGCGATCGTCGAGGGGCTGGCCCAGCGGATCGTCGACGGCGACGTCCCCGAGGGCCTGCGCGACCGCAAGCTGGTGTCGCTCGACATCGGCGCGATGGTCGCCGGTTCCAAGTACCGCGGCGAGTTCGAGGATCGGCTGAAGGCCGTCCTGAAGGAGATCGCAGACGCTCAGGGACAGGTCGTCGTGTTCATCGACGAGCTGCACACGATCGTCGGCGCGGGCGCCGCCGAGGGCGCGATCGACGCGGGCAACATGCTCAAGCCGATGCTGGCCCGCGGCGAGCTGCGCGCGATCGGCGCGACGACGCTGGACGAGTATCGCAAGCACATCGAGAAGGACCCGGCGCTTGAGCGCCGCTTCCAGCCGGTGTACGTCGGCGAGCCCACCGTCGAGGACACGATCGCAATCCTGCGAGGGCTCAAGGAGCGCTACCAGGTCCACCACGGCGTCCGCATCCAGGACTCCGCGCTGGTGGCGGCCGCGACGCTCAGCCACCGCTACATCGCCGACCGGTTCCTCCCCGACAAGGCGATCGACCTTGTCGACGAGGCCGCCTCGCGCATCCGCATGGAGATCGACTCAAAGCCGACCGAGATCGACGAGGTCGACCGGCACATCATGCAGCTCGAGATCGAGCTTCAGTCGCTGGGCGACGACGACGACGCCGGCACGATCGCGCGGCGCGAGCAGCTCGAGCGCACGCTGGCCGAGGAGCGCGAGCGCTCCGACGCGATGCACGCCGAGTGGCAGCGCGAGAAGGAGACCGTCGGCGCGGTCGCCGCGCTGCAGGAGAAGCTCGACCAGGCCAGGACCGAGCTCGAGCGCGCTCAGCGCGAGGCCGACCTCGGACGGGCCGCCGAGCTCCAGTACGGAACGATCCCCGAGCTCGAGAAGCAGCTCGAGGAGGCCGAGTCTGCCGAGGCGGCGGGCGACGCGCCAAGCGCGAAGTTCCTCAAGGACGTGGTCGACGCCGATGACGTCGCCGAGGTCGTCGCCAAGTGGACCGGAATCCCGGTCTCGCGCCTCATGGAAGGCGAGATCGAGAAGCTCGTGCACATGGAGGAGCGGCTGCACCGGCGGGTGATCGGCCAGGACGAGGCGGTTGAGGCGGTGTCGTCGGCGCTGCGGCGCTCGCGGGCCGGCCTGCAGGACCCCGACCGACCGATCGGCACGTTCCTGTTCCTCGGCCCCACCGGCGTCGGCAAGACCGAGCTGGCGCGGGCGCTCGCCGAGTTCATGTTCGACACCCAGGACGCGATCGTGCGCATCGACATGTCGGAGTACATGGAGAAGCACTCGGTCTCGCGTCTGGTCGGTGCGCCTCCGGGCTACGTCGGCTACGAGGAGGGCGGTCAGCTGACTGAGGCGGTGCGCCGCCGGCCCTACTCGGTGGTGCTGCTCGACGAGATCGAGAAGGCTCACCCCGACGTGTTCAACACGCTGCTTCAGGTGATGGACGACGGCCGCCTGACCGACGGCCAGGGCCGCACCGTGTCATTCAAGAACACCGTGCTGATCATGACCTCGAACATCCCCGGCGGCCGCGCGGGCGTCGAGGCTCAGTTCAGGCCCGAGTTCATCAACCGCCTCGACGACATCGTCGAGTTCGACCCGCTCACGCGCGAGCAGATCGGCGAGATCGTCGACCTCCAGGTCGAGCGGCTCGTCAAGCGGGTGCGCGAGCGCGAGATCGACGTGGAGCTGACCGACACCGCGAGGACGCTGCTGGGGAACCTGGGTTACGACCCCACGTACGGCGCTCGCCCGCTCAAGCGCGTGATCCAGAAGCGACTGGTCGACCGGCTCGCGCTGGCGATCCTCGAGGGCCGGTTCGTGGCCGGCGATACCGTCGTGGTCGACGCGGCCGACGGTGAGCTGGTGCTCGAGCGAGCCGGAGCCGAGGCGGTCGCTCCCGCTGCGGCGGCCGTAACCCCCGACTCGGCCGCCGAGTAACGCAAATATCAGGCCGGGGCCTCGTGCCCCGGCCTATCAACCATGTAAAGCGGCCACTCGCCCGGCACGCCCTTCAGCGCTTGGGTGCCGCGCGACGTGAACGGGATGTTCGAGCCGACCACGAGGTCACGAACGGTTCCGGACACGAGCACCTGATGCGGCTCGGCGAGGTCCGCGATCCGCGCGCCGATGTGCACGGTGACGCCGGCGAGATCGTCGCCGGCCAGCTCGCACTCGCCGGTGTGCAGGCCGGCCCGGATCTCGACGTCCAGCCTGCGCGCGGCCTCGACCAGCGACAGCGCGCAGCGGATCGCGCGGGCGGGGCCGTCGAAGGACGCGAACACGCCGTCGCCGGTGCTGCGGATCGTGCGGCCCCGGTAGACCGAGATCTGGTTTGAGAACAGCTCGTCGTGGTCGGACATCAAGAGCTGCCAGCGCCGGTCGCCCAGACGCGCCGCGTGCTCGGTGGAGCTGACGATGTCGGTGAACATCACCGTGGCCAGGATGCGGTCGGGATCGTGTGTGCCGCGCGCGCCGGTGACGAACTCCTCGATCTCATCGAGCAGCGCGTCCGCGTCGCCCGCGAAGTAAATATGGTCGTCGCCGGGCAGCTCGAGGTAGCGGGCGCCCGGGATGTTCGCCGCGAGGTAGCGCGCGTTTGCGACATCCACCAGGCGGTCGCCGCGGCGGTGGATGATCAGCGTCGGGACCTTAATCGCGGGAAGGACCGCGCGCACATCGAGCTTGTTGATCGTCTCGAGGATCGGGCCCACCATCCCGGGCCGCACGGAGTGGCGCTCGAAATGCCCCCACCAGCGGCGAAAGCCGGTGTCCTTCGCGAGCGTCGGCGCGAGCACGTTGAGCGAGGCGCCCGAGCCCCAGCCGTCGATCCACGCCTTCCCGAACGCCGCGACGACCGAGGGTGGGCGGCCCTCCGGGTAGTCATCGGCCTGGAGCCAGCGCGCCAGCGATCCGTAAAGGATCAGGCTCACGCAGCGCTCGGGATAGGTGGCCGCGAACAGCGCCGCCATGGGGCCGCCTTCCGAGGGGCCGAACAGGACCGCTCGCTCTGAGCCGACGGCGTCCATCACCGCCAGCACGTCGTCCATCCGCTCCTCGAGCGCCTGCGTGGTCGGGACCGGATCAGATAGCCCGCTGCCGCGCTTGTCGAACATGATCAGGCGGCTGAATGAGGCGATCCGCCGCAGGAAGTAGGCGGCCGACGGGTGCTCCCAGTACTCCTCGATGTTCGACAGCCACTGCGGCACCAGGATCACGTCGACGTCGCCCTCGCCGACCACCTGGTAGGCGATGCTCAGCTCGCCGGCTTTTGCGAATCTGGTCTCCGGTAACGCGATCGGTACACCCCCTCCCTGCGGCCGCAGCTTACCTGGTAGAAGTCAACCCGACCCACCATCCGGTCCACCGCCGAGAAGGAGGCGACCGTGCCGACCTACATCATGCTTTCAACGCTCACCCCCGAGGGGGTCCAGACGATCAAGAACAATCCGGGGCGTATCAAGGAGGTCAATCGCGAGATCGAGCAGCTTGGCGCCACGGTCAAGGCCCAGTGGGCGACGCTCGGCCAGTTCGACTTTCTGAACGTCGTCGAGGCGCCCGACGAGAAGACGATCGCGCGCGTGTCGCTCGAGCTCGGCTCGCGCGGAACCGGCAAGTACCTGACGCTGACGGCGATCCCGATCGACGACTTCATCGGCGCGATCTAGTGGGGAGGAGCTGATGCCGGACTCACCGCGGGTGCTCGTGGTCGGCGCGGGCGCGCGCGAGCACGCGATCGTGCACGCGCTGCTGCGCTCGCCGCAGGAGCCCGCGGTGATCTGCGCCCCGGGCAACGCCGGGATCGCGGAGGAGGTGCGAACGCTCGACATCGCGGCCGACGACGTCGACGGACTCGTCGGCGCGGCGCAGTCTGAACGGGCCGACCTCGTGATGGTCGGCCCCGAGGCGCCGCTCGTGGCGGGTCTGGCCGACGCGCTGGCCGCCGCCGGCGTGCGGTGCTTCGGGCCAACCCGCGAGGCCGCCCGGCTGGAGGGCTCCAAGTCGTTCTGCAAGGAGGTGATGGAGGCGGCCGGCGTGCCCACGGCCGGCTACGTCGTGGTCACCGATCCGCAGGCCGGGATGGCGGCGATCGACCGCTACCCCACGGTGATCAAGGCCGACGGTCTCGCGGCCGGCAAGGGGGTGATCATCGCCGAGGACGAGGCCCAGGCAAGCGAGGCGCTTGACGAGCTGCTGGTCGCGCGCAAGTTCGGAACCGAGCGCGTGGTGATCGAGGAGCATCTGGTCGGCGAGGAGCTCTCGCTGCTGGCTGTCTGCGACGGGGAGGTGGCGCTGCCGCTGGCCTCCGCGCAGGACTACAAGCGGATCTTCGACGACGACCAGGGCCCCAACACCGGCGGCATGGGCTCCTACTCGCCGGTTCCGGGTGTCGACGCCGAACGAGCCGCGGAGATCTGCGAGGCCGTGCATCAGCCGGTCCTGCAAGAGCTGGCGCGGAGGGGGATCCCGTTCCGGGGGGTCCTCTACGCGGGTCTGATGATGACCGCCGACGGGTTCAGGGTGCTCGAGTTCAACGTCCGCTTCGGCGACCCCGAGACGCAGGCGATCCTGCCGCGGCTGAGGACCGACCTGGTGGAGCTGTTCGAACTGGCGATGGTCCCCGGCGGACTGGGCGGGGCGATCCTGGAGTGGGCACCGGACACGGCGGTCACGCTGGTGCTCGCCAGCCGGGGCTACCCCGCCAGCTCCTCGAGCGGCGATCGGATCACCGGACTGGACTGCGTTCCTGAAGGCGTCTGGGTGACCCACGCGGGCACCGCGCGCGGCCCCGACGGCTCGTTCGTCACCGCCGGGGGCCGGGTCCTAAGCGTGACCGGGCTCGGCGCCGATGCCGCCGCCGCCCGCGAGTCCGCATATGCTGCCGCGGACATGATCGAGTTCGACGGCAAGCAGGTGCGGCGTGACGTCGCGCTGCGAGCGGTGAGGGCATGAGCGAGCAGGAGCGCCAGACATACGCCGAGCCCGCCTCGGAGTTCGAGGACATCGCGGTCGACTCGCCACTGGTGGGGATCGTGATGGGATCCAAGAGCGACATGCCGGCGATGGAGCGAGCCGAGCAGGAGCTCCAGGAGCGCGGGATCAGCTGCGAGGTGCGGGTGATGTCGGCTCACCGCGAGCCCGACGTGGTCGCCGACTACGCGAAGAACGCCCGCCTGCGGGGACTGCGCGTGATCATCGCCGGGGCGGGGTTGTCGGCGGCGCTGCCCGGGGTTGTGGCGGCGCATTCGGACCTGCCGGTGATCGGCGTGCCGCTGACGAGCAGGACGTCCGTGGCGGGCGGGCTCGACGCGTTGCTGTCGATCGCGCAGATGCCCCCGGGCGTGCCGGTGGCGTGTGTGGGCATCGACAACGCGCGCAACGCTGCCGTGTTGGCCGCGCGTATCCTCAGTATCTGAGTGATTCCGCGGTACACCCGCCCTGAGCTGGCCGAGATCTGGTCTGACTACGCGCGCTTCGAGGCGATGCGCCAGGTCGAGGTGGCCGCCTGCGAGGAGCTCGACGGCCCGACCGAGTCCGAGCTGGACGCGATCCGCGCGGCGACCTTCACCGTCGATGCGATCAACGAGCGCGAAAAGGTCACCGACCACGACACGGCCGCGTTCGTCGACGTGCTGGCCGAGTCGGCCGGGCCGGCGGGGCGGTGGATCCACCACGGGCTGACGTCGAGCGACGTGCTTGACACCGGCCTGGCGCTCCAGCTTCGCCGCGTCGGCGAGCTTGTGCTGCCCGACTCGCGCCGCCTGGTGCATGAGCTCGCCGCCAAGGCGCGCGAGCACGCGCACACCCTGTGCGTCGGGCGCACCCACGGGATCCACGCCGAGCCGACGACGTTCGGGATCAAGCTCGCCGGGTTCGCCTTCGAGGCCGACCGAAACCTCCGGCGGCTGGAGCGGGCGTTCGAGCAGGCGACGGTCGGCGCTCTGTCGGGCGCGGTCGGGACCTACTCCGCGACGTCGCCCGACTTCGAGGAGCGCGTGCTTGCGCGCCTGGGGCTCGAACGCGAGCCTGTCTCCACCCAGGTCGTGGCGCGCGACCGGCACGCCGAGCTACTGCAGGCGATCGCGCTCGCGGGCGCCGGCCTAGAGCGCTTCGCCACCGAGCTGCGCCACCTCGCCCGCACCGAGGTGGGGGAGGTCCGCGAGCCGTTTGGAGCCGGCCAGAAGGGCTCGAGCGCGATGCCGCACAAGCGCAACCCGATCAAGTCTGAGCAGATCGCCGGGCTCGCTCGCGTTCTGCGTGGCAATGCGCAGGCCGGGCTCGAGGACGTCGCGCTGTGGCATGAGCGCGACATCTCGCACTCGTCGGTCGAGCGCGTGATCCTGCCCGACTCAACCACGCTGCTCGACCACATGCAGCGGCGCGCGCTCGGGCTCGTGCGCGGGATGGTGGTCGACTCACAGCGGATGCGCGCCAACCTGGATCTGACCTACGGCGCGCTGTTCTCGCAGCGGGTGCTGCTGGCGCTGGTCGAGACCGGCCTGACCAGGGACGACGCCTACCGGGTGGTCCAACGGCTCGCCCAGCAGGCGATCGACGAGCGTACGCCGTTGCGCGACCTGCTCGCCGGCGATCCCCTGGGCGCCCGCCTGGACCTCGACTCGATCTTCGATTACGGCCCGTCCGTGCGCTACGCCGACGAGATCGTCGCGCGGCTGGACGCGATCGTTCCGGCCTCTGAGCCTGCGCTGGCGGGCTAGCCCGGGACGCGGGTGACATCGAGCAGACCTCGGCCGGACGAGGGAGAGATGCTGCATTTTGCGCGTTTCCCGCGACCGTTGCGTCAGGAGCGCGCGCTAGCATCGCTCCACGTGACCGTTCTCGACGACCTGCCCCTTCTCGCCTCGGGCAAGGTCCGCGAGATCTACGACCTCGGCGACACGCTGCTGCTCGTCGCGTCCGACCGGATCTCGACCTACGACGTCGTGCATCCCACCCCGATCCCCGACAAGGGCGCGGTGCTCACGGGCCTGTCCACGTTCTGGTTCGAGCGCACCAGCGACCTGGTCGCCAACCACCTGATCTCCGTCGCCGACGGCGTCCCCGACGAAGCGCGCGGGCGCGGAATGGTGGTCCGCAAGCTCAAGATGCTTCCCGTCGAGTGCGTCGTGCGCGGCTACATCACCGGCTCGGGCTGGAAGGACTACCAGCAGACCGGCGCGGTCAGCGGCATCGAGCTGCCCGCCGGACTGCGCGAGTCCGATCAGCTCCCCGAGCCCCTGTTCACGCCCTCCACCAAGGCCGACGTCGGCCACGACGAGGCGATCGACTTCGAAGGCGCCGTCAAGCTGGTGGGCGACCGTGAGCTGACCGAGCACGTGCGCGACGTCTCGATCGCGCTGTACAAGCACGCCGCCGATCACGCCCGCGCCAACGGGATCATCCTCGCCGACACGAAGTTCGAGCTTGGCCTCGACGAGGACGGCACGCTGACGGTCGGCGACGAGGTGTGCACGCCGGACTCGTCGCGCTTCTGGCCCGCCGACCAGTACGAGCCCGGCCGCGGGCAGCCCAGCTTCGACAAGCAGTACGTTCGCGACTGGGCGTCATCGACGGGATGGGACCGCACGCCGCCGGCACCCGCGATCCCCGACGACGTCGTCGAGCGCACCCGCGCCAAGTACGTCGAGGCTTACGAGCGGGTCACCGGCGAGCCGTTTGCGAACTGGTTGCGCCGCACCGGGGCCTCATGAGAGCCCGGGTCCTGGTCCGGCCAAAGCAAGGGATTCTCGATCCGCAGGGCCAGGCAGTTCAGCGAGCCCTGCCGGCGCTCGGGTTCACGGGCGTGGACAACGTGCACATCGGCCGGATGATCGAGCTCGACGTCGAGGACCCGTCGCAGCTGCCGGAGATGTGCGAGCGGCTGCTGGCCAACCCCCTGATCGAGGACTACGAGATCGTGGAGTCGATCGCGGAGCCGGCACACTCGTGAAATTCGGTGTGATCCGCTTTCCCGGGTCGTGCGACGAGGTCGACGCACTGCAAGCGGCGGCGCGCGTCGGCGAGGCGGTGCTGCTGTGGCACGCCGACCGCGACCTCCAGGACGTCGACGCGGTGATCGTCCCCGGCGGCTTCTCCTACGGCGATTATCTCCGCGCTGGAGCGATCGCGCGGTTTGCGCCGGTGATGGACGAGGTCGCCGAGTTTGCGCGCGAGGGCGGCCTGGTGCTCGGCATCTGCAACGGCTTTCAGGTTCTGTGCGAGGCGCACCTGCTCCCGGGCGCCCTGCTTCCCAACGACTCGCTGAAGTTCGTCTTCCGCCAGGTTGTGCTCGAGGTCGTCAACGCCGACACGGCGTTCACCGGCGCCTGCCAGGAGGGAGAGCGGCTGTCGATCCCCGTCAAGCACACGACCGGCCGCTTCTACGCCCCCGACGACGAGCTCGACCGGCTCGAGGCGTCCGGGCAGGTCGTGCTGCGCTACGCGCCCGGCCACAACCCCAACGGCTCGCGGCGCGACATCGCGGGTGTCCGTAACAAGCGCGGCAACGTGTTCGGGCTGATGCCCCACCCCGAGCACGCGGTCGATCTGCTGACCGGTTCCACGGACGGCCTGAAGATCTTCGAGTCGATGCGAGCGTATGTCGGCGACCCGGTCCTCGGCTAGCGCCAAGTACAGAGAGCTCGGGCTCACCGACCACGAGTACGAGCTGATCGTCGACCACCTCGGCCGCGAGCCCAACGACGTGGAGCTCGCGATGCTGTCGCTGATGTGGTCCGAGCACTGCGCCTACAAGCACTCCAAGCGCCTGCTGCGGCGGCTGCCGACCGAGGGGCCCCACGTGCTGATGGGACCAGGCGAGAACGCCGGTGCGGTCGATGTCGGCGACGGGCTCGCGATCGCGTTCAAGGTCGAGTCGCACAACCACCCCAGCGCGGTTGAGCCGTTCCAGGGCGCCGCAACCGGCGTCGGCGGCATCCTGCGCGACGTGTTCGCGATCGGGGCCCGTCCGATCGCGGTGCTGGACTCGCTGCGATTCGGCGAGCCCGAGGCGTCCGAGCGATCCCGGTACCTGCTCTCGCAGGCCGTCGCCGGGATCGGCCACTACGGCAACTCGATCGGCGTGCCGACCGTCGGGGGCGAGATCTACTTCGAGCAGAGCTACGAGCAGAACTGCCTGGTCAACGCGATGTGCCTGGGGCTGGCGCCGCGCGCGCGCCTGATCCGCGCCGCCGCGGCCGGGCCGGGGAACGTGGTCGTGCTGCTCGGGGCGCTCACCGGCCGCGACGGGATCGGCGGCGCCTCGGTGCTCGCCAGCGCCGAGCTCGGCGAGGGCGACGAGGCCAAGCGCCCGTCGGTACAGATCGGCGACCCGTTCTCCGAGAAGAAGCTGCTGGAGTGCTGCCTGGAGTTGTTGGACCGCGGCCTGCTGACCTCCCTGCAGGACCTCGGAGCCGCGGGCCTGACCTCCGCCGTGTCGGAGATGGCCAGCAAGGGCGAGGTCGGGATCGACATCGACCTGTGCCGGATCCCGTTGCGCGAGCCCGGGATGGAGCCCTTCGAGATCATGGTGTCCGAGTCCCAGGAGCGGATGCTGTGCGTCGTCGCGCCCGAGTGCGTCGGAGCGTTGCTGGACGTGTGCGAGCGCTGGGAGGTGCTGGCCACGCCGATCGGATCGGTCACCACCGGCGACCGCCTGCGCGTGCTCCAGCGCGGCGCCGCGGTCGCCGACCTGCCGGTCAAGATCCTGGTCGACGACTGCCCGCTGTATGACCTCGAGCCAGAGCCGCCCGAGCAGCCGCTGTATCGCCCGCCCACGGCGGTCTTGAACGGCACCGAGTCCGCGGAGCGGGTTCTGCTCACGCTGCTGCGGTCCGCGAACATCGCCTCGCGCCGACCCGTGTTCGAGCAGTACGACCCCGTGGTGCAGTCGCGCACGGTCCGTCGCCCCGACGAGGCCGACGCCGCGGTGCTGGCGCTGCCCGGCGGTGCTGCGATCGCGGTCTCGATCGACGGCAACGGCCGGCGCGTCGCCTGCGATCCGCGGCGCGGAGCCGCCGAGGCGGTGTACGAGTGCGCCGCCAACCTGGCGTGCGTCGGCGCCGAGCCGCTGGGTCTCACTAATTGCCTGAACTTCGGCAACCCCGAGAAGCCGCACGTTGCGTGGCAGCTGACCGAGGCCGTGACCGGCCTGGCGGAGGCGTGTGAGCAGCTCGGCGTGCCGGTCGTCGGTGGCAACGTGTCGCTCTACAACGAGGCGCCCACCGGCCCGATCTTCCCGACCCCGGTCGTGGGCATCGTCGGCCGTCTTCCCGATGCCGCCCGGGCGGGCCGGCTCGCGTTCGGCCAGGAGGGCGACGCGATCGCGCTCGTCGGCCCGTTCGATCCGTCGTCGGCGGGGTCAGAGCTCGCCAAGCTGCAGGGCCGGGCGGCCGCCGGGAAGCTGCCGCCAATCGACCCGGATGCGGTTGCTCAGGCCCACCGAGACGTCCGCGACGGCGTCCGGTCGGGCGCCCTGCGTAGCGCCCACGACATCGCCGAGGGGGGCATCGCGGTCGCGCTCGCGGAGTGTTGCATCGCCGGCTCGATCGGTGCCACGGTGACGCTGCCCGACGGGATCGATCCTTTCGCGGAGGCCCTCGGCCAGGGCTTCATCGTCTCGGGTCCGGCGGAGGCGCTGGCCGAGATGACGGTGATCGGACGGGTCGGAGGGTCCGCGTTGACCATCGAGGATCAGCTGGCGCTCGCAGTTTCCGAGTTGCGCGATGCCCGTGAGCTCGGACTGTCGAAGCTCGTCTAAACCCGCTGCTAGCCTCCGAGGCGGCTGGGCATGCAAACCGTGATCGATCATCGCGACGGCCCTCGCGACGAATGCGGTGTCTTCGGCATCTTCGCGCCGGAACACGACGTCGCCAGATTGACGTACTTTGCGCTGTTCGCGCTCCAGCACCGGGGCCAGGAGTCGGCGGGGATCGCGACCGCCCAGCGCGGCGGCAGCCTGATGGCGATCCGCGACCAGGGCCTCGTCGCCCAGGTGTTCGACGAGCACATCCTGCGGTCGCTGATCGGCGACATGGCGATCGGCCACGTGCGCTACTCGACGACCGGCTCGTCGGAGTGGGAGAACGCCCAGCCGATCGTCCGTGACGACCATCGCACTCTGGCGCTGGCCCACAACGGCAACCTGATCAACGCGGTCGAGCTGCACTCCGAGTTGCGGGGCCGTGATGTCCCGTTTCGCTCCACGTCGGACTCGGAGATCATCGCCGCGCTGCTCGCCACCCACCCCGCCCAGCGGATCGAGGACGCCGTCGCCGAAGTGCTGCCCCGCCTGAAGGGCGCGTTCTCCACAGTGGCGATGACCGAGGAGGCGGTGGTCGCGTTCCGCGACCCGCACGGCCTCCGTCCCCTGGCGCTCGGAATGATCGAGGACGAGTCCGGTGGCGCGGCCTATTGCGTGGCCAGCGAGTCGTGCGCGTTTGACCTGATCGGCGCCAAGTACCTGCGCGAGATCCTCCCCGGCGAGGTGGTGACGCTGACCGAGCGCGGCATCCAGACGCGGATCGTCGCGCAGGCCGAGCGCCGCGCGTTCTGCGTGTTCGAGCACATCTACTTCGCCCGTCCGGACTCGAAGATGGCCGGGACCGTGCTCCAGGTGTCGCGCTCGCGGATGGGCGAGCTCCTGTGGCGCGAGGCGCCGGTCGACGCCGACCTCGTGATCGCGGTGCCCGACTCGGGCAACGCCGCGGCGCGGGGTGTGGCGCGCGCGTCGGGCCTGCCGCAGGACGACGGGTTCATCAAGAACCGCTACGTGGCGCGCACGTTCATCCAGCCCGGCCAGGAACTCCGCCGCCACGGGCTGCGGTTGAAGTTCACCCCGCTGCCCGAGGTGGTCGGGGGCAAGCGCCTGGTGGTCGTCGACGACTCGATCGTGCGCGGCAACACCACCCGCCAGATCGTGCAGATGCTCCGCGACTCGGGTGCCTCGGAGGTCCACCTGCGGATCTCGGCGCCGCCGATCAAGCACCCGTGCCACTACGGCATCGACATGTCGACGCGCGAGGAGATGATCGCCCACGGCCGGACGGTTGAGGAGGTCGCCGAGGAGCTCGGCGCCGACTCGCTGCACTACCTGTCGCTCGAGGGCGTCTACGAGGCCGTCGGCGCACCGCGCTCCGAGCACTGCGACGCCTGCTTCAGCGGCGAGTACCCGCTGGCGGGCACCGAGTCGGCCAACGGCAAGTACGCGCTCGAGGCCGAGTTACCGCTGGTCCGGGCCTAGCGCGCGGGGGTCTGCATGGTCCGGAGGCGGCGCTATCGTCGCCTGCCCCATGGACCACGTGAAATCCCTGCGCGCGATCTTCGGATTCGACCACTTTCGGGCGGGCCAGGCCGAGGCGGTGGCGGGGGCGCTGGCCGATCGCGACGCGCTGGTGGTGATGCCGACCGGGTCGGGGAAGTCGCTGTGTTACCAGCTGCCCGCACTGATCCGTGACGACCTGACCGTAGTGGTGTCGCCGCTCGTGTCGCTGATGCACGATCAGGCCGCCGCGATCGAGCGGCTGGCCCCGGGTCGTGTGGGCGTGATCAACGCGGTGCGCGGCGCGCTGGCGAATGCTGAGGCCGTGGACCGCGCGGTCGCGGGCGAGCTGTCGCTGCTGTACGTCGCCCCCGAGCGGTTTGCGTCGCGCCGGTTCGTCGAGCGGATCCGACAGGCGCGGGTTGGCCCGTTCGTCGTCGACGAGGCGCATTGTGTGTCGCAGTGGGGCCATGACTTCCGGCCTGACTACTTCTCGCTTGCGGACGCCGCCCGGATCGTTGGCGCCCGCGCGACGATGGCGGTGACCGCGACCGCCACCCCAGCCGTCGCGGACGACATCGCGCGTCGGCTGGCCCTGCGTGATCCGCTGCGAATCGCAACAGGCTTCGACCGGCCGAACCTGAGCTTCACCGTGGTTCGATGCGACACGCCGATCGTCAAGGGCCGGCGCCTGAGCGATGCGCTCGCCGATCCCGGAGCACTGCCGGCGATCGTCTACGTCGGCACCCGCGACAACAGCGACGTGCTCGCCGCCGGGCTCGCCCGCAAGCTCGGGCAGGAGGTTGTCTCCTACCACGCCGGGCTGGACCGCGGTGCTCGCGCCCGAGTCCAGGAGCGGTTCATGGCCGGCGAAGTCCCGGTGATCGTCGCCACAAACGCCTTCGGAATGGGTATCGACAAGGCCGACGTGCGAACCGTCTGTCACGCCTCGGTGCCGGCTTCGCTGGAGGCCTACTACCAGGAGGCCGGCCGCGCCGGCCGCGACGGAGCCGCCGCCCGCTGCATGCTGTTCGCGCAGCCCCGTGACAAGGGCCGCCACGTGTACTTCATCCAGCGCTCACGCGTTGAGGACGCGACGTTTCAGTGGGTGTGCGAGCGCCTGCGCTGGGCGGGGATCGACGGTCGCTATGACCTGGAGGTGTCCGAGCTGGCGGGCGTGCGCGCCGACGAGGAGTCGGTCCGGGCGATCATCGGACATCTGACCCGTGCGGGCCTGATCGCGCCGGAGCCTTCGTCGCCGGATCGCTTTGCCGGGCGCCTGGTAGGGGAGTGGGACCGGGTGGCGCTGGCGCTGTGCCGGGAGTCCGCTCGCGAGGTGGAGCGAGCGCGATGGCGGCAGTACCGCGCCATGTGGGACTACGTCGAGGGCGCGGCGTGCCGGCGCACGACGCTGCTGGGGTACTTCGGCGACCCCGCGGTCCCCATCGGCGGGGCCGGGTGCTGTGACGTGTGTGCGTCCCCGGAGCTTCGCGCCGCATGAGGGTCGCCGTTCTCGCTTCGGGCGTCGGAACCAATCTCCAGGCGCTGCTGGACAGCGTCCACGGCCGCGAGGGGATCGAGATCGTCGCGGTCGCCTCCGACAAGCCCGGCGCAATGGCGCTGGAGCGAGCGCGCTCGGCGGGTGTCGAGGCACAGGCGTTCCCGGCCGAGGCGTTCGACGATCGGGTCGTGCGTGACCAGGCGATGGGCGACTGGCTGGCGGCTAGGGACGTCGAGCTGGTCGTATTGGCGGGGTACATGCAGCTCTTGAGTGGTGGGTTCCTCGGGCGCTTTCCCGGTCGCGTGATCAACGTCCACCCCGCGCTGCTCCCGGCGTTTCCAGGGCTGCACGCGGTCGAGCAGGCGCTGGAGTACGGGGTCAAGGTGTTCGGCGTGACGGTGCACTTCGTCGATGACGGGGTGGACACCGGGCCGGTGATCCTGCAACGGGCGGTGGAGGTGCCGGACGCCCGGGATGCGGACGACGTGTTCGAACGCCTGCATCCGATCGAGCACGAGCTGCTCCCCGAGGCGGTCAGGCTGATCGCCCGCGGAGCGATCGCGATCGACCCTCGGGCACCGCGCCGGGTCCGCATCGAGCGATAGAGTCGGCCGTGATGACGCAGGGAGCCGAGCAGCGGTTTGCGCCGATCTCGCCGGGCGAGGTGCGGGTGCAGAGAGCGCTGCTGTCCGTGTCCGACAAGACCGGGATCGTGGAGTTCGCCCGGGGGCTCGCCGATCTGGGCATCGAGATCATCTCCACCGGCGGGACCGCCCAGGAGCTCTCGGAAGTCGGGATCCCGGTTCGCGGGATCTCGGACCTCACCGGCTTTCCCGAGATCATGGACGGCCGCGTCAAGACGCTTCACCCCAAGCTCTACGCCGGGGTGCTGGCGCTTCGCGACGACGGCCGCCACATGCGCTCCGCCCAGGAGCACGACGTCGAGTTCGTCGACCTGATTTGCGTCAACCTGTATCCGTTCGAGCGCGCCGCCAACGCGCGCGGCGTACCCGAGGCCGACGTGATCGAGAACATCGACATCGGCGGCCCCACGATGATCCGCGCGGCGGCGAAGAACGCCCAATTTGTGGCGCCCGTGGTGAGTCCCGAGAGCTACGACGCGGTGCTCGAGGAGCTGCGCGAGCAGGACCTGCAGCTGTCGTCGGCCACGCGCGAGTACCTGGCGGCCGAGGCGTTCGCCTACACCGCCCGTTACGACACCGCGATCGCTCGCTGGTTCCAGGAGAAGCGCGAGGACTTCCCGCCGCTGATGGTGCGCGCGTTCGAGCGGGTGCTCGAACTCCCCTACGGGGAGAACCCCCACCAGCGCGCCGCCTACTACGCCCAGGTCGGGGCCCGCACGCACGTGCTGTCGATGGTCGGCCAGCTCGGCGGCAAGCCGCTCTCCTACAACAACCTGCTCGACCTCGACGCGGGGCGCCTGCTGCTGGGCGAGTTCCAGATCCCCGCCTGCGTGATCATCAAGCACAACAACCCCTGCGGCGTGGCCGTCGGCAAGGATGCGCTCGAGGCCTACCAGCGCGCGTTCGCGTGTGACCCGATGTCCGCCTACGGCGGCGTGATCTGCCTGAACCGCAAGGTCGACCGCGAGCTCGCCGAGGCGCTGTCCCAGCAGTTCATCGAGGTCCTGTTCGCACGCGGCTACGACGAGGACGCGCTCGACGTCCTGTCGGAGAAGCCCAACGTGCGGCTGCTCGACGACCGCGAGCGACGCACGCCGGACATGATCGAGCCGGCGCTGCGCCAGGTGGTGGGCGGCGTCCTCGTGCAGGACCGCGATGCGGATCTCGAGGACCGCGCGGAGATGCAGGTTGTGTCGACCCGCCGGCCCACCGAGGCCGAATGGAGCGAGTTGCTGTTTGCCTGGAGAGTCTGCAAGCACGTCCGCTCCAACGCGATCGTCCTGACTCGCGATCTGGCGACCATCGGTATCGGCGCGGGACAGATGAGCCGGGTGGATTCGGTGCGCCTCGCGATCGAGAAGTCGCGCTCTGATCTGCACGGCGCGGTGCTGGCATCCGATGCGTACTTCCCGTTCTCCGACGGCCCCCAGATCGCGCTGGATGCAGGCATCACCGCGGTCATCCAGCCCGGCGGATCGGTCCGCGACCCGCAGGTGGTCGAGGCGATCGACGCGGTCGGCGCCGCGATGGTGTTCACCAGTCGCCGGCACTTCCGGCACTGAGCGTGTCCTCCGGCGGGGACGACCGCGTGCAGATCGAGCGCCTGCCGGGCGACCCGCCGTCGCCGTTCGAGCTGGCGTACTCGTTCAGTCGCGTCACCCGGGTCGCGGGGTTCGTAGTGGTCGGTGGCACCACCTCGGTCGATCCAGACGGCGTCGTGCTCGGCGGTCGTCCGTACGAGCAGGCGATCGAGATCTTCCGAAAGCTCGAGCACGAGCTCGGCCGCCTCGGAGCATCGCTGGCCGACGTCGTCCACAGCCGCGTCTACGTGACCGACATCAGCCGCGCCGACGAGGTTGGCCGCGCCCACGGCGAGGTGTTCGGCGACACTCGGCCGCTGATGACCATGGTCGAGGTCAGCGCTTTGATCGATCCTCGTATGCTCGTTGAGATCGAGACCGTCGCGTACGTGGGGTAATCCCACGCGAGGCCTCGGTGATTTGTGCGCGATCATGCGCACCTGGCCGCCGTAGCTCAGCTGGCAGAGCAGCGGACTTTTAATCCGAAGGTCGTGGGTTCGATCCCCACCGGCGGCATAGCAAACGCCCTGTAAATCGCTCTTTTCGGTCTTCGCCAGCCATTGCCGAGCAGGGATGCTCGATCGGAGTTTCACGATCCGTGCGCGGGACTCTGTCGTTTCATCGATCGTCGCCTCGCCGGCGAAGGGTCAGCTTTGGCGCGCGGGATGTGACAGCCGGCGCACGGACGGGCCGACCGTTCTCCGCGCGCGACGACTGCGCCCCGATACAAGCCTGACCGCGTCCTCCTTCACAGGCGTCTTTCGGCCCGGACCTTGCTGTCGGTTGTAGCCGAGGCGGTCGCGTAGACCTCGCAGGCACGGTCCTGTTTGTGGCCGGATCACAACGACGCGATCCGCGAGTCCGAGGTTGGCTGCGAAACGTCGCTATATCCGACGTTTCGCAGCCAACCCCCCTCAAATGATCCTCATCGCAGGATCAGCTCGGCG
>DASSGR010000109.1:0-38801 GCA_035693425.1 Solirubrobacteraceae bacterium
ACCAGGGTCGGTCCTCCACGATTCGAATGGCCGGCCGCGCGGCTGCTACCGCGCGAGCCTCACATCGCTGTTCGACGAGGAGGACCGACCACCTTCACCACCAGCCGCCGAAGGCGGCGCCCTCCTTCATCACATTCCCAATCGATGCCGGCGCGCCGCGCCGAGGGACGTAAACCGCGCTGAGCGCGGCCAACATCCCGCGGCGACTCGGCCGAGGGCACGATTGGGACGTTGACCGCGCGCGGAGGCCCGGTCGCGTGAGGACGAGTCGCGGGCCTACCCCCGCCGCGGCGCGAAGAACGACCGCAGCAGATCGGCCGACTCCTCGGCGAGCAGACCGGCCGCCACCTGGGGGCGATGATTCAGCCGGGGCTCGTCGAGGATGTCGAACACGCTGCCCGCCGCGCCGGCCTTGGGATCGGTCGCCCCGAACACGACACGCGGGACCCGCGCCAGCACGATCGCGCCCGCGCACATCGCACAGGGCTCGAGCGTCACGTAGAGCACGGCGTCCAACACTCGCCAGCTGCCGATCGCCCGGGCGGCCTCGCGCAGGGCGATCATCTCGGCGTGCGCGGTGGGATCGGCGCGGACCTCGCGCTCGTTGTGGCCCGAGCCGATCACCTCGCCGTCGCGGACTACGAGCGCGCCGATCGGCACGTCCTCGTGCTCGAGCGCCCTGGCCGCCTCCCGGAGCGCCAGGCGCATGAAGTACTCGTCTCGTGGAAAGAAATGCGCTGCCATCGGCAAGACCGTCGCTACCGTTGTGGAAGAGCAACTTCTCGCGTGACGATGATGTCTTAACAGGGGCCGTCATCCACGCAAGTCCACATTTGAGCTCTACCTCCTCGATACTCCGTGCCGGCGCGGCCGTGTTGGTCCTCGCTGCAGCCCTCGTCACGGGAGCCGCCGCCCCCGAGCAGACGCGCGCGGCCGTCTCCAAGACGCCCTCGGCCGCCGCGCCGGACTACGTGCCGGGGCAGGTGGTGGTCGGTTACAAGTCGGGCACGACAGCGAAGGTCGCCCGGAACCTGACGACTCGGATGGGCGTGCGCCAGGCGGGACCGGCGCCCTCGTCTGGCGAGCAGGTCGTGAGCGTGCCCGCGGGGGTGACCGTCGAGCAGGAGGCGTCCAGGCTGCGCGCCCAGCCCGGGGTCGCCTATGCCGTCCCCAACTACATCGCGCATGTCGCCGGCGGGCCCTGGATCCCCAACGATCCCGGGCCTAAGGGCCGAACCGCGGGCGCCTGGCAGAAGGTGCAATGGAATTTCCTGGCGGGCAGCGGGGTCAACGCTCCGGACGCCTGGGCGAACCTCCGCGCGCGTCATCGTCCGGGCGGCACGGGCGTCACGGTCGCGATCCTTGACACCGGCGTGGCGTACCGAAACTGGAACGGCTTCCGAAAGGCTCCCGACTTCACGAACACGAAGTTCGTGCACCCCTACGACTTCGTCGCCCACAACCCGTTTCCGCTCGATCGCGAGGGGCACGGCACGTTCGTCGCCGGGATCGTCGGCGAATCGACCAACAACCACGTGGGTCTCGCCGGGATCGCGTATGGGGCGTCGATCATGCCGGTGCGCGTACTCGATGCCGACGGCACCGGCGACGCGGCGACGATCTCCAAGGGAATTCGCTACGCCGCCGACCACGGCGCGCAGATCATCAACCTCAGTCTCGAGTTCGACATGACGGTCAACTCGGGCGACATCCCCGACATTCTCAGCGCGATCCGATACGCCCACCGCCACGGCGCGCTGGTCGTAGCGGCGTCGGGCAACGAGGGCGTCGAGCAGATCGCCTACCCGGCGCGCGCGCCCGATGTGGTAGCCGTTGGCGCCACCACAAAGGACCGGTGTCTGGCCGACTACTCAAACGGCGGGAGCCGGCTGGCGCTGGTCGCCCCGGGCGGCGGCGAGGACTCCGACCTGACCGACGATCCCGACTGCCATCCCACGCGCAACCTCCCGAACATCGTGCAGATGACGTTCCGCGACCCGAACGCGCCAGACAGCTTCGGCTACCCGCGCGACTGGTACGGGACGTCGATGGCGGCGCCGCACGTCGCGGCGGTCGCCGCGTTGGTCATCGCCAGCGGCGTGATCGGCCGCAAGCCGTCGCCCGACCGGGTGTTGAAACGGCTCGAGCAGACCGCCGTCACGCTGGGCGGCTCAAAGCCCAACCACGACTACGGAAACGGTCTCGTGGACGCCGGCGCGGCGACCTCCCCGCTCGTCAAGGCCCGCCGCGACTAGCCGTCTAGGTCGTTCGCACGATCAGCACCGAGCACGGTGCGTGGTGGGAGATCTTGTTGGGCACCGAGCCCAGCAGGAACCGCTTTGCGCCGGTCATCCCCTTGTTGCCGACGACGATCAGGTCGGCGCGCTGCTCCTCGGCGATGTCGAGGATCGCGTCGGCAGCGTCTCCCTGACGCGCGAACGTCTCGACCTTCTCCACCCCGGCGCGGCCGGCCTCGTCGCGCGCGGCGTCGAGCATCTGGAGCACGTCGCCGCGCGGGTTGACCATCCACTCTAGGTCCTTGGGCACCTCGACGTGCTGGTTTCGAAGGCGCTGATCGGACACAGGCTCGTAGGCGCTGACGATCTGCAGGCGCGCGCCGGACTGGCGCGCGAGCGCAATCGCCTGCTGCAGCGCCATCCCCGCGGTGTCGGAGCCATCTGTGCCGACGACGATTGAGCTGAACACGCTCCCCAGCGTAGCCCCGACCTCAGACCAGCTTTGTGATCGCGATCACGATTCCGGCGACCACGAACACGACGATCACAACTTGGGCCCAGTACCAGAGGCGCGGCATCGCTCTCTATTGTGAGCCACATGGTGGAGCAGCGGCTGAGCCCAGCACTCAAGGCGGTGAGCGACGCGGTGCTCGCCGTGGCCTCAAAGCTGTCGGTCGAAGAGGTGCTGCAGCGGCTGGTCGACAGCGCCCGCGAGCTTGCCGGTGCGCGGTACGCCGCTCTGGGGATCCCCGACGGCGAGGGCGGCTTTCGGCGCTTCCTGGTATCGGGGATGAGCGATCAGCTGATCGCGGCGATGGGTCCGCTCCCGCGCACGCACGGGATGCTCGGCGCGATGCTCGAATCCGCCGCCCCGTACCGGACTGAGGACATCCACGAGGATCCGCGCTTCCGCGGGTGGTGGCCCAGGCGCCATCCGGACATGCGCTCGTTCCTGGGCGTTCCGATCGTGTCCGCCGACGGCGTCATCGGCGCGTTCTACCTGACCGAGAAGCAGGGCGGCGCGACGTTCGATGCCGACGACGAGGCCGTGATCGAGTTGCTCGCATCCCACGCGGCGATTGCGATCACCAACGCCAGGCTCTACGAGCGCAGCCGCGAGCTGTCGATCATCTCCGAGCGCAACCGGCTGGCGCTGGAGCTCCACGACGTGGTCAGCCAGAAGCTGTTCAGCGTGATGCTCACGGCCGAGGCCGCCGCCGCGCAGCTCGATCGCGACCCGGACGCCGCGCGCGCTCAGCTCGAGCGGCTGCGGGAGCTCGCGCGCGAGTCGCTGGACGAGCTGCGCTCGCTGATCCTCGGCCTCCGGCCTCCCGAGCTCGAGCGCGACGGCCTCGAAGGCGCGCTGCGCAAGGACCTCGAGATGCTCGCCCACGTCCACGGGATCGAGATCGAGCTCGAGGTGGACGGGACCGCTGCGGCCGCCGGTTCGAATGGCGACGGGGAGCGCGAGTTCGCAATCCTCCGGATCGCCCACGAGGCACTGAACAACGCCGTGCGCCACGCCGACGCCGATCACGTCAGCGTGCGTCTCTCCCAGCGCCCGGACGTAGTCACCGTCGAGGTGCGCGACGACGGGGTCGGGTTCGATCCACAACGCGCCGAAGTTCGCTCGCGCCACCTCGGGCTGACCTCGATGGAGGAGCGCGCCCGCGAGCTCGGCGGGCACCTGGAAATCCGCTCGGCGCCTGGCTCCGGCACCACCGTTGTACTGCGGGTGGAGGGCGATGGCTGACGCGATCCGGGTGCTGCTAGTCGACGACCATGCGGTCGTTCGCGAGGGATTGCGCAACTTCCTCGCGCTCCAGGACGGGCTCGAGATCGTCGGCGAGGCGAGCGACGGTGCCGAGGCGATCGAACAGGCGCAGCGCCTGGAGCCCGACGTCATCTTGATGGACCTGGTGATGCCGGGCCTCGACGGCATCGGCGCGATGCGACAGCTGCGCGTCCGATCGCCCGGCAGCCGGGTGATCGTGCTCACGAGCTTCCTCGAGGACGAGCGGGTGCTGCCGGCGATCCAGGCGGGCGCCGCTGGCTACCTGCTCAAGAACGTCGCGCCAGCAGAGCTCGCCCGTGCGATCCGGGCGGCGCACGCGGGGGAGGCGATCATCGATCCGACGGCGGCGGCCCGGCTCGTGCACGCGATCGCCGACGACGCCCGTCCGCGCATCGAGGAACCCGAACGCCTCACTCGCCGCGAGCGCGACGTGCTCGAGCTGATCGCGCGCGGCCAATCCAACAAGCGGATCGCGCTCGAGCTCGGGATCTCGGAGAAGACCGTCAAGACCCACGTAGGGCATCTGCTCGCCAAGCTCGGCGTGTCCGACCGCACGCAGGCGGCGTTGATGGCCGTCGAGGAGGGGCTCGTCGGCCCTAGGCCCTAGGTCCTAAGTCCAATTGACACTGGTAACCGGGACCGCGCCCCGCCTACGGTCAGGGCATGCCTATTGCGATCATCACCGGCGCGTCGCGGGGACTCGGTCTCGCGCTTGCACGTGCACTCGCCCAGCGCGGCTGGGCACTCATACTCGACGCGCGCGGAACCGCTGAGCTGGAGCGAGTCGCCCGTGAGCTGGGCTCGATCACCGAAGTGGTCGCGATCCCCGGCGACGTGGCCGACGACTGGCACCGGGGCGCGCTCGTCGAAGCGGCCGGCGACGAGATCGACCTGCTCGTCAACAACGCGAGCGTCCTCGGTCCCAGCCCGCAGCCGGCGCTCGCCCAGTACCCGCTCGAAGAGCTCGAGCGCGTCTACCGCGTCAACGTGCTGGCGCCGGTCGCGCTCGCGCAGCTGGCGGTCCCGCGGCTCCCCGACGGGGGTTGCATCATCAACGTCACATCCGATGCCGCCGTTGAGCCCTACGAGGGCTGGGGTGGCTATGGCTCCTCCAAGGCGGCGCTCGAACAGGTCTCGGCGATCCTCGCCGCCGAGCAGCCGGCGCTGCGCGTCTACGCCGTGGACCCGGGCGATATGCGCACGCAGATGCACCAGGAGGCGTTCCCGGGCGAGGACATCTCCGATCGCCCCCCGCCGGAAGACAGCGTTCCGGGCCTGCTGGCGCTGATCGAGGGGAGCGTCCCCAGCGGGCGATATCGAGCGCGGGACCTGCCGGTGCAGGCGGTGGTCGCTTGACCGCCTACGCGTTTGACGTCCCTGCCGCTCTGGAGGCGCGCCAGCCGCCCGAGGAGCGCGGCCTGCGCCGCGACGAGGTCAAGCTGCTGGTGGCGCGGCGCTCGGACGGTTCGGTCTCGCACCGGCGCTTTGCCGACCTGGTGGACGTGCTCGACGCCGGCGATCTGCTGGTGGTGAACGTCTCGGCCACGATCCCGGCAGCGGTGTCCGCGCGCCGGCCCAACGGCGAGCGTGTCACGGTGCATTTCGCGACGCCAGCGCCCCGGCTGACCGATGGCTGGTGGGTGGTCGAGTTGCGGTCTTCGGATGGCGGCCGGCCGCGACGCGCAAGCGTGGGCGAGCGGATCTCGCTCGATGGAGACGCCGAGCTCGACCTGGTGGCGCCATACGCGTCCGGGGCGCGGCTGGTGCTGGCGCGCCTTCACGGCCCCGACTCGGTCACCAGCTACCTCGAGCGCCACGGCAGGCCGATCCGCTATGGCTACGTCAAGTCACCATGGTCGCTGGACGCCTACCAGAACGTCTACGCAACGACGCCCGGCAGCGCCGAGATGGCAAGCGCTGGCAGGCCGTTCACCCCGGAGCTGATCACCCGACTTGTCTCTCGCGGTGTGCTGTTCGCGCCGATCACGCTGCACTGCGGGGTGTCCTCCCCCGAGCGTCACGAGGCGCCGCTGCCAGAGCGCTTCGAGGTCCCCGAGCAGACCGCAGCGCTGATCCGCGGGGTGGGCGAGTGGGGCGGCCGCGTGGTTGCTGTTGGCACGACCGTGGTGCGCGCGCTCGAGAGCGTCACCCAGCCCGACGGGTGCGTTGTCGCCGGCGCCGGCTGGACTTCACTCGTGGTCACGCCCCAGCGAGGGCTGTGGCTCGTCGACGGGCTGATCACCGGATGGCACGAGCCCGAGGCGTCTCACCTCGAGATGCTCGAGGCGGCCGCTGGGCCGCAGCTGCTCGCGCGCTCCTACGACGCGGCGCTGGCGTGCGGCTACCTGTGGCACGAGTTCGGCGACAGCCACCTCGTGCTGCCGTGACTAGTGCAACTCGGAAGGGGTGAGATCGCTCAGCAGCGCGATCGCCCGAGGGTCCGCGCCGTCCTCGAGCAGCACCGCGCCCCCCGGCCAGTACGGGTGATCGGGCGCGGCGCGGTGCAGCAGCAGCGGCTCGTACGTCCACGAGCCCGTGTTCACGATCCGCGGCCGCCCGCTCACACCGCGCCACTGCGACTCGATATCGCCGTCGACCGGCCCCAGCCGGTGCACGTGCCCGAACAGGACCCACTCGGCGTCGACGCCGAGGCTGTAGACCACCCGCGCCAGCGCCGGGATGCTTGCGCGGCGCATCTGCATGCCGAGCACGGCGGCAAGCAAGGGCGCCATCCGCCGGTGCAGGAGGCGCTTGGGCACGCGCGGCATCGTCGCCGCCCGCAGCAGCTCGGCGAGGTCCTCGACCATCGTCGCGAGCGGCCGCGGGAGCCAGCGGGTGAGCCACGCTTCCACGCGCGTTATCGACGGGCCCCCGGCCAGCTCGTAGTCGACTGGCGGCGCCTCCTCGCGCGGCAAGCGCCCGAGCAGCCCGCGTGCGATCCCGAACGCCGATGTCGGCAGCAGGTGACGGTCGAGATAGTGGCCGTGTACCGCCCACACCCGGTCGCTCAGCCACACCCCCGGATAGTGCACACGGACTGAAGCCGGCGAGAGCCATGACGTGACCCGGGCAAGCGCCGGCGTGGCGTCGACCGGGACCACCGCGTCCGGCGCCAGACGAGACCCCTGAGCCCGAACCCAGGAGGCGACGAGCCGCCGGTCGTGGTTGCCGGGGACGAGGATCGCCTCGCGCCCGCGACCCAGCCGTGCGCCGATCGCCCCGAGCACGGGCTGGGCAACGGCCATCGCGTGGGCCGTGCGCCCCTCGAGCAGCTCGACCACGTCGCCGAGCAGCACCAGCCGCTCGACATCGTCCAGCGCGGCCAGCAGTCGCTCGAGCGGCTCACGGCGGGTGAGCACGCTGTTCTGTACGCGTGCGCCGAGGTGCAGGTCGGAGATGACGAGCGTTCGCACGCCACGGCACGTTAGCCGCGGCCGCTAAGTGGCCACTCGTCGGCCCCGGGCATGGCTTGCGGACCCCCGGGGCCGGTCAGCGAAACAGATCAGGCGACGTAGATCGGCGCGGCGAAGTGAATCCGCACGCCGCGCGGCAGCACCAGCACCGGGCAGGTGGCGTTCTCGATCTCGCACTGCGCTTGCGAGGAGATCATCACCCGACCCTCGGGCGCCTCGGCCCGGGAGCCGACGATCAGCAGGTCCACCTGGCGCTCGTCGCGCGACAGGACCGCGTCGAAGCGGTCGGCGAGCTCGCGCGCGTTCTCGAGTGCGATGTCGTCGCCGGGGGTGACCAGGATCCCGATGCGGCCGATGTGCGGCTCACGGTTGGCCCTGTAGTTGGCGGGCGCGATCGCGACGGCGGCAGTGCCGCCCTCGATCAGCTTCCATGCCGAGCACTGTGGCTCGACGTGCCCGGCGGCGGTGCGGTAGTCCGAGCCGAACACCACGATGTCCGCCTCCTCCTGCTCGGCGAGCTGCTTCAAACCTTCGCCGGTCGACGGGCTCATGACGACGCGGCGCTCTACCTCGAGGTCCTCCAGCCAGCGCGCGCCCCGCTCGAGCAGCGCCTGGGCCTCGGACTCCTCTAGCTCCTCGCGCTCGCGCGATGACGCCGTGGTGTGGCGCACGTAGGCGAGGGTCAGCTCGGCGCCCGCTTCGGCGAGCACGCGGCCGAGTATCAGCGCGTCGTGGTCGTTGTGGGTGTCGTCGTACGAGACGATCGCCTGGGCTGCCATCCGCGGCCTCCAGTCTTCCTTCGGTCGATTCCCGGCTGTTCGACGGCAGGATTCCATTGACCTTCTATTACTACGAGTGAAGTTCCTCATGTCTGAGATAAGCTTTGCTGATGCTGCACGTCGGCCGGCTCAAGGTGCTCACGGAGGTCGTGGGACGGCAGTCGTTCTCCGGCGCCGCGGAGGCGCTCTCATACACCCAATCCGCCATCTCGCAGGCGATTGCACGGCTCGAGGCCGAGACCGGGACGACGCTCGTGGTGCGCGACCGCCAGGGGATTCGCCCGACCGCCGCGGGCGCCACGCTGGTCGAGCACGCCGAGGCGATCTTCGCTCAGATCGACGCCGCTGAGACGGATCTTGCAGCTGTGCTGGGCGTGCGCATCGGCCGGCTGCGGATGGCCTCGTTTCCCTCTGCCGGCGCGACTCTGATGCCGCTGGCGATCGCCACCTTCCGGGAGGCACACCCCGACGTCTCGCTGACGTTGGCCGAAGGAGAGCCCGAGGAGATCGCGCCGCGGCTGCGCGCCGGCGAATTCGACATCGCGCTGCTGTTCGAGTTTCCTGGCGTGCGCGAACGCCCCGGTGCCGGCCTGCGCACCGTCCGCCTGCTCGAGGATCCGATGCACGTGGCGCTCCCGGCCGCGCATCCGCTCGCCGACAAGCGGGCGCTGACGCTGGCAGACCTACGCGACCAAGATTGGGTGCAGACGTCGGAGTCGAGCCCGTGCGCGCGGCACGTCGTGCGGTCCTGCCTGGCGGCCGGGTTCGAGCCGCATGTCACGTTCGAGTCAGACGACTACGAGACCGTGCAGGGACTGGTGGCCGCCGGGGTGGGCGTGGCGCTGATCCCGCGTCTTGCGCTGAGCCGCGTGCGCCCCGGGATCGTGGTGCGAGAGCTGGCACCGCGCAGCCCCGAGCGAAAGGTCGTGGCCGCAACCACGGCCAGGCCCGGTGTCGCGCCGGCGGCAAGGACGATGATCCGTGTCCTTAGCGACGTCGCCCGCCGCTACACGGACGCCCACCTGTCCGTTGTCAGCCCTGCGGCGGCCGCGAGCTGACCATCACGAACCAGCGGCTGGTGTGCAGCACGGTGCCGCCGCCGAGCTCCTGCGCGAGTGCGGCTGGCTCGAAGTAGCGCTTGTAGACCTGATAGCGCGAGCCGTCGTTGAGGACTCGCTCCTGCCACTCCACGGACTCGTGGTCGGGCCGTCGTGCGGAATCGACGATCACCAGCTCGCTCGCCACGCGATGCGCCTCGGCGAGGAACGCCTCGCGGTCGGACCCCTCCAGATGGCCGTAGAAGTGGCCGGTGAACAGCCGGTCGAACGAGCCGTCGGCAAACGGCAGCGCGAGCGCGTCGGCCGACACCAGCTCGGCATGGGGGACCCGCTCTGCCGCGACCTCCAGCATCCGCTCGCTCTGATCGAGCGCGGTGATCTCGCCGCGGAGATGCCGGGTGAGAAAGCCGGTGCCGCACGCCACGTCGAGCGTCCGCGCGGGTGCAAGCGCCGCCACGTCGTCCTCGAGCTCGCTCAGATCCTCATCCCAGCCGGGCCGGTCGCGCTGGGCGAACCGGCCGATGCCCCGGTACCAGTCGTCGTATTCGGGCGCGCGGTGGTCGTAGTACTGCTTCATCGCGTTTCATCCTGGCACAGGCTGCTGATTGACTTGAGTGCATGGACCGCGAGCCGAGGCTTGTGTTTGGACAGGTCGCCGAGCGCTATGACCGCGTCCGGCCGTCGTATCCGAACGCCCTCGTCGACGAGGTCATCGCCCTGGCGCGTGGCGGGCGTGCCCTCGAGGTCGGCGCCGGCACAGGCAAGGCGACGCTGATGTTCGCGCAGCGAGGCGTTGCGGTTCACGCGGTCGAGCCGAGTGCGGAGATGGCGTCGATCGCCCGCCGTCGATGCGCCGAGTTTCCGGGCGTGACGTTCGCAGACAGCGACTTCGAGGACTGGCACGGAGACCGGCACGCCTTCGGGCTGGTGTTCTCGGCGCAGGCCTGGCACTGGGTGTCGCCCGAGGTCAAGTACGTGCGGGCGCGCGAGGCGCTGTCGGGCGGGGGACTGCTGGCGGCGTTCTGGACCCGGCCCGACTGGGAGCGCTGCGCGATGCGCGACGAACTTGCAGCCGCGTACCGGCAGGCGGCGCCCGACTTCGGGCGCGACCCGGGGCCGATGCATCCCGGCAGCGAGATCGCGCCCGATCGCTGGGAGGACTGGGACGCCGAGATCGCGTCCGCCGCCGGATTGGAAGATCCGCGCACGCGCTTCTACGAGTGGGACGCCGAGTACACCGCGCAACGCTACGTCGAGTTCGCCGCGACCAGCCATGACCACATCCTCCTCGCCGACAGGACCCGCGACGCGCTTCTTGAGGCGGTCGGCGACGTGATCGAGCGACACGGCGGCGCGCTGTTGCTGCCGCTGGTCACGAAGCTGTGCCTCGCCCGTGCCGACATGAACCGCGAGAAGGCATGAGCGACGGCGGCGTCGTGCGCGGAGACGACGGGGTCACACGCTGCGCGTGGGGCGACTCAACCCCGGACTATCGCGTCTACCACGACTCCGAATGGGGCATGCCCGTCGGCGACGACGTGGTGCTGTTCGAGAAGCTGAGCCTGGAGGCCTTTCAGTCGGGGCTTTCGTGGCTGACGATCCTGCGCAAGCGCGAGGACTTCAGGCGGGCGTTCAAGGGCTTTGACTTCGAGCGGGTCGCGCGGTTCGGGGCGCGCGACGTCGAGCGGCTGATGAACGACAGCTCGATCGTGCGAAACCGCCTGAAGATCGAGGCGGTCGTCAACAACGCGCGCTGCGCTGTCGAGCTCGTGGACTCCGAGGGCTCGCTGGCGGCGTACGTGTGGGGGTTTGAGCCGGGCGAACGCGACCGCCCCCTCGACCGGGCCGCGCTGGCCAAGCTGTCGCTGACACCCGAATCGACCGCGCTCGCCAAGGACCTCAAGCGGCGCGGGTGGCGGTTCGTGGGACCCACCACCGTATATGCGTTCATGCAGGCGATGGGCCTGGTCAACGACCACCTCGATGGCTGCGACGCATACGAGTCGGTGGCTCGCGCGCGGGCGCGCTTCAAGCGCCCCGGTGGCGGCGGCTGACGGCGGCGCTACGCTCGTTGTATGTCGGTCGACACTCCAGAACAACTCGAGGGACTTCGGCGCGCGGGGCGCGTCGTTGCGCAGACGCTCGAGGTCGTCAAAGCGGCGGTCGCGCCCGGCGTCAGCACGGGCGAGCTCGACCGGATCGCGGCGAACTATCTCGCCGAGCAGGGTGCCCGCTCGGGACCGATTCTCACCTATGGCTATCCGGGCTCGATCTGCATCAGCGTCGACGATCAGGTCGTTCACGGGATCCCCGGCGAGCGCGTCCTGCGCTCGGGTGAGCTCGTCAAGCTGGACGTCGCCGCGGAGCTCGACGGCTACCACGCCGACGCGGCCACCACCGTGGCGGTTGGCCCGGTGAACTGGCGCAAGCAGCGTCTGATGAACGCGACCCGCGCCGCGCTGTCCGCGGGCATCGAGGCGGCGCAGCCCGGCGCGACGCTGTCGGAGGTCGGTGCCGCGATTGAGCGCGCCACCCGCGCACGCGGCTTTCACGTGTTTCGGGAGCTGACCGGACACGGGATCGGACGGCAGATGCACGAGGAGCCGACCGTGTTCAACTGGCCTGCGCCGGAGGCAAGTCGCCGGCTGACCGACGGCCTGGTGATCACGATCGAGCCGATGCTCACTGCAGGCCGGCCGCAAATCGTGCTCGACCGCGACGGGTGGACAGTGCGCAGCGTCGACCGCTCGCCGTCGTGCCACGAGGAGCACACGATCATGGTCGCCGACGGCGGGCCGGTCGTGCTCACCGCTGCCGCCTGATCAGGCGCGCAGGCGCGCCGCCAGCTCCGGCAGATCGTCGACCACATGGTCGGCGTCCGGGTCATCGCGCGACCGAGTGTCCGGCCCGTACTCGAGCGGCCGCCGGACCAGCGCGGTTCGCAGGCCCGCGCTGCGGGCTCCCTTCAGATCCCAGGGGTGCGCGGCGACGAGCATCACGTCTCCGGGGTCGAGCGCGAGCAGTCTCGCGGCCGTCAGGTACACAGCGGGATCGGGCTTGTAGGCACCTGCCAGCTCGGCCGAGAGCACGCAGTCAAACCGCAGATCGCCGTGGCGCGCGAGGTCGACCAGCATCGCCACGTGCCCGTTGGACAGCGTCGCCACGACATGGGCGCTGCGCAGCTGCTCCAAGCCGTCTCTGACATCGGGCCAGGGGTCCAGCGCATGCCACGCCGCCACGAGCCGGCGCCGGATCTCGTCGGAAGCGTTGAGCCCGCGCTCGCGCAGCAGGTCATCGAGCGTGACGAAGTGGAGCTCGTCGAAGTTGCCCCACGGCCGCTTGTGGTCGTTGACCTCGGCGAGGATCGGCACGTAGCGCGCGCGCCAGTCGTCGGCAAGCTCCGCCGGATCGCCGTCCAGACCGCTCGAGTCGAACGCTTCGGCGATCCCCGTGCGCCAGTCGACGAGCGTGCCGAACACGTCGAACACGAGCGCGCGGACCGCCATCGCTCTATCTGGGGGCGATTCGGTAGACCGGGCCGGCCAGCGACACGGCGTACACGTGCCCGGCTGCGTCCTCGCCGAACGACGACATCGCGCTGACCGACAGGCCGGTGTCGCGGTTGCCGCGGGCGCGACCACGGCTCAGCTTCACGGAGCCGATCTGCGGCTTGCAGTCGTCGCCGTAGAGATATCGGCCGTACAGCGAGTGCAGCGAGCGGTCGCGCACGACGTAGCCGCCGATGATCGCGCAGTAGCCGGCGCTGTGAGGGGCGACCAGCTCCGGGAACACGGCGCCGGGGGCGCTGCCGCTCTTGAAGCGGGACCTGCCATCGAAGATGCTCCAGCCGTAGTTGGCGCCCTTGCCGGTGCCGTGCGGGGCGAAGTCGATCTCCTCGTACTTGTCCTGGCCCACGTCGCCGATCGCAAGATCGCCGGTGAGGCGATCGAACGAGAACCGCCACGGATTGCGCAGGCCGTACGCCCAGATCTCCGCTCGCTTGCCGGGCTTGCCGACGAACGGGTTGTCGGCGGGGATCGAATAGCCGCCGTTTGCGCGCGGGCTGATCCGCAGGATCTTGCCGTCCAGGACTGAGGTGTTCTGACCCAGGTTCATCGGATCGTCCTCGCTGCCGCCGTCGCCGATCCCGATGTACAGGTAGCCGTCGGGGCCGAACGCGAGCTGCCCGCCGTTGTGGTTGTCGAAGCGGTGCGAGACGGTCAGCACCAGCCTGGCGCTGGCGGCACCGGCGACGTTAGGGTTACTCGCGGATCGGGTGTACTGGGCGATGCGGACGTCGTTGTTGGCGATCGTGTATGCGACATAGAAGCGCCCGGTCTTCTGATAGTCGGGCGCGAACGCCAGCCCGAGCAGGCCTTGCTCGGTTGAGCTCGACTGGACGAGGTGGGTGATGTCCAGGAACGGCCGGGCGCGCTTGTGGCCATTGACGACGACCATGATGCGGCCCGCCTTCTCCAACACGAACAGCCCGTGCGTATCGCCGGGGGCGCCGCTGAGATACGTGGGCGAGCGGAACGTCGCGACCCGGACGAGCTTGACCCCGTTCGCCGCCGCGTCGGCGTTGTTGGAGGCTGCGACGTCCTGGGCTCCCGCCGAGGAGCCCGAACCGCCGCATGCGACCGCCAGAGCGCCGGCCACGATCATCAAGCCGGATGCCCGCACCGTCTTGAGGCCCTTGAGCCGCACCGAAAGCAGTGTAAAGAGGGCGTTTCTCGAGCCCTATGACTCAAGGAGCCCGGCACATCGGAGGTGTATGGTCCCCGTCGGCTCGAGGGGGCCGCTGTGGACAGGTAAGAGGAGGAGAGGGACGCGATGGCCTTGCCAACACGTGAAGATGCGCAGCTGCTCATCCAGCTGGCCCAATGGGGTACCGCACTGGGGGTCTGGGACGCCATGCCCGAGCTGTTCGCCGAGGAGTTCGACACCGACGCCGCCGATGCCAACGACGACGACGCCGTGCGGACGATGCTGATGTTCGGCGAGACGATCGGGACGCTGACCAAGCAGGGGCTGCTCAGTTCCGAGCTGATCAACGAGTGGCTGTGGATCGAGGGAATCTGGGACCGCGTCGGGCCTGCGGCGATCAGGCTCCGCGAGCGTTTCGACGAGCCGCGGCTGTATGAGAATTTCGAGGCGCTCGCCAAGCACTGAGCGTGAGCTGTCCCCTCGCGCGCTCGCGGTTCGTCTTACGGGCGACAACAGGTAACTCCCCCAGGAGGTCCACATGAAGTACGCACTGTTGATCTACGAGACGCCGGGTGCGCTGGACGAGGTCGGCGAAGAGGAGCGCAACGGCATGTACGGCGAGTACATGGCGCTGGCAGAGGATTCGCGGTGTGTCGGCGGGGCGCAGCTGCAGCCGGTGCAGACCGCAACGACCGTGCGCGTGCAGGACGGCAAGACCCTGACCACCGACGGTCCGTTCGCCGACACCAAGGAGGTGTTCGGCGGCTACTACGTGTTCGAGGCCGGAAACCTGGACGAGGCGCTCGAGCTGGCAGGACGAATCCCGGCCGCCCGCTACGGCGGCTCGGTCGAGGTGCGTCCAGTGGTGGAGCGCTAGGCCCCTGCTGATCGAGCAGGTCTTCCGCGACGAGTGGGGCCGCGTCCTCGCTCACCTGGTGGGGTTCCTCGGCGACTTCGAGCTCGCCGAGGACGCCGCCCAGGACGCGTTCGCGGTCGCGGCCGAGCGCTGGCCGAGGGAGGGCGTGCCCGCCAATCCCGGAGGCTGGCTGGTGACGACCGCCCGCAACCGGGCGATCGATCGCATCCGCCGCGCCCGCACGCTCGCCGAGAAGACCCGCCTGCTCGACGTGCCGGAGGCCACCGAGGACGAGATGGACGAACTGGACCAATCGCCGATCGCAGACGAGCGGCTCGAGCTGATCTTCACCTGCTGCCATCCGGCGCTGGCGACCGACGCACAGGTGGCGCTCACGCTGCGCGCGCTCGGGGGCCTGTCGACCGACGAGATCGCGCGCGCCTTCCTGGTGGCGGAAGAGACGATGAAACGGCGGCTGTCACGCGCCAAGGCCAAGATCAAGGCGACGAAGATCCCGTTCTCGGTGCCGTCGGACCACCTTTTGCCCGACCGGCTGCAGGCCGTGCTCGCGGTGATCTACCTGATCTACAACGAGGGCTACGGAGGCCGCGTGGACCTGGCCGGCGAGGCGATCCGGTTAGGGCGCGTGCTCGTCGAGCTGATGCCCGACGAGCCCGAGGTCCACGGGCTGCTGGCGTTGATGATGCTTCACCACGCGCGCCGCGCAGCTCGTTTCGCCGGCGAGGATCTCGTGCTGCTGGCAGACCAGGACCGGTCTTTGTGGGACGCCCAGGAGGTCGCGCAGGCTCGCGAGCTGCTGGACCGCGCGATCGCGCTGCGAGGCCGCGGGCCGTACGTGATCCAGGCGGCGATCGCCTCGTTGCAGACCCAGGAGGAGATCGACTGGCCCCAGGTTGCCGCGCTCTACGCCCAGCTCTCCCAGCTCACGGGGTCGCCGGTCGTGGAGCTCAACCGCGCCGTCGCGATCGCTGAGGCCGGCTCGCCCGAGCGGGCGCTCGCACTCGTCGAGCAACTCGACCTCGACGAATATCGCTATCTGCACTCCACGCGCGGCGAGCTCCTGCGGCGGCTGGGCCGGGGCGACGAGGCGCGCCAGGCCTACGGGCGCGCGCTTGAGCTCGCAAGCTCAGAGCCCGAGCGCCGTTTTCTGCGGCGGCGCATCGGCGAGCTCTGATCTGGCCGGTCGCGCGTCAGTACCCGTAGCGGCCGCCGCCACTGCTGCTCGAGCTCGATGAGCTGGACGCGCCGGTCGTGACGGCGTTCCAGACGCCGACGTCCTTGATGCCCTGGCCCTTGTCCTGACCCGGCGACGTGTCGCCGGCGAACGTGTACAGCGGCTGGCCCTTGTAGGCCACTTGCATGGCGCCGTTGGGGCGCTTGATCACGGTCAGTGAGCCGACGGTGCCGCTGGGCTTCCCGCTCGATGCGACGAGCGGGTGCCAGGTCTGCAGACACACCGTGCTCGTGCAGATGAGCTTGCCGGCCTTCTCGCCGCTGAGCCGGTAAAGGGTCATGCCTCCGGCGTTGACGAGGATCGTCCCGCCGGCGGCCGAGTTGGATGCGGTCTTGACGAGCGCCGCCGACGAGCCGCTGCTGTTCGATGAGCTCGAGGCGCTTCCGCATGCCGCCAGCAGCAGGGCTGTGGCGACCGCGGCGGTTGGGGCCAAAAACTTCTTGTGAGTACGCACGGTCTGACTCCTGTGTGGAGGTTTGTCGCGACCCCGACTCGCTGCTTTTAAGGACGCCAACCCGCCGGACACCCTTCCCTGGCCGGATCGCGACTCATAGGTAATCCGTCCAGATCGCTTCAGGACCTGCTATGGCGCGGTCGATCGGAGCGGTCATGGAGACGTCAGAGCTCGAAGACGTTCTGCGGCGCAGCCCTGCCCCTTTGCGGGGGGAGGCGCCGCTCAGCATCGCCCAGACGCCGCTGCGCATCCTGTTCGTCGTGTCCGCACACAACAGCCTGAGCCAGCGCGCCTATGTCGCGCTGACCGAGCTCGGCCACGAGATCGAGGTGGCGGTGGTCAACGCTTCGCACGAGATCGAGGCCGCCGTGGCCAAGCACCAGCCCGAGCTGGTCGTGTGTCCGATGCTCAAGACGTTCATCCCCGAGTCGGTGTGGGCTCACCACCGTTGCCTGGTGGTCCACCCAGGACCGCACGGCGACCGTGGCCCGTCGTCGCTGGACTGGGCCGTCGAAACCGGCGCGCAGGAGTGGGGCGTGACGGTGCTCGAAGCCATCGAGGAGGCCGACGCCGGCGACATCTGGGCGACGCGGAACTTCCCGATGCGCCCGGCCGGCAAGAGCAGCATCTACCGTCACGAAGTCCGCCGCGCCGCCGTCGAGGCGCTGGTCGAGGCCGTCACCAACGTCGACGTCGACGATTTTGTGCCGTTGCCGTTGGACTACGACGACCCGGCGGTGACCGGACGTCTGCGGCCGCTGATGAAGCAGGCCGACCGCAGGATCGACTGGGACTTCGACGGAACCGACGCAGTGGTCCGCAAGATCCGGGCAGCCGAGGGTCACCCCGGGGTGCTAGACACGATCGAGGGCGGCGAGTTCCAGCTGTTCGGCGTGCACTACGAGACCGCGATGCGCGGCCGGCCCGGCGAGATCATCGCTCGTCGTCACGGCGCGATCTGCCGCGCGACCGTCGACGGCGCCGTTTGGATCACCCACCTCAAGCGCCGCGATGAGGACGAGCGTAAGCACTTCAAGCTTCCCGCCACGCGCGCGCTGGAGCTCACGGGCTGTCACGTCGACGCGCCCGAGGTGCCGGTCGCGGTCCACGCTCCGATCGCTCCCGACCAGACGTTCCGCGAGATCTCCTACGAGGAGCACGGCGGCGTCGGCTACCTGAACTTCGAGTTCTACAACGGTGCGATGAGCACCGATCAGTCCCGCCGCCTGCGTGACGCGTACGTCTACGCGCGCAGCCGCTCGCAGACCAAGGTGATCGTGCTCGGCGGCGGCGCGGACTTCTTCTCTAACGGCATCCACCTCAACGTGATCGAGGCCGCCGAGGACCCCGGCGTCGAGTCGTGGTTCAACCTGCATGCGATCGACGACATCGTCCGCGAGATCATCGAGACGGGCTCGCATCTGGTGGTCTCGGCGCTCATGGGCGACGCCGCCGCCGGCGGCGTGCCGATGGCGCTCGCGGCCGACCACGTGGTAGCTCGGCGCGATGTCGTCCTGAACCCCTACTACCAGCACATGGGCGGCCTGTACGGCTCCGAGTACTGGACCTACCTGTTGCCGCGCCGAATCGGCGCCGAGATGAGCGCCGCGATAACCACGACTTTCAAGCCGATCGGTAGTCGCCAGGCTGTCGAGATGGGGCTGCTGGACGCCGCGTTCGGTGACACAGCCGCTAGCTTCAGCGACCAGGTGCGCGGACTCGCCGAGCGCCTCGCCCGCCACCCGCACGTCGACTACTGGCTGGAGAACAAGCGCCGCCGCCGCGAAGCCGACGAGCAGCTCAAGCCTTTGAGCACCTACCGGACCGAGGAGCTGGCCAGGTGCCACGAGAACTTCTTCGGGCCTGATCGCCGCTACCACGAAGCGCGACGGCGATTCGTCTACAAGACCGGCGCCCCGTGCGCAACCCCGCTGTCGGTCCCCGGCAGCGCCGTGCCGAAGCCGGCGATCGTGGACATCCGACACGCCGCCCGGGGCTGAGCCATGACCACCGCCAACCCCGCAGCCGACGAGTCGGGCACCCCTGCAATCGGCAGTGCGCTTCCGCGCGGGCTCGAGCGCGGCCATGCGCGGCGCGTAGGACCGCTCGACTGGGCGCGTGGTCGATGGGCCGCGCTGATGCATTGGCTCCCCCAGGGGCAGCTGCTGCCCGAGCACATCTGGCGTCGGCGCCACCAGGGGATCGTGGTGCTGCTGTGGCTGCACGTCCCGGCGCTGCTTCTGTTCGGCCTGCTGGTCGGCGGCGAATCCCTGGCTCACATCATCGGCGACATCTCGTTGATCGTGCTGTTCGCGGTTGGCGCGAGCTCCGAACGGTTCGGCATCAAGGCGCGCGTTGTCGCGGCCTCGTTCGGCCTCGTGACGTGCTCGGCAGTGCTGGTCGACCTGTGGCGCGGAACCACCGAGGCTCACTTCCACTTCTTCGTGATGATCGGGGTCCTGACCCTGTACCAGGACTGGACGCCGTTCCTTGTGGCCATCGCCTACGTTGTCGTGCACCACGGCGTGATGGGCGTGGTCGCGCCATCGGCGGTCTACGAGGACCCGCAGGCGCGCGCGCACCCCTGGGTCTGGGCCGCGATCCACGGCGGGTTCGTGCTCGCCGCAAGCGTCGCGCACATCGTCGCGTGGCGCACCAACGAGAACCAGCTGCTGCGCGACCCGCTCACCGGGCTGCCCAGCCGCATGCTGTACATCAACAACCTCAAGCTCGCTCTCCAGCGGCTCACCCGCGCCCCTGGTCGCGCGGTCGCCGTGCTGTTCCTCGACCTCGACCGCTTCAAGGTCATCAACGACAGCCTCGGTCACGGCGCCGGCGACGAGCTGCTCACGGCCGTCGCGGAGCGCATGGGACACAACCTGCGCCGCCACGAGACGCTGGCTCGCTTCGGCGGCGACGAGTTCGTGATCCTGTGCGAGGACATCTTCGACGACCAGGACGCAGTGGCCGTCGCCGAGCGCGTCCTGAAGTCCTTCACCACGCCGTTTCACCTGGCACACGGCGAGACCACCGCGACCGCCAGCATCGGCATCGCCGTCGGCCTGGATCCCGACCAGGAGCCCGAGGACCTGATCCGCGACGCCGACGCGGCGATGTACCGGGCCAAGGCGGCGGGCGGTGGCCGGCTGCTGTTGTTCGACGAGCTCACCCGCGAGCGCGCGCTGGCGCGGCTGCACACCGAGCAGGCGATTCGCAAGGCGATCGAGCGCGAGGAGTTCCGCGTGTTCTTCCAGCCCGAGGTGTCGATCAGCGGCGACAAGATCATCGGCCTGGAGGCCCTGGTCCGGTGGGAGCACCCCGAGCGCGGTCTGGTCGGCCCGGGCGAGTTCATCGGTCTGGCCGAGGAGACCGGGATGATCGTCCAGATCGGCGAATGGGTGCTGCGCGATGCGTGCCGCCACGCCGTTGAGTGGCAGCGCCGCCGCTCCGAGCCGCTGACGCTGCGGGTCAACGTGTCTGCCCGTCAGCTGGCCGAGGAGGGCCTGCCCCAGACGGTTGCAGACGTGATCGCCGAGAGCGGCATCGAGCCGGGCCGGCTCTGCCTGGAGGTCACCGAGAGCGTCCTGATCGAGGACCCCGAGTTGACGATCCGCAAGCTGTCAGAGCTCAAGGACCTTGGCATCCAGATCGCCGTCGACGACTTCGGCACCGGCTACTCGTCGCTCGAGTACCTGCGGCGCCTGCCCGTCGACTGCGTGAAGATCGACCGCTCGTTCGTGCGCGGGCTTCCGGACAGCTCGGAGGACGCCGCGATCGTCACCGCCGTGATCGAGCTCGGCCACACCCTGAAGCTGTCGGTCACCGCCGAGGGCGTGGAGACCAAGGAGCAGCTCGGCAACCTGCAGGCTGCCGGCTGCGACACGGCCCAGGGTTTCCTGTTCTACAGGCCCGAGCCGCCCGAGACGGTCGACAAGCTGTTCGCCTGAGTCTGAGTGGCCGCGGCGCGCGCCGCAGCTGTCGAGCGGACCCTCGCGAGCCGCGTTCTGCGGCTTCCGCTCGGTTCCTTGGGGGGTGTTACACGACAATCGCGGCGTCAACGGGGAGCCGATCCGCAGGGACCACCGTATTAGGTGGTCAGCGCGGATCACCTCGCCTAAAGCGACGCGGTTGTCGCGTTCTGCCCCGGTCAGTCTGTGCCGGCGACCGGCGCGACCGTAGTCGCCATGGCCTGCGCCACCCAGAGGGTGTCACCACACGACAATCGTCACCGGGGCGGGGAAGGCCTGCCGTTCCATGCACCTATGCGGTGCATCACACGACGCGCCCGGACGGGCGCTCCAAGGTTGTCGCGCTATGCACCGCGCGCGCCCGCGGATCCGGCAAACGGCCCGCTGACTCAGGTGTCACCGACGGGTTGTGTGCGTCAGTCCGAGCCCGCGACGGGCGCGACCGCGGTCGCCGGCGGGATCGCGGCCGAGGTTTCAGCCCCGGCGCTGCGCACGGCCGGCGCCATGTACCGCCACAGGTGCCAAACGAGCATTGCCGTCCACCAGGCGCTGGCGACGAGGTGCAGGTAGGCGGTGAAGGAGCCTGTGCTGGGTGCGATCAGGAGCAGGACCCCGGTGATCAGCAGCGGCACGAGCAACACGCCGAGCACCAGCGACAGCACGTCGGACAGACGCGGAGACGTGAACGCGTGGCGCAGGCGGGTGCCGCCGAGGGCCTTGAGCTTGTAGGCGACGAGCAGCAGGGCGAGGATCGAGAAGCCGACATGGCTCCAGATCACGCCGGCGCCCGGGTGATCGCGGCCGACGTCGAGGCCGTACAGAACAGCGCCCGTTGCGACCGCGCCGATCAGCGGCGCGAGCGCCAGCAGGGCCCGGCGGGCGACCGGTCGGCGCACTCGGCGAGGAGTGGACGTGGCCGGTGCGACGACTCGCGAATCGCGACGGCCGGCACCAGCAGGGCCGTCAGCGCCGCCACCCGGCCGGTGACGGTACCCCACCCAGAAGTACGCGATCACGCCGACGAGGACGAACGCCAGATGCGGCAGGTGCTGGACGAACGGATTCGTGCTCGCTCGGATCAGCACGGCGAGGGTCATCCGCTCCGACTACGAGTGCGACTGCCGATAGGCGTCGCGCAGCGCGACTCCCATCAGGACGCCGCCGAGGAAGATCAACCCATGCTGCGTGAAGTGGATCGTCGGGTTCGAGTCGGCGAGGTGATCGACGAACGGAGCGATCAGCAGCAGCTCGAGCAGCGCGGCGATCGCGACCAGGCTCAGCGAGCGAAGCCTTGACATGGGCGCAATGCGCCGGGCCTCGAGTTGTCCGTCCATACCCGCGTGATCGGCATGAGCCCCCGGCGCCTTGAGGCGAAACCCGGCAGCCTCGGCGGTCGTACGCGGGCGGGCGCGTGCTATAGCTTCCGCCTCGTGACTGGCATCGGCTGGATCGGCACGGGGGTGATGGGATCGTCGATGGCGGGCCACCTGCTCGACGCCGGCCATCAGCTGGCCGTGTACAACCGCACTCGCGCGCGAGCCGAGGCGCTGGTCGAGAAGGGGGCCACCTGGCACGATTCGCCCACGGAGGTCGCCGCCGACGCGGAGGTCGTGTTCACGATGCTGGGGTTCCCGGCCGACGTTCGCGAGGTTGTGCTTGGAGACGACGGGGTTCTCGAGGTCATGCAGCCCGGCTCGTTGCTCGTCGACATGACCACCAGCGAACCTGCGCTCGCGGTGGAGATCCACGAGGCGGCATCGGCCAAGGACGTTCAGGCTCTGGACGCGCCAGTCTCGGGCGGCGACGTCGGTGCGCGCAACGCCACGCTGGTAATCATGGTCGGGGGCGAGCCGGTGGCCTTCGGGCGCGCCGAGCCGCTGCTGCACTCCCTCGGCAAGACGATCAAGCTGATGGGCGGTCCGGGCTCGGGCCAGCACACCAAGATGGTCAATCAGATCGCGATCGCCTCGGGGATGATCGCGCTCTGCGAAGCGTTGCTCTACGGGCATCGCGCGGGCCTCGACCTCGAGCAGACGATCGCCACGATCGAGAGCGGTGCCGCGGGCTCCTGGTCGCTGTCCAACTACGGCCCGCGGATCCTCCAGGGTGATTTCGAGCCCGGGTTCAAGATCGACCACTTCGTCAAGGACCTCGGGATCGCCCTGGCCGAGGCCCGGCGCATGAAGCTCTCGCTTCCGGGCACGGCGCTCGCCGAGCAACTCTACGTCGCCGCGCAGGGCCAGGGCCTGGGTCAGAAGGGCACTCACGCGCTCTCGGTGGCGCTCGGCAGGGTCTCGGGCGCCGACTGGCCCGCGGACGCAGACGCCTAGCTAAACCCTCGCCGCCGGCGACCGATCAATCGGCTGAGAAGCAGTGTGTTGAGGTTTCCACGCTGCCCTCACGTTTCCCGCCCAAATGCCGATTGACGACCAAATGCGCCGAAACGAAGGCGTTCAACTGTGCAAGGAGGTACAGATGAAGAAGTTCCACGTCTACCGCGCCGCTTCGGCGCTTTCCGCGGTCGTCGCGGTTGTCGTCGCTTCTGGCGCGGCCAGCAAGTTCTTTTAGAGACATCACGGGCGCGCGCTGCCAGCACTGCGGCGCGCGCTCAGTTTCTCCGCAAGTGCCATGACCCTCCGTCTTCCCCCAGTCCGACTGTATTGCGCAGCGATCTTCCTGGCCGGATGCGCCAGCGTCGTGGCGTTGCGGGGGATGATCGACCTGGATTACATCGTCGAGCAGCCGATCACGTTCGCATCGTTGACGGCCGGAGTGCTCCTCGGCGAGATGCTTCCCGTGAAGATCCCCCGCCGGGGAAACGACGAGATGCTCACGCTCTCGACCGCCTTTTCGATGGCGCTGCTTCTCGCCGGTGGTCTCGGCCCGGCGCTGATCGCGCAGGGCATCGGCTCGGTCATTCAGGACGTCGCCTCGGGCAAGGTGGGGTGGCGGTCCCGCTTCAACCTCGGCCAGTACACGATCGCACTGATCGCCGCCATGCTTGCGATGAGGGCGATCTCCCACATCTCGGGCATCCCCTCGGCTCACCCGCTGGACTCCAGCCAGCTGCCCGCCTTGCTGATCGGATCCGCCGTCTTCTTCCTGGTCAACACCGCGGTCGTCAACCTGGCGATCGCGATCTATCAGGAAGTCTCGGTCATCCACTACTTCCGCAACAACTTTGCGTTCGTGGTCGTGGCCGGCGGCGCGATGCTGTGTCTGGCGCCGATCGTCGTCGCGGCGATCTCGTTCTCGGTGCTGCTCGTGCCCCTGTTCCTGGCCCCGGTCGTCGCCATTCACCACGCGGTGTGGCAAGGCGCGCGCAACGAGCACGCCGCGCGGCACGATCCATTAACCGGACTGCCCAACCGAACCGCGTTTCGAGAGACGGTGGAAGACACGCTCAGGTCCGACGCCCAACCTTCCTGTCTTCTGCTCGTCGACCTTGACCGATTCAAGGAGGTCAACGACACGCTTGGTCATCGATACGGCGACCTGCTCCTCCAGCAGGTCGCTGAGCGTTTCCGGGAGCAGCTCGGCCGCGGCGACCAGATCGCGCGGCTCGGCGGTGACGAGTTTGCGATCTTCAGCCACGGCCGCGACCGCGAGGCGTCGATGGCTCTGGCGCAGTCCATCGCGACCGCGCTGCGATCGGCGTTCGAGCTCGAGCACATCGAGGTCGACGCCCAGGCCAGCGTCGGCATCGCGCTCTACCCGGAGGACGGCACCGATGTCGAGACCCTCGTTCAGAAGGCGGACGTCGCCATGTACCGCGCCAAGGGCGGCCACGCCGACTTCGCTCTCTACGACGAGCGGCACGACCACAACAGCCCCGCCCGGCTGGCGCTGACGGCGGCGCTGCGCGCCGCGGTGGAAACCGAGGGGCTGATCGTCTGGTATCAGCCGGTCCTGGACCTGAACACCGGCGATGTCCTGTCGGTCGAGGCGCTTGTTCGCTGGCAGCACCCCGAGCTCGGCCTGCTGACCCCGGCGTCGTTCTTGGAGATCGCCGAGTTGACTAACCTGATCAAGCCGCTGACCCAGCGGGTGCTCGACACCTCGCTCGCCCAGGTGGCGAGCTGGCGCGAGCAGGACATCGACGTCGTCGTCGCGGTCAACGTCTCCACCCGTGTGCTCGTCGACGAGAACTTCCCGGGGCTGGTCGTCGACTCGCTGCGCAACGCCGGCGTCCCGGCAAACCGCCTGAAGCTCGAGATCACCGAGAGCACGCTGATCGCCGACCCGGTGACGGCGCGCGCGGTGCTGCGCGAGCTCGACCGGCTGGGGATCGAGATCTCGATCGACGACTTTGGGACCGGCTACTCGTCGCTGGCCTACCTCGCCGACCTGCCGGTGTCGGAGATCAAGATCGACCAGTCTTTCGTCAGCCGGATGGCGGCGGGCTCGAGCGAGACGATCATCGTCAGCTCGACGATCGACCTCGCCCACCACCTCGGCCTGCGCGCGATCGCCGAAGGGGTCGAGGACGGCACGCTGCTGCCTGAGCTCAAGGAGCTCGGCTGCGACGGCGTTCAGGGCTTCGAGATCTCCAAGCCGCTGGCCGCCGACGACGCAACCCGGTGGCTGATTGACCACAACGAGCTGACCGCGGTCGAGCACGCTCTGAGGTACGCGGCATGATCCTCTTCGGCCTCGCGGCACTGTGTCTGATCAGCGTGCCGCTGACCGGCGGCAAGCTTTCGCGTCTCGCCAAGCTGCAGCTGCGGTGGCTGTGGACGGCGCCGCTGGCGCTCGTGCTTCAGGTCGTGATCACGGTGATCGTGCCTGACGGCCACCACACGCTTCACTCGGCCGTACACGTGGTCACCTACGCACTGCTATGCGTGTTCCTGGCCGCGAACATCAACATCCCCGGCGTCCGCGTGATCGCGACCGGCGCCGCGCTGAACCTGATCGCGATCCTCGCCAACAAGGGCGTGATGCCGGCATCGGCGACGGCCGAGCGCATCGCCGGCGAGGTCCAGAGCTCCGGATACCACAACGCCACACCGCTGGCGCACCCGCACCTGGCGTGGCTCGGTGACCTGATCCCGATCCCTGGACCGCTGCCCAACGTGCTCAGCATCGGCGACTGCATCATCTTCGCCGGCATGCTCGTGCTGCTGCACCGCACCTGCGGCCGCGCCGCCGCGGCGCGGGAGCTCGCACTCGAACAGTAGGATCTCCCGCTTCCTAGCGATCGTCGGGCGGCAGGTCGGGTCGCCGGAACAAGGAGGAGAGATGAAGCTGTTCACCTGCACCGCGCTGGTGCTTGGCGCCCTGGCCGTGGGCGCGAGCGCGGCGGCGGCCAAGACGGCGAAGCCACTACCCGTCGCGCCCGGGACCCGGTATCTCGCCCTGGGCGACTCGGTCACGTTTGGCTACATGGAGGGCACCGTGGTCCCGGCGCCCAACTACCACAACGCCGCGAGCTTTTTCGGTTACCCCGAGCTCGCAGGCGATGCCCTGCACCTGAAGGTCGCCAACGCGGCCTGCTCGGGCGAGACCAGCTCAAGCCTGATCAACCCCAAGGCGCAGAGCAACGGCTGTGAGAACAGCCCCGGACATCCGGGCGTCGGCTACCGGACGCAGTTCCCGCTGCACGTCAAGTACAAGGGCTCGCAGCTCGCGTTCGCGCTCTCGTACCTCAAGGCGCACAAGAACGTCTCGCTGGTGTCGCTGATGATCGGCGCCAACGACTTCTTCGTCTGCCAGGAGACCACGGCCGACGGCTGCGCCAAGACCGCCGAGCAGCAGGCGACGGCCGCCAAGGTGACGGCCAACATCCACACGATCCTCGGCTCGATCCGCAAGAAGGCCCACTACACGGGCCAGATCGCGATCGTCAACTACTACTCGCTCAACTACTCCGTGCCGGCGGTCAACGCCCAGTCGCAGCTGCTCAACAAGACACAGGACGCCGCCGCCAAGCCCTACCACGTCGTCATCGCCGACGGCTACGGCGAGCTGCAGCAGGGCGCCGCGCACTTTGGCGGCAGCACCTGCCAGGCCGGCCTGATTACCGAGCTCAACGACACGCCCGGCATGTGCGGTATTCACCCCAGCATCGCCGGGCAGTCTTTGCTGGCGCTGTCGGTCGAGAAGGCCATCACGCTCTAACGCCCGCCAGCGCGGCCAAGCTCTGAGATAGTGTTCGCATGCCGAACGGGGCAGGGGTGCCCGTTCGGCAGGCGAGCATGACCGCGACCGAATCTCGCAACTCAGACTTCGTCCAGTCGCTCGAGCGCGGGCTGTCGGTGATCCGTGCGTTCGACGCCGAGCACCGCGAGCTCGCGCTCAGCGACGTTGCGCGGGCAACGGGTCTCACGCGCGCGGCAGCGCGCCGGTTCCTGCTGACGCTCGTCAAGCTCGGCTACGTGAACTTCGCCGACGGGCGCTTCTCGCTGCGCCCGCGGGTGCTCGAGCTGGGTTACGCGTACCTGTCGAGCCTGACCCTGCCCGAGGTCGCCCAGCCGCATATGGAGGCGCTCGTCGCAAAGGTCAACGAGTCCTCCTCGATCTCGGTTCTCGACGATCTCGAGGTCGTGTACGTGGTCCGGGTGCCCACGCGCAGGATCATGAGCATCACGCTGTCGGTGGGAACACGCCTGCCCGCGTTCGCGACGTCGATGGGTCGCGTGCTGCTAGCGAATCTGCCCGAGGACGAGCTCGAGGAGCGCCTGTCTCGAATCGAGATCCGTCCGCTGACCGCGCGCACCGTCAAGGACAAGGACGAGCTGCGAACGATCCTCGCGGCGACGCGCAAGCAGGGCTATGCGGCCACCGACCAGGAGCTCGAGGAGGGCCTGCGCTCGCTGGCGGTTCCGATCAAGGACGCAAGCGACGTCGTGATCGCGGCGCTGAACGTCTCCGTGCACGCCAGCCGCGCGTCGATGGCGGTGCTGCGGCGCGACTTTCTCCCGTTCGCGCGCCAGGCCGTGGCCGGGATCCAGGCCGACCTGACCGGCGCGCGCGTCGTCAGACGCTGAAGAAGACGGTCTCGCCCGCGCCCTGGATTCGCAGGTCGATCGCGTAGCCGTCGGCGGTGGGCTGCGCAAGCAGCGTCGCGCGGCGCTCCGCCGGCACCCGTGCCAGCACCGGGTCGGCGGCGTTGGCCGCCTCCTCGTCGGCGAAGTAGATGCGCGTGACGACTCGGTTGAGCATCCCGCGCGCGAACAGCGACACCGCGATGTGGGGCGCCTGCACCGCGTCACCGAGCCCCTGCACGGGACCGGGCTTGATCGTGACGATCTCGAATCTCCCGTCTCCGTCTTCGAGCCCGTAGCGCGCAAAGCCGCGGAAGCCTTCCAACTGCGAGCGCCCGCCATATTCGTGCATGTCGGCAAAGCGCCCCTCGGGATCCGCCTGCCAGGTCTCGAGCAGAAAGTCGGGGATCGGCGTGCCTTCTCCGTCGTACACCGTTCCCCGGATCCGAATGGCGCCCGGCGTCTCGGGAGTGACGGCCTCGGGCCCGACGTCCCACGGCAGGCCGATCGCGAAGTACGGCCCGACGGTCTGCGAGGGGGTGGTCTGAAAGATCAAAATGCCTCCTCGAACGGCGTCGCGCCCGGTCCCCGCAGGTAGATGTCGAAGTGGTACGCGGCGGCCCAGTTCGGCTGGGTGTCATGGATCGAGAAGGTCGAGATCATCCGCTCCCGCGCGGGCTCGTCCGCGACCGAGTTGAAGATCGGGTCATACGGGAAGAACGGGTCGCCGGGGAAGTACATCTGGGTCACCAGGCGCTGGACGAACGCGCGACCCATCAACGAGAAATGGATGTGAGCGGGGCGCCACGCGTTGTAGTGGTTCCCCCAGGGGTAGGGGCCCGGCTTGATCGTCGTGAACGAGTAGCGACCCTCGTCGTCGGTGACGCAGCGCCCGGCGCCCGAGAAGTTGGGGTCAAGCGGCGCGGGCCATCTGTCCCAGCGATGGAGGTAACGGCCTGCGGCGTTGGCCTGCCAGATCTCGACCAGCGTGCCGCGCAGCGGCTTGCCCTCGGTGTCGAACACGCGTCCCGTGACGGTGATCCGCTCGCCGATCGGCTCGCCCTCGTGCTGGCGGGTCAGGTCGTTGTCGTACGTGCCGAGAATCCGGTCTGCGGTGAGCTGCGGCCCGGTGATCTCGGTGATCGTCTGTGGCAGGTAGATCGGGGGTTGCTTGGGGTGGCGCCACGCCGTCGACTTGTAGCCCGGGTAGTCCATCGGCGGGTGAGCGCCCTCGGGCTCGCGCAGATACGACGTCGGGGTGTCCGAGATCGGGTCGTAGATCTCGCGCTCGGCCTGAGCCTCGTTCTCGAGCTGGTCAGTCATCTATGCCTCCAGTACCACCGCCAAGCCTTGGCCGACGCCGATGCAGAGAGCGGCCACTCCATAACCACCGCCCCGGCGCTTGAGCTCGTGCGCGAGCGAGCCGAGGATGCGCACTCCCGAAGCCCCGAGCGGATGCCCCAGCGCGATTGCGCCGCCGTTGGGATTCACCTTGTCGGGGTCCAGATCCTTCCATTGCGAGATGTCCGCGAGACATTGAGACGCAAATGCCTCGTTTAATTCCACCACAGACACGTCATTCCATCCGATTCCTGCGCGACGGAGCGCCATGTTCGCGGCTTCAACGGGCGCGATCCCGAACACGTCGGGGTCGACCGCCGCGACTCCGCGCGACACCACCCGGGCGATTGGGTCACGCCCCGCCGCACGCGCGCCGTCTTCGTCGGCGAGCAGCATCGCTCCGGCACCGTCGTTGAGCGGCGAGGAATTGCCAGCGGTCACGGTGCCGTCCCTGGCGAACGCCGGCTTGAGCTTGGCCAGCTTCTCGAGCGACGTGTCGCGCCGCATCGTCTCGTCGCGCTCGAGGTCAGTGTCCGGAACCGGAACCACCCACTCGCCGTAGAAGCCTTCGTCCCAGGCGGCCGCCGCGCGCTGGTGGCTGCGAAGCGCGAACTCGTCCTGCGCTTCCCTGGAGATCTCGTAGATGCGCGCCAGCTTCTCGGCGCTCTCGCCCAGCGAGATCGTCCACTGCTCGGGCATCTCGGGGTTGACCATCCGCCATCCAAGTGTGCTCGAATGAAGCTGCTCGTGCCCGCGGGGGAATGCGCGCTCGGGCTTGAGCAGGATCCACGGAGCGCGGCTCATCGACTCGACGCCGCCGACAAGGATGATCGAGGCATCGCCACCCTCGATCATCCGGCTGGCCTGCATCGCCGCGTCCAGGCTCGATCCACACAGCCGGTTGATCGTCGCGCCCGGGATGCTCGTGGGCAGGCCCGCCAGCAGGACCGCCATGCGAGCGACGTTGCGGTTGTCCTCGCCCGCGCCGTTGGCGTCGCCGAACAGCACGTCGTCGATCCGGGTCGGTTCCAGCTCGGGGGCGCGCCCCAGCAAGGCGCGCACGGCATGCGCTCCGAGGTCATCGGGGCGCACGCCCGCCAACCCCCCGCCGTAGCGGCCGAACGGGGTGCGTACGGCATCGAGGACGTAGGCGCCGCTCATCTGCTGGTGAGGGTGCGCAGCGCGATGAGCTCTTGCTCGGTGGGGGTGGGCGTGACCTGGAGGTCCGGCGCGACCCTGAGCTCCCAGCCGGTGTTCTCGCTCACGTCCTCCACGCTGACGCCGGGATGAATCTCGACGAGCACGAGCTCCTTGCTGTCGGGATCGGGCTCGAGCACGCCCATATCGGTGATCACCGCTGTGGGCCCGCGGCCGCGGAATCCCAGCCGCTCGCGCGCGCCCGGTCCGTCGCCGAATCCAACAGTGGTCACAAAGTCGAGCCGCGGCACCAGCGTGCGCTTGGCGTGCGGGCAGATCACCATGACCTCGCCACACGAGGCGGCGATCTCGGGCGCCCCGCCGGCTCCGGGCAGCCGGGTCTTCGGGTGGTCGTAGTCGCCGATCACGGTTGAGTTGAGGTTCGCAAACCGGTCGACCTGCGCGGCGCCGAGGAACGCCACGTCGATTCGCCCGGGCCCGATCCAGTAGTTGAACATCTCGGGCACCGAAACGACGCTGTCGGCCGTTTGCGCGAGCTCCCCATCGCCGATCGACAGCGGTACGTGCTCGGGCTTTGCGCCGATCGTTCCCGACTCGTAGACGAGCACAAGATCCGGGTTGTGCACGAGCCGCGCCAGCAACGCCGCCGTGGACGGACGGCCAACCCCGATGAACACGGATCCGACTCCCGAAAGCCGCCGCGCGGCCACCACCGTCTGCACCTCGCCGGCGGAAACCTTCGAGTCAGTCGTAGCCGTCAATCCGGTCCCTTCGTTCGCATCGAGAACAGATGGTCAGATCGCGCACTCTACTGAGCAGCTAGCGTGCGCTGCGCGATGCCCAAGGTAGTGATCGTAGGAGCCGGTGGTGGGGTGGGCGCCTCGGTGGCGTTCAACCTGTTGATCGGCGGTGGCGAGTTCGACGTGGTGATGACCGATCGCCGGCCCGAGATGGCCCTTTCACACGTCCTCGACCTCGAGCAGGTGCTTGAGCAGGGCGCTCGCGGGACGGTGCGCGAGGGCGGCGATGACGACATCCCGCGTGCCGACATCCTCGTGGTGACCGCGTCGCTGCCGCTGACGGTCAACGACTCGCGGATGGTCTACCTCGAGGGCAACGCACGGATCGTGACGGCCGTCGTCGACCTTCTGCCCGAAGACTGGCCCGGCGTGCTGCTGCTCGTCACAAACCCAGTCGATCCGCTGTGCACGCTCGTGCAGCGGCGCACCGGGCTCGACCGCCACAGGGTGCTCGGCTACACGATCAACGACTCGCTGCGCCTGCGAACGGGAATCGGCCGCGTGCTCGGAGTGGCGCCCGGCCGGATCACCGCCTGGGCGATCGGCGAGCACGGCCCGCAAGCGGTGCACCTGTGGGATCGTGTGCAACTTGACGGCGCCGCCGTGGCGCTCGACCGGGTCCAGCGCGAGCAGGTCGAGGACTTCGTCGGCAGCTGGTACGTCCGCCACGTCGCGCTGGACTCCGGGCGGTCCTCGACCTGGACGTCCGGTCTGGGCGTCGCGCGGATGGTGAGCGCGATCGCCGACGGAGAGGCCGGAAAGTGGCCGGCGTCGGTGGTGCTCGACGGCGAGTACGGGATCAGCGGCGTGAGCCTGAGCGTGCCCGTGTCGCTGGGTCCCGACGGCGTTGCCGAGATCCATGAGTGGGAGCTGTCGGCGGAGCAGTCCGCACGTCTTCGCAAGGCGGCCGACTACGTGCGCGACGCGGCGATCGCTTAGGCGGCGTCAGCAGCCGTCCACCCCGCAGGACTCGCCGCCCGTGACGACGCTGACCGGCGAGCGGTTTTCCCATCCCTTGCGCAGCAGCTCCAGAAGCGCCTCGGGCGGATGCGCTCCAGACGCGCCGATCGCGCGGTCGACCACGAAGGTCGGGACGGCGCTGATGCCGAACGCGCCGGCGGTCCGCTCGTCGTCTCGAACGTCGTCGGCGTAGCGGTCACCGGCCAGCGTCTCGCGGACCTCATCCTCGTCGAGTCCGATTTCGATGCCAAGCCGCACAAGCGTGTCGCGGTCGCTCATCAGCGCACCCTCGGTGAAGTACGCCCGCAGGAGGCGCTCCTTCATCTGGTCCTGCAGTCCATGTGCGCCGGCCAGGTGCACGACGCGATGGGCGTCGAAGGTCGCGCCGCTGCGCGCGATGTCGAAACGGAAGTCCAATCCCTCACCGGCCGCGGTCTGGGTCATCTGCTGCTCCATGCTGCGAGCCTGCTCGACCGAGATTCCGTACTTTTCGGCCAGGCGCGCGGCGCGTTCGCCCTCGCGCTCAGCGGGTGCCGCCGGGTCGAGCTCGAAGCTTCGCCAGGTCACCCGCACGTCGTCGCGATGCTCGAACTGGGCGAGCGCAGCCTCGAACCGGCGCTTTCCGATGTAGCACCACGGACACGCGATGTCAGACCAGATTTCGACGTCCACGAGCGGCACTCCTTAGTTGAGTCGGCAACTAACGCGAGTGTAGCGGGACTGGGAGTGGCACCTTTTGTTGACGCAGAGCCCTACAATCGCCCGGCGGCACGGGCAGGCAACGATCGGCAGCAGGGGTGTGATGTGATGAGAAGACGGGTTCTAACTGGCCTGGCCATCGGCCTGACCGCGGTGGTCCTCGCGCCGGCGGCGTCGGCGTCGGTGACGCCGGCGTTGTCACTCGACCAGAGTGGCGGCACGCAGGCAGCCTCCACTGTTCCCCTCGGGATGAACTTCACGTTCTCCCCGACAGGAGGCGACTCTCCCAAGGACCTGACCATCGGTCTCCCGGCCGGGCTGCTTGCTGACGCCTCGATCAACGGCGGCGCGTGCCTGCAGAGCAGTACGCCGACCCCCGCCTGCCAGGTCGGCAGCGGAACCGTCACCGCCACCGGCCTCGGGGTGCTTCCCGTCACCGGCCAAGTCGCGTTCGACCTCGTCGCGCCGCCCAAGCAGGGCGACCTGGCGGGACTCGCGCTGATGGTGACGCTGCTCGGCCAGACCTCCCAGCTGGGCTCGCCCGGCGAGATCGCCGTGCGTCCGGTGACCGATCCCGCCGGCTTCGGGCTGAACATCTCGTTCGCCAACATCCCGAACACATACGACTCCCTGCCTATCCAGGTGCGCTCGATGAGCAGCACGCTCAGCGGCGTGCGGATGCCCGCAAGCTGTCCGGCCACTCCCGCAAACGTGACGGTGACCACGGACTCGTACTCCGATCCGACCCCTCACACCGCGTCCGCTCCCCTGCAGGTCACCGGCTGCTCGGCGCTGCCGTTCACGCCGGCATTCCAAGTGACGGCGACCAAGGACGCCGCTGACGCCGGGACGCAGGTCATCAGCGACATCACCCAGGCGGCAAGCCCTGCCCAGGCGACCCCTCAGTCTGTGTCGCTCACGCTGCCCGCGGCGGTGCTCTCGCCCAACGCCCACGCGGTGCTCTCCGGCGGGATCTTGTGCGCCAACCCCGCGTCTGGCACGTGCAAGACGATCGGGACCGCGACCGCGACCTCGCCCCTGTATCCGGTGCCGCTGACCGGCACCGACTACCTGACGGGAACGCTGAGCGCGCTGAAGATCGTGATCGTGTTCCCGCCCCCGTTCGCGCTGACGCTCGCCGGCGCGGTCGACGTCGCGCACAACACGACCACGTTCACGGGTCTGCCCGACATCCCGTTGTCCGACCTCAAGGTGACGCTGGCCGGCGGCCCGGACGCCGCGTTCGCTGCCTTCTGCTCACCGCCCTCGGGAACGGCCAGCAGCACGCTCATCTCACAGTCCGGGCAGCGCGCCGCCGTCTCCGCTCCGTTCACAGTCGCCGGCTGCAGCGCTTCGCAAGGCAGCGGGTCCGGGTCCGGGTCGGGCTCCAAGCCCAGCCCAACCGGCCGGGCCGGAATCGTCAGCGGCGCCATCTCGGGACTGGCGAGCGGCCATCCCGCCATCAGCTTCAAGCTGACGGCCGGCAAGAACGCCAAGCTCAAGTCGTTCACGGTCAAGCTTCCGCGCGGCCTGAGCTTCGTCCGCCACCGCGTCCACGGGCGCCTGAAGCTCCTCGGCGTCGCGCTCAAGGGCGCCAAGGTCAAGTCCCTCTCGCTCAAGCACGGTGCGCTGCTGGTGACGCTGCGCGCTCCGGTCAACACGCTGTCGGCGAAAATCAGGTCGCGCGCGTTGAAGGAGAGCAAGGCGCTCAAGAGTGCCGCCAAACATCACCGGCTCAAGCACCTCCAGCTCACGGTCGTGCTCACGAACACGGCCGGCAAGCGAATCACGTCGAGGCTCCCGCTCAAGACGGGATAGCGCACACGGGCCCCGGCCGCCGCGTCAGCCCGTGCGGAGCAAGTTCGTCTTGAAGGTATGCAGGTCCTTGATGCGCTGGTTGTTGCGGCTGGCCACGCATTGCGCGTCGACCACCCCCGCCTCGGTTCCGCCTTCGAACAGGTCCGACATGCTGAAGCAGTCCGCCTTGCGGTAGTTCAGCCACGCACGCTGTGCGGCGTTGAAGTCGCGCCGCGCGCTGTCGTCTCCAAGCAGCTGGAAGATCTCCGCCCCGAGCACGTTGACCTGAGTATCGGTCTTGAGGATCTGTTTCTCGGCGCACCCCTCTTGTTCGAGAGTCGTGCGATGGCTCGGGGAACCGGTGCACGGCAGCGGTGTGAACGTCTCGTGGATCTTCACCGGCACAAGCTTCACGGTGTGCGCCGCCGAGCCTGCGCCCCCGGCCTGCGCTGCTGCGAATCCCGCGGCGGCGATCATGCCGACGGTGGCGGCCGCCAGCGACAACAGCTTTGGTGACATCTCAGCTCGCTTTCCTGATCGATTGCGCGCAACGCTACGCGCGGCGCCTGCCGCAGATGACGCGCGCCGGCTGAGATTCCTTCCGTCATTCGCCCCCGAGGGCGCTACCGTGCGGCGAAATGGCATTTCGGGTGATCACCCCTGGCGATCTGAGCTGGATCACGCGCCCACACGAGCCCGGCGAGCCGGCTCGGCACGTCGCGGAGCTCAGCGAGGCCGCGGGATTTGCGCACACCCGCGGGAACGTCTGGCGCTACGAGCCGGGTGCGAAGGGGCGGCGCCACCGTCATCCTCATCAGGAGGAGACGTTCGTCGTTCTCGAGGGGTCGTTGACGATGTACGTGGGCGAGCCGCCGGACCGCGTGGAGGTCCCGCGCGGCGGCGTCATTCACATCGACGCGATGACGCCGCTCCAAGCCGCCAACCACGGCGATCAGGACCTGCTGGTGTACGCCTACGGCTATCCACCGGAGGACCAGCACGCCGAGCTTCTCGAGTCGGCGCTGTAGCCACGGGGGTAGGCTTCGCGCGTGACGTCGATGCAGTCGTCCCGCGGTCGCAGAGCGTTCGTCCTGACGGTGCTGGCGTTTGTGTGGAGCATCGGCCTGCTTGCGGCGGCGCTCTTCGCCCCTGAGTATGGGTCGACGACGCTGGTCGAGGAGAACGGCTCCGGCGTACTGCTGCCCGTGGCCGTGCCGGCGGTCATCAGCGCGGCGGTGTGGCTTGCGCTGTGGCGCAAGTGCACGCGCGGTGGCTCGGTCAGCGGGGTTGTGGCGTGGACGTTCGTTTCGCTGCTCGCCGTGTTCTGCCTGCTCGCACTGGCCAGCATCGGGATGTTCGTCATACCAGTGGCGGTGCTGCTTGCCTGGGCAGTGTCCGTCACGCCGCCTGGCTGATCCCGAAGTCGCGCGACCGGACCCTCCGCTAAACCGACCGTAGGCTCCCCGGGCATTGCGTCCTGAGGGATGATTGGTCGAGACGCTCACGAGAGGAGACCCCATGGAGAGCTGGGACATCTGTTCGCTGGACGTTCCGCCGCATCATCCACAGGTGCTGCGCTCAGACGACGAGACCCGCGCGATCGCCATCCACCTTCCCGGTGGGGAGGAGCTACAGGAGCATCAGGTCCACGAGCGAACGTATCTGCTCGTCGCCGGTGGAGAGGTCGAGATCGCGCACGACGGCAGCAAGGTGCACGGCGGCCCCGGCTTCCTCGCGCACTTTGGGCCCAACGAGCGGCGCACAGTGCGCGCCATCAGCGACGCACGGATCGTGCTCGTGTTGGCGCCCTGGCCAGGCGTCGGGCATCCGTCACGGTTCGGTGAAGGCGCCGAGTAGCGCCCCTTCGCCGAGATGATCATCGGGCTTCACGCCGTTCTGTTCACCGACGACCCTGTCGCGACGCGCTCGTTCCTTCAAGACACCCTTGGCCTCGAGTCGGTGGATGCCGGAGGTGGATGGCTGATATTCGCCGGCCCGCCCGCCGAGGTGGCCTCCCATCCCGCCGAGGGCCGACCGCATCACGAGGTGTACCTGATGTGCGACGACATCCATGCGACCGTCGCAGAGTTAGAGGCCAAGGGAGCGGAGTTCATCGAGGGCGTCGTGGAACAGCGCTGGGGACTCTCGACCAAGCTCAGGCTTCCGGGCGGCGGAGAGCTCCCGCTTTACGAACCACGCCACGCGAGCCCGCTGATCGGCTGACGGCGAGCGCGCGGGCGAGCGTCAGAACGCGGGTTTCAGAAGCGCCAACGGCTCGCGCCGTGTGGCTCGCGCAGGCCGACTCCGAACGCGGTGTGCACGTTGAGGCGGTAGAGGCGCCACGGCGGTGGCCCCGCGCTCTGCGCGCTGTACGGCGCCGTGATCGCGTCGCCCTCGACCGTGGCCGGCCAGCCTCCGTGGCGGAACACCGACGCCAGCTGCTCCAAGGTGGGCTGATCGACTACGCGTTCCGCGTCGCCTTCCAAGACCAGGTCGATGCCATCGAGGCGCAGCGACAGCGTGCACGCCGGATTCGCCGCGAGGTTGCGTGATTTCCGCGTCTCGGGACCACTCGTGAAATAGATCCCGCCGTCATGCTCCGCAACCCCAACCCCCGCCGAATGCGGACGTCCGTCGGGGCGTACCGTGCCAAGAAAGCATGGAATCTCCGGCTTCAGCGAACCCGTGCCCAGCGCTGTGGAGGCGCGATCCCATGGCATTGGGGCCTCTTCGTATAACCCGGCGAGGTTGACCGTTTCCCGCGCTTCGCGAATGCTCACGTTGCTCCTTTGCTAAGGGCCTCCCACTCGAGGTCTAGCGCATGTACTTTCGGAGATCGTGAAGCTGGTGGTTGCCGCGGCCGGGTGCGCAGTCGTTCTCGCGATGACGGGGTGCAGCGGATCCTCGGGATCTGCTGCGACTGCCGCGGTGCGGTCGCGCGCCGGATCGACGTACACGCTGATGCAGATGAACCTCTGCCTGTCGGGTGTGGCCGGCTGCTATCGCAAGAAGGTGCAATACCCCGCGGGGGTGCAGGAGGCAGTCGCCCGGATCCGTGATGAACATCCGGACGCGGTCACCTTCAACGAGGCCTGTAGCGGTGATGTCGCGCAGATCGCCCGTCGCACCGGTTATCACTGGCGCTTCTCGACAGTGATCTACTACGGCAAGCGGCTGATGTGCATCCGGCCCGGCAGCCGTGGGGTGTTCGGTGACGCGGTGCTCACCCGGGCGGCCATCCAGACCAGCGGCAGCCATGCCTTCAAGGCACAGGCCGGCCCCGAGCAGCGCCGGTGGTTGTGTGTCGGCACCCGCGCCCGCGTCGACGTCTGCACCGCCCACCTTGCATCCCACGAGACCGATGAGGTCGCCGCCAACGGCCCGCAGTGCGCCGAGCTCAGGTCGCTGCTCGCACGTCTCGGCTCCGACCGAACGGTCATCTTCGGGGGCGACCTCAACCGTCTCTCGTCCTGTGCGCCCGACGACTTCTGGACCCGCACCGACGAGTCAGGCCGCCAGGACCCCGGCAGCCAGCACGTCTACGGAACCGGCGCGCTTCGATCGCCCTCGGCGCAGGTCGTGCCGGCCACACACACCGACCACGACGTCCTGCTCGTCCGCGCGCGCCTCAGCTGACCGGCTCGATCTGATCGCGCGGGAGCTGCTTGTTCTGATGGACTGCACCGATGCTGTCCGAGCAGTTGCTCGAGCTCGTGCCTGGCGCCGCCGAGGTTCGCGGCGTGCAGCGGCTGACCGGCGGCGCCAGCCGCGAGACGTGGTCTTTCGACGCGCTGATCGATGGTGAGTGGAGGCCGCTGGTTATGCGTAGCGGTCGCAGCGGCCGGGGATCGATGACGGTTGAGGCGCTCGCGTTTGATGCGGCGGCAGGCGCGGGCGTTCCCGAGCCGAGGATCGTCGCGCGCGGCGATTCGTTTCTCGTGATGGAGCGAATCGAGGGGGAGACGATCGCGAGGCGAATCCTTCGCGAGGAGAAGTTCGCGGCGCTCCGCCCGCTCCTCGCCGAGCAGTGCGGCGAGATTCTCGCTCGGATTCATTCGATCCCGCGCGAGGCGATCCCGGACCTCGAGGGCGGCGATCCGCTCACCGATACGGCGGCGATGATCCACTCGTTCGAGGAGCCGAGTCCCGCGCTCGAGCTCGGGCTGGCGTGGCTCGAGCGGAACCGCCCCGAGCCGGAGCGCGGGGTCGTGCTTCACGGCGATTTTCGTCTCGGGAACCTGATCATCGGAGAGGAAGGCGTCCGCGCCGTGCTCGACTGGGAGCTCGTCCACCGGGGCGACCCGTGCCAGGACCTCGGGTACCTCTGTGTCCGTGCCTGGCGGTTCGGCGGGGAGTATCCGGTGGGCGGGTTTGGCACCTACGAGGATCTGTTCCGCGGGTCCGAGCGCATCAGCGGTCGCGAGGTCGATCCGGCGCGCGTTCGCTGGTGGGAGGTGTTTGGAACGGTCTGGTGGGGCGGCGCTTGCATGCAGCAGGCGTGGCGTCATCTCTCGGGCTCGGATCGCTCGGTCGAGCTG